>NZ_JBFBJK010000033.1:0-90852 GCF_040686095.1 Streptomyces sp. NPDC086554
GGACTGTTTCTGGGGGGCCCGGTATTCGGCCTACCCGCCTCCCCCGGGGTTTTACGGGGGGGCCCGCGGGGGGGCCCCGGCGCCCCGCCGGGGGCGGGCCCGCCTCAACTCATTTGTATGGCGGGTTACTTCACCGGAGTGAAGTCCCGGGCCCCGATGTACTCGGGCCGCCGGATCGGCGCCGCGAACGGCTCCACCGCGGTGTTCTCCACACTGTTGAACACGATGAAGACGTTGCTGCGCGGGAACGGCGTGATGTTGTCCCCCGAGCCGTGCATGGCATTGCAGTCGAACCAGGTCGCGGAGCCCGCCTCACCGGTGAAGAGCCGGATGCCGTAGTCCGAGGCGAGGCTGGTCAGCGTCCCGTTCGAGGGAATGCCCGCGTCCTGCATCTGCAGGGACCGCTTGTAGTTGTCCTTCGGTGTGGCGCCCGCACAGCCGAGGAACGTCTTGTGCGACCCCGGCATGATCATGAGGCCGCCGTTGGTGTCGTGATTCTTGGTGAGCGCGATCGAGACCGAGACGGTCCGCATGTTCGCGAGCCCGTCCTCCGCGTGCCAGGTCTCGAAGTCCGAGTGCCAGTAGAAGCCGGACGCTCCGAATCCCGGCTTCACATTGATCCGGGACTGGTGGACGTAGACATCGGAACCCAGGATCTGCCGGGCCCGGCCCACCACCCGCGGGTCGGCGGCGAGCTTCGCGAACAGCTCGCTGATCTTGTGCACCTCGAAGATGGACCGGATCTCCTGGGAACGGGGCTCCACGATGGAGCGCTCGTTCTCCCGCATCGCGGGATCACCGATCAACCGTTCCAGCTCTGCGTGGTAGACGCTCACCTCTTCGGGGGTGATGAGCTGGTCGATCGCCAGGAAACCGTCCCGTTCGAACCCCGCCAGATCGTCGGCCGCGATGGGCCCCGGTGCACCCGGCTCGGACCACACGACGGGGTCCTTGCGCTCTATGAGGACCTCTTCGGCGCCTCGGGTCGGGTACAGATCGGCGGTGCGTTCGGGTGCGGTGGTCATGGTGTTGCCTGCCTCTCCTCTCGTACGGCCCTTTCCGGGATGTACACCCCCGCCGCCCAGAGGAAGGAGGGCGGCGGGGGAGTTCTGGGGGCTGCTCAGACCGCGTCCGGCTCCGGCTCGGTCAGCAGCGGGTACACGCCGTTCTCGTCGTGGTCCTCACGACCCGTGACGGGCGGGTTGAAGACACACAGGCAGTGGAAGTCTTCCTTGATCCGCATGGTGTGCTTCTCGTGCCCGTCCAACAGGTACATGGTCCCCGGCGTGATCGTGTACTTCTCGCCGGTCGTGTCGTCGGTCAGCTCGGCCTCGCCCTTCGTGCACACGACGGCCTCGATGTGGTTGGCGTACCACATCGACGTCTCCGTACCCGCGTACAGGATGGTCTCGTGGAGGGAGAAGCCGACCCGCTCCTTGGCGAGGACGATGCGCTTGCTCTCCCACGTGCCCGACTTGGCCTTGACGTGCCGGTCGGTGCCTTCAATGTCCTTGAACGAACGGACGATCACGGTGAGTTGGTTCCTTTTCTCTTACGGGGGTGAAGACGCGGGCGGCCGGGCCGCGACGGGGCGGCCCGGCGCACCGCTCAGGCGGTCTCGCGCACCGCGCGGGCGAGCGTGCGAAGGCCCTCGTCCAGCTCGTCGGCGGTGATCGTCAGCGCCGGAAGGAGCTTGACGACCTCGCCCTCGGGGCCCGACGTCTCGATGAGCAGGCCGAGTTCGAAGGCCCGCTTGGCGATGGCGCCCGCGCGCTCCTTGTCGAGGAACTCCATGCCCCAGACCAGGCCGCGGCCGCGGTACTCCTTGATCGCGCCGGGGTTCTCCTCGACGATGGCGGCGAACGCCTCCTCGATCTGCTCACCCTTGGCGCGGGTCTGCTTCTCCATCGCCGGGCCGTCGGTCCAGTACGTCTCCAGCGTGGCGGCAGCCGTGACGAACGCCGGGTTGTTGCCGCGGAAGGTGCCGTTGTGCTCGCCCGGCTCCCAGACGTCGAGCTCGGGCTTGAACAGGGTCAGCGCCATCGGCATGCCGTAGCCGCTGATGGACTTGGACACCGTCACGATGTCCGGCACGATGCCCGCCTCCTCGAAGGAGAAGAAGGCACCGGTGCGGCCGCAGCCCATCTGGATGTCGTCGACGATCAGGAGCATGTCCCAGCGCTCGCAGACCTCGGCGAGCTTGCGCAGCCACTCGGCGCGGGCGACGTTGATGCCGCCCTCGCCCTGCACCGTCTCGACGATCACGGCGGCGGGCTGGTTGAGGCCGGAGCCCTGGTCCTCCAGGAGCCGCTCGAACCAGATGAAGTCGGGGGTCTGGCCGTCGAGGTAGTTGTCGAACGGCATCGGCGTGCCGTGCACGAGCGGGATGCCGGCGCCGGCCCGCTTGAAGGCGTTGCCGGTTACGGCGAGCGAGCCGAGCGACATTCCGTGGAAGGCGTTGGTGAACGAGACGATCGACTCACGCCCCTTCACCTTGCGGGCCAGCTTCAGCGCGGACTCGACGGCGTTGGTGCCCGTCGGGCCCGGGAACATGACCTTGTAGGGCAGGTCACGCGGGCGCAGGATGATGTTCTGGAACGACTCGAGGAACGCGCGCTTGGCGGTCGTCGACATGTCGAGACCGTGGACGACGCCGTCGCGCTCCAGGTAGTCGATGAGGGCGCGTTTGAGGACGGGGTTGTTGTGGCCGTAGTTGAGCGAGCCGGCCCCGGCGAAGAAGTCGAGGTACGAGTGGCCGTCCTCGTCGAACATGCGGCTGCCCTGCGCACGGTCGAAGACAGTGGGCCAACCGCGGCAGTAGCTGCGCACCTCCGACTCCAGGGTCTCGAAGACGCTCAGGTCGGGCTGGGTGATGGTCACAGCAGATCTCCTGGGAGATGGAAAGGCGTGGGAGGTGGGGGGAGTTGACTGAAAGCGAGGGGGGACGCGGGCGACCCGGTGGTCAGCCGCGTGGCGTCGGCGAGGCGGGCGCGATCGGCGGTATCGGCTCGATGAGGAACAGGACCTCCGGCTCGTGGCCGCCGTCGGGGAAGAGCCCCGCGTCGAAGAGCACCGTGCGCTCGACGGACGCGCCGTGGCGCTGCGCGTACGAGGTGAAGAGCCGCTCGGACGCGGTGTTGTCCGGCGTGATGGTCGTCTCGACCGAGACCAGCTCGCGGTCGGCGGCGACCTTCGTGGTCAGCCCGTCGAGCAGCGCACCGGCGAGACCTCGGCCACGGTGCGCGTGGTCGACAGCGACTTGCCAGACCACCAGGGTGCGCGGCCGCTCGGGCCGGATGTAGCCGGTGATGAACCCCGCGAGCTGTCCGTCGGCGTCTCTGGCCACGACGGAGGTGGCCGCGAAGTCACGACACCACAGCAGATAGCTGTACGAGGAGTTGAGGTCGAGCACCTTCGAGTCGCGGGCGATCCGCCAGATCGCGGCGCCGTCGGCGACGGCGGGGGTGTCGAGCCGCAACCCCTCGGGCATTTTCAGGGAATTCGCTTGCAGGTCGGTCGGTAGATCGGCTTGTGCAGCGGTCATGCGTATTGAATTTACCGAGCAATTTCTTGGATTGCATCGCGAGGAGGGGTTACGCGAGAGCGCGTCATGTGTTATCACGCGGGGGTGCGCGCCCGCAGGAAGCTCCGGCGTTTTCGCCCATTTTGAGCGGGATGAAAGGTCTATACCGGACTCGATGTGGAGTACGTCACAGACGCGTAACTCCGACGAGACGTGCCCGAATTACGGCGGTTGGCGCTGTCGAAATCTTGGTGTTTAGGTCCCGGGAAAGCGGGCAGAAGAATACGGGAAGCTGCGCTGATAAAGCGGTTAAAGAAGCGATGAGAAGCGGGTGAGGCGCGGGTGAGAATGCGTCCGTGAATTTACGTAGAGTATTTACGGTGCGGACGCTACGTCGACCCCCCTCCCCGAGGAGATCGACGTACTCGTCGTGCCGCGTTGCGCCCGGCTGTTGCCCGCTGCCTCTGCTGTGGGTCGGCTCAGCCCCAGGCGGCCGTCACCGCGCGGCGGGCCGCTTCCAGGTCGACGGCGAGGCCTGCCTCGCTCATGGCCGCGCCCAGCGCCGCCAGCGACGCGTGCACGACGCCACGGGTCGCGTCCGGGCCGTAGTGATTGACCCGGATCATTTCCTTGGCGAGCGCGCCGCCGCCCGCGACCAGTGGAAGCACCGGATCCGCCGCGAGCGCCTTGGCGACGAGCTCCGCCGCGTCGATACCGGAGGGTGCACGCAGGGTGGTGGCGACCGGGGCCGAGTCCTGGGCCTCGTAAACATAAGGCTCCAGGCCCCCACCAAGCGCCAGCGCACCGGCGCGCGTGGCGGCCGCAGCGGTGGCATGCCGCGCCATCAGGGCGTCGAGCCCCTCCGCCTCGATCCGCTCCACGCACGCCTCGAGGGCGAGCATCTCCAACTGGGCGGGCGCGTGAAGGAGCGCCTTCCTGCCGCCGTCGATCCAGCGCTCCTTCCAGTCCAGGAGGGAGAGATACGAGCGGCGCGGCGCCCGAGGATTGGCCGCGAGCCGCGTCCAGGCGCGCTCGCTCACGGAGACCGCCGAGACGCCCGCGGGGCCGCCCATCGCCTTCTGCGCGCCGATCACGCACAGGTCCACGCCCCACGCATCCGGAAGCAGCGGCTCGGCAGCCACCGATGCGACGGCGTCGAGCATGAAGAGAGCGCCGTGCTCGCGTACGACCTCACCGATCGCGGCGACGGGATTGGTGTTGCCCGTCGCGGCCTCCGCGTGCACGAGTGAGACGAAGTCGATCTCGGGGTGCGCGGCGAGCGCCTCACGGACCTGCTCCGCCGTCACGGCGGTGTGGAACGGAACGGCGAGATCGACGACCGTCGCCCCGCAGTCCCGCAGCCAGTTCCCGAAGGTCTGCCCGTACGGCCCGGTGATGATGTTCAGCGCGGTCGTACCCGGCTGAGCCGCGCCCCGGATGCAGCCCTCCAGGGGCAGCAGCGCCTCGCCCTGCATGATCACGACGTCCTGCGAGGTGGAGAGGAGACCGGCGACGCGCTCCTCGATGGAGGCGAAGTGCCGGGCGCTCAAGGGGGCCAGGTCAAGGAATGGGTGCGTCGTCACAGTGCTGCTCACTTCGCTGCTCACTTCGCTCACGAGTTCGTTCGGGCTGCCGGACCGAGCGTACCGACAGGCTCCTAAGCTGCTGTACATGAGCGATCACACGGTGCTGCACGTGAAGGGGCGGGTGCTCGTCGGCCCGGACGAGGTCCGGGACGAGCTGTGGGTCGTGGGGGGCAGGGTGACGTACGACCGCCCGGCGGCGCCCACCACCACGGTGGAGGGCTGGGTCCTCCCCGGCCTGGTCGACGCGCACTGCCACGTGGGCCTCGACGCGCACGGCCCGGTGGAACCGGAGGTGGCGGAGAAGCAGGCGCTGACGGACCGCGAGATCGGCGCTCTCCTCATCCGCGACGCGGGCTCCCCGTCCGACACCCGCTGGATCGACGACCGCGAGGACCTCCCGAAGATCATCCGGGCGGGCCGTCACATCGCGCGCACGCGCCGCTACATCCGTAACTACGCCCACGAGATCGAGCCGTCCGACCTCGTGGCGTACGTCGCCCAGGAGGCCCGCCGCGGCGACGGCTGGGTCAAACTGGTCGGCGACTGGATCGACCGCGAGGCGGGGGACCTGACGGCGTGCTGGCCGCGGGCGGAGGTGGAGGCGGCGATCGCCGAGGCCCACCGGCTCGGGGCGCGGGTGACGGCCCACTGCTTCGCCGAGGATTCCCTGCGGGACCTGGTGGAGGCGGGCATCGACTGCATCGAGCACGCGACGGGCCTGACCGAGGACACGATCCCGCTGTTCGCGGAGAAGGGCGTGGCGATCGTCCCCACGCTGGTGAACATCGCGACGTTCCCGCAGCTCGCGGACGGCGGCGAGTCGAAGTTCCCGCGCTGGTCGCAGCACATGCGGCGGCTGTACGAGCGCCGCTACGACACGGTGCGGGCGGCGTACGACGCCGGGATCCCCGTGTACGCGGGCACGGACGCCGGTGGCTCCCTCGCACACGGCCTCGTGGCCGCGGAGGTGGCCGAGCTGAGGCTCGCGGGCATCCCGGCGGTGGACGCGTTGTCGGCGACGACGTGGGGGGCGAGGGCCTGGCTGGGGCGCCCCGGGCTCGTGGAGGGCGCCCCCGCGGACCTCGTGGTCTACGAGGGGGATCCACGGGAGGACGTGCGGGTGTTGGGGGCGCCGCGGAGGGTTGTGCTGAACGGGAGGGTGGTGGGTTGACATCCTCTGCCCCATGGATGAGGGCAGAATCCCCCTGAACGGGACTTCTCAGCGGCTGGGTGCCCTCGACCGCGCAGTCGCAGCGCACCGCGATATGGCAGGACGCCTCGTGCACGCCTCGGGAAGGACCCGGTAGCCCACGCCGCCGATGCGCTGCCTGGGGTTGGGCATGTTGAGGAAGATGCCGCCGAGGGGCGCGTCCGTCTTCCCGTCGGGGATGCAGTACGTGCCGAACTTTCCCTGTGGCCTCACGTGAAATTCGGCCTGCGCTGAAGTGCTACAGGCGGCGGAACCAGCCGGTGCCACATCACCCTCGTAAGTGAATCTTCAACTAGCTTGCACCGCAGGCGAGTTGGGGCACTCTCAAGGTGACTGCCGGCGTGCGCACATGGCATGATCCGCTTTCGCGTTACCCGCAGGTAACGCCCCCACCCCCCAAATCCAAAGGTCACACCTACGTGCGCACGCTCTCCAGACGCCTCCTGCTCCCCGGCCTGACCGCCCTCGCACTCGCCGCCACCGGCTGTTCCTCGACGCCGGACACGAATGCAGCCGAGCCCGAAAGCAGCAGCACCACCACCACGCCGACGGCTGACGGCACCCGGCGGCTCGACGTGGGCGCCGCGCCGCAGGCGTCGCCCGCGCCGACCGCCGTGGCCCGCGCCCGCACCGGCAAGGGCCGTCCCCAGAAGTCCTCGCTGAAGGTGGCCTCGTACGACAAGACGAGCCAACGGGCCGTCATATCCACGGCCCCGCAGCGGCACACCGCCACGCCGGGCCATTCCCCCGCGCCTGACAAGCCCGTCGCCGTCGGCGACATCATCGCCAGCGCGCCGGCGCACGGCGCTCCCAACGGCCTGCTCGCCAAGGTCACCGAGGTCGTGGGGAAGACCGACCGCGGCACCGAGGTGAAGACGGCCTCCACGACGCTGGCCTCCGTCCTCCAGGACGACAAGGCCGATGGCAAGGTCCCGGTCGACCCGTCGTCGGTCACGGTCGAGCCTCTGGTCAAGGGCGTCAGCTTCTCCTGGGCAAAGAGCCAGGGCGTGCGTTTCGGGCCCAAGGGCGCAAAGCTCCCCCTCGGTAATCTGCGGCTCGACGTGAACGCCTCGGTGGATACCGCCAAGGATGCCCCCGCATCGGCCGGTGCCTCCGTCTCCGGCTTCGTCCAGCTCGCCCCCGAGGTGGAGTTCTCCTACGAGGGCAACAAGGACGGCGGCTTCGCTCCGAGCTCCGCCTTCCTCGGCATGAGCGGTGACTGGTCCTCGCAGTGGGCGCTCAAGGGCCGCGCCGCCGCGAGCACCGGGGAGCCCAAGCGGATCCCGTTCGCCAAACTGCACAGCACCCCCGTCATCCAGGTCGGCCCGGTGCCCGTCGTCGTCAACCTCGACCTGACGTGCTACATCCAGGTGGAGGCCGACGGCCACGTCACGCTCGACGTCCAGCAGGACGTCAAGGGCGACTTCCGGGTCGGCGGCAGTTACGCCTCGGGCAAGGGCTGGGCCCCGGTCAGTACGTCGGCCGTGCACAGCACCCCGGTGAACGCGAGCGTCACCGCCGCCGGGCGCGTCAAGGGCGCTCTCGGCGCGGAGGCCTCCGTCGGCCTGTACGGGGCCGTGGGTGTCACCGCCGACTTCGCCCCGTATCTACGCGGCGAGGCCGACGCCGAGGCGACCGCGTCCAGCGACGGCAAGACCTCGGCAACCGGCGCCTGGGCGCTGTACGGCGGCTTCGACCTGAGCGGCCAACTCCACTTCCAGCTCTCCCTGTTCGGTACGCCGGTCATCGAGCGCCGCATCCCGCTGGGTACCCTCAACCGCGAGTGGCGCCTCGCGAGCGGGCACTCCGGGCGATAGCCGAGCCAGCAGCCTGTCGCGTCACGCGTGCGGTCAACTCGCAGCCGGAGGAGTCGTATGCCCCGCAATGTCGCCCTGATCACCGCCGACTGGTGGACCCAGGCCGGGTACGGGGTGCGGTTCGAGTGGGGGCCCGAAGGGGCGCGGCGACTGATGGCGGGCGGGGATGTGGCGTGCCTGGTCGTAGTGGACGTGCTGTCGTTCACGACCGCGGTGTCGGTCGCGGTGGACGCCGGGACACAGGTCTTCCCGTACGCGTGGCGGGACGAGAGCGCGGTGGTGTACGCGGCGGACCGGGGCGCCGTGCTTGCGGTGGGACGGCGCGCGGTGACGCCCGATACGCCGTGGTCGCTCTCCCCCGCCGCGCTGCGCCGGGCACCCTTCGCGTCCCGCCTGGTGCTGCCCTCGCCCAATGGGTCCGCGATCGCGGCGGCGGCGTCGGAGGCGGGCGGGGTGGTGGTCGCCGGATGCCTCAGGAACGCGGCGGCGGTGGGCGGTTGGCTGGCCCGGGAGGGCTTCGGTACCACTGACCGGCCGGTCGCGGTGGTCGCCTCCGGTGAGCGGTGGGAGGACGGGAGCCTGCGGCCCGCGCTGGAGGACGCGCTGGGGGCGGGGGCGGTGATCTCCGCTCTGGGCGGGGGGCGGCTGTCGCCGGAGGCGGAGGTGGCGGCGGGCGGGTATGCGTCGTGCGGGGACGTCGCGGTGGCGGTGGCGGAGTGTGCGTCGGGGCGGGAGCTGGCGGCGGGCGGCTTCGCCGGGGATGTGGCGGTGGCGGTGGAACGGGATGCGTCGAGGGTGGTGCCGGTGCTGGTGGACGGCGCCTTCTCTTCCCCGCTGTGTCCATGAGGGCGCTCCGCGCGCGGGCGCCCCTTCCCGAAATCTTCTGGCTTCGCCGGGCTCGAAGACCACCGAATGGGTGGCGGGCAACTGCGGGGTAATCGGGAAGGGGGGTGCCCACCCTGCCCCGCTGCCACCTACAGCATCGCCCCCAGCGCCCCCAGGAACCGATCCGTCGTCTCCCGGTCGCGGACCGCGACCCGCAGCCACTCCGGGCCCAGGCCGGGGAACGTATCGCCCCGCCGCACGGCGAAGCCCCGTTCCCGCAGGCGTTCGCGGAGGGGGAGGGCCTCCGGGGCCCTCAGGAGGATGAAGGGGGCCTCCGCCGCAGGGGGCACCCGGATCCCCGCGGGGGCGAACTCCGCGAGGCCGGCCAGGAGATGGGCGCGGTCCGTGGCGATCTGTTCCGCCGCCACCAGCGCCTCCGCCAGCGCCCGAGGCCGCACACACGCCTCCGCCGCCGCCAGCGCGGGGGAGGAGACGGGCCACAGCGGCTGCGCCCCGGACAGGGCCTCGATCGTCTCCGGGTCGGCGAGGACGTAACCGATCCGCAGGCCCGCGAGGCCCCACGTCTTGGTGAGGCTTCGCAGGACCACCAGGCCCGGCACGTCCGTGCGGCCCGCCAAGGCTTCCCGCTCGCCCGGCACCGCGTCCATGAACGCCTCGTCCACCACCAACACCCGCCCAGGGCGGGCGAGTTCGGCGATGGATGCGGCCGGGTGCAGCACCGACGTCGGGTTGGTCGGGTTGCCGATCACCACCAGATCGGCCGACTCCGGCACCGCGGCCGGGGTCAGCCGGAACCCTTCGGACTCCCGCAGCAGCACCCGACCCACCACATGCCCCGCATCCCGCAGCGCGGCCTCGGGTTCGGTGAACTGCGGGTGCACGACCACCGGCTGACGGATCTTCAGGGCCCGGGCGAGCAGCACGAACGCCTCCGCCGCGCCCGATGTGAGGAGCACCCGGTCCGGCGGGACGCCGTGCCGCGCCGCCACCGCGGCCCGCGCCGCCCGGCCGTCCGGATACGCGGCCAGGCCGTCGAGCGAGGCGGCGATGTGCCGCTTCAGCCAGTCGGGCGGGGTGTTCGCGCGGACGTTGACCGCCAGATCGGTGAGGCCGACGGCGCCCCGGACCTCGGCATCCCCGTGATGCCGCAGGTCCGGTTCGCCGTCGTACCCGGTCTCTTCGCCGTCGTACCCGGTCTCAGTGGGAGTGCGCATGGGATCCGTGGTGGTGACCGTGTCCGTGCCCATGGCCGTGCCCGTGCCCGTGGTCCCCGTCGTCGTCCGGGTGGAAGTGCGGCTGCTGCGGCAGACCCACCTTGTCCTCGAAGCCGGGCAGCGCGATGCGGTAGACGCAGGAGTCGCAGTTCATCCGCAGATCGCCCTGCACCGCCTCCCGGTAGCGCTCCATGACGAGGTCGAGCAACTCCTCCTCGGGGCCGATCACATCCGCCGAGCGCACCTCGATCTCGGGGTGTGCCGCCGCCCAGCCGTCCGTCTGCTGACGGACCCGGTCCGGCAGGATGCCGGTGAAGAGGAAGTAGGGGAGGACCACGACCCGCTTCGCACCCAGGCGTACGCAGCGGTCGAGGCCCGACGGCACGTCCGGCGCCGCGAGCGACACGAACGCCGTCTCCACGCCCGCGTAACCGCGCCCCTCCCACAGCAGCCGCGCCGCCTTGTGCACCTCGGCGTTGGCGTCCGGATCGGTCGAACCGCGGCCGACAAGCAGCACCGTCACGTCCGCGCGGTCCTCGGGCGTGCGCGCCGCGCCGCCGAGCGCCTCGTCCAGGCGGCGCTCCAGGACCTTCAGGAGCGAGGGGTGCGGGCCGAGCGGGCGGCCGTACGTGTAGGAGATGCCGGGGTGGCGCTCCTTCTCGCGGGTGAGCGCCGCGGGGATGTCACCCTTGGCGTGCCCGGCCGACACCAGCATCAGCGGGACGGCGGCGAAGCGTTTGACGCCCCGCTCCACCAGGTCGGTGACCGCGTCGCCCAGCGGCGGCGGCGACAGCTCGATGAAGCCGCCGGCGACCGGGAGTTCGGGGTTGCGGCGGGCGAGTTCCTGCACGAAGTCCCGGAACGCTGCGGCCCCGGCCTCGTCGCGGGTGCCGTGGCCGGCGATGAGCAGTGCGGGCGGGGTGGTCACTGGGACTCCTTGGTTGTTGCGGGTGTTTCGTTCGACGCCGACCTCGACTTCGACTTCGACTTCGGCGACGGCGCGGGGTGGTACAGGAGCGCGTTCAGCGCGGCCGCCGCCACCGCCGAACCGCCCTTCTCCGACACGTTGCTGACGGCGGGAAGGCCGCTCTCGCGCAGCGCTGCCTTGGACTCGGCGGCGCCGACGAAGCCGACGGGCAGGCCGATCACCAGGGCGGGCGCCGCGTCGAGCACGAGCAGCTCCTCCAGGGCGGTCGGCGCGCAGCCGATCACCCAGATCGCTCCGGGGCCCACCTGCTCGTACGCGAGACGGATCGCGTGGGCCGAACGGGTAAGCCCGGACGACGACTTGGCGTCCTTGAGACGGCAGACCGTCTCGCGCTTCGTGATGCCCGCCGCGACCATCTCCACGTCGGCGACGACGGGCGCGCCCGCGTGCAGCGCCGCGTGGGCCGCCACGAGGGTGTCCTCGTCGGTGACGAGGTCCGTCGCGTACTCCAGGTCGGCGGCGGAGTGGATGACCCGTTCCACGACCGCCCGGGTCAGCGGCGCGAAGTGCGAGGTGTCGAGGCGGGCCCTGAGCCGCCGGAACGACTCCTGCTCGATGGGGTGGACGACACGGGTCACTTGGACACCTCCGAAGGGTCCGTGTGCTGCCAGCGGTAGCCGCGCGGTGTCACCATGCGGCCCGCGATCTCACGGGTCGCGGTGTTGCCGACCGTCACGACCGTCATCATGTCGACCGTCGCCGGGTCGAGTTCGCCGATCGTGCTCAGGCGTGCGGACTCGTCCGGGCGGGATGCGTTGCGTACGACACCGACCGGCGTCGTCGGCTCCCGGTGCTCGGCGAGGATCGACAGGGCCTTCGGCAGTTGCCAGTCGCGGCCCCGGCTGCGCGGGTTGTAGAAGGTGACGATGATGTCCGCCTCGGCCGCCGCGCGCACCCGGCGCTCGATGACCTCCCACGGCGTGTGCAGGTCGGAGAGGCTGATGGACACGTGGTCGTGGCCGAGCGGTGCGCCAAGGATCGCCGCCGCCGCGAGCGCGGCCGTCACACCGGGTACGCCGATGACGTCGATGTCGTCGCTCGCCTCGGCGAGGGCGGGCGATGCCATGGCGTACACGCCCGCGTCGCCCGAACCGATCAGCGCGACAGCCTGCCCCTTCTGCGCCTCCGCGACAGCGGTACGCGCCCGCTCCTCCTCGGCGCCGAGGCCCGACTCGATGACCTTCGTGCCGGGGCGAAGGAGGTCCCGGATCTGGTCGACGTACTGGTCGAGACCGACCAGGACCGAGGCCCTGCGCAGCTCTTCGCGGGCGCGCGGCGTCAGCAGATCCCGCGCGCCGGGACCGAGTCCGACGACCGCGAGCCGCCCGCGCGGCGCCCGCCGCACGACGGCGCAGGTGGCCATGGGCGCACGGCCCTCGGGCGCCGACTTCCGCTTGGGCACGAGGAGTTCACCGCCACCGCGCAGCGCGGCGGCCTCCGCGACGGAGGGCGTACCGACGGCGGCGAGCGGCGCGTCGGAGGGGTTCGGCACGTCGACCGCGGCCAGCTCGTCGGCCGCGTACGTCACGACCGGCACGCCGAGCCGCGCGGCGGCCTCGACGATGCCGGGTTCATCGGCCTTCGCGTCGACGGTGGCCAGTGAGGCGACGGAGGCGGGGGAGAGCCCCGCGTCCCGCAGGGTGTCCTGGATGAGCCCGAGGACTTCTTCGGCGGGCGCGCCCTTGCTGGCGCCGACGCCCACGACGAGGGAGGGCGGCCGCAACACGACTTCGCCCTCGGCGAGTTCGAGTACCCGGTCGGTGATCCGGACGGCAGGCAGCTCCCGCTGCTCCCGCTGCTCCCGTGTGACGTTGGGAGGCAGCGCCGGCAACGGATAGTTCAACTCCGCGTCCAGGGCGACGGGTTCCCCGTCCAGAATGCTCCGGGTGACCCCCGCGACATCCCCCTCGACCGGCAGCCCCAGCATGTCGAGACCCGGCACATCCACCGCGTCGGTGGCCGTGGTCACAACAGGCAAGGCCCCCAGAACATCCCCCACCTCGTGGGCAAGGGCATTCGCACCCCCCTCATGCCCGCCCAGCAGGGCAACAGCAAAACGCCCGGCCTCATCGACGCACACGACCCCGGGGTCGACATCCTTGCCCTGGAGCAGCGGCGCGCAGAGCCGAACCACGGCGCCCGCGGCGAGAAAGCACACCACCTGCTCGCACTCCGCGAAGGCCCGCTCCACGGCGCCCCGCACGGGCCCCTCGTACACCCGCGTCCGCGAGGGCCACGCCGCGGCGAGACGGTCGCGTGCCGCGCCGCCCGCCGCCGTGGCGGAGATCAGGCCGATCACTGAACTACTCCTTCAGACAGCGGAGATGAGGGGCGGGTGCCCCACACCAGAAAGACCGGATTGGTCGCCGCGAGCCGCGACACCTCACCCGGCAGCGGCGCAAGACGCGACGACTGCAGCAGTACGCCGTCGCAGTCGAACCCGGCACCGCTCAGCGCGGCCCGCACCGCGGGCACCCGGTCGAGCGCCGCCATGGCGACGACGACGGACCGCCGGGCCCGCCGTGCGCACGCCGTCACGATGGCGGGCAGCTCGCGCCCGCCGCCGCCGATGAACACCGCGTCCGGGTCCGCGAGATCGGAGAGCACGGTGGGCGCCGCACCGTGCACAGCCCGCACGTCGACGCCGTGCGCCGCGGCGTTGGCGCGGATGCGCTCGATGCCGTCGGCGGTCTTCTCCACGGCCACGACGGCCGCGCCGAACCGCGCGCACTCCACGGCGACCGAGCCGGAGCCCGCGCCGATGTCCCACACCAGGTCGCCGAGGCGCGGTCCGAGCCGGGCGAGGGCGAGCGCGCGCACCTCGAACTTGCTGATCATCGAGTCGCGGTGGGTGAACTCGTCCTCGTCCAGGGCCCATTGGGACGGCCCCTGCCGGGGGCCTGCGACGGTGCGCAGCGGTGCAAGAGCGCGCTCTTCGTTCAGGCAGAGCACGACGCTCACCGAGGGCCCCCAGTCGCGGGCCGCGGCCTCGGTCGGCGTGACCCGTTCGACGCGCTCGTGCTCCGGGTCGCCCAGGGCGCTCGCCACGACGAGGGTGCGGGCGTCGGCGCGCCGTACCAGCTCGGCGCCGAGCTCGGCGGGGCCGCTGCCGGGGCCGGTCAGGATGGCCACCTTGGGGTGTGCGCGGCAGGCGTTCGCCGCGGTGCGCAGATCGCGCCCGTGCGCGCTCACCACGACCGCGTCGTCCCACGGGAGCCCGATCCGCGCGAAGGCGGTCGCGACGGACGAGACGCCGGGCCGGATGGCGAGCTCGGCGGGGCCGAACCGCTCGGCGAGCGCCCGCACGATCCCGAAGAACCCGGGGTCCCCGGAGGCGAGCACCACGACGCCGCTGCCCTCCGTCGCCCCGTCGGCCTTCGCCAGCTGCTTCTCGATGGCGTCGAGGGCGGGGGCGAGCGGCCCCATCACCACCCGGGCCGTCCCCGGCGGCAGCCCCGCGGACTCGATGTGCCGCCGGGCGCCCACGACGAGCCCCGCCGCACGCACCGCATCAAGCGCGGCGGCGTCGAGCGGCGCCCCCGTCCCCGTACCGACGACGGTGATCACGATTTCGCCCTCTCCGCGCGCAGAGCGGCCCGCGCCTCGGGGTCGGCCTTGCGGAAGCCGTGGAAGTGGCCCGGGTGGTAGAGGTGCGAGCGGGTGCCGTGCGCGGCGAGGGCCGGGCCGACCAGGAACAGCGTGTGCTTCCACAGGCGGTGTTCCTTGACGGTCTCCTCAAGGGTCTCGATGGTGCAGTTGAGCACCAACTCCTCGGGCCACGTCGCCTGGTACGCGATGACGACGGGCGTGGTCGTCGGGTAGCCGCCCTCCAGGAGCTCACGCACCAGCTGGCCGCTGCGTGCCGCCGAGAGGAACAGCGCCATCGTCGTGCCGTGCCGCGCGAACTCCCGCACCTCCTCGCCGGGCGGCATCGGCGTCTTGCCGCCGCCGAGCCGGGTGAGGATCACGGACTGCGCGACCTCGGGGATCGTCAGCTCGCGCTGCGCGATCGCCGCGACCGCCGAGAACGACGAGACGCCCGGCACGATCTCCGTCGCCACGCCGAGCCCGGCGCACCGGTCGACCTGCTCCTGCGTGCCGCCCCACAGGGCAGGGTCGCCGGAGTGGATACGGGCCACCTTCAATCCTTCGGCGGCGGCCCGCTCGTACACGGCGACGACGTCTTCGAGGGACATCGTCGCCGAGTCGAGGATCTCGGCGCCCTCGCGCGCGTGCTCCAGGACCTCCGCCTGCACCAGGCTGGCCGCCCAGATGACGACATCGGCGTCCGCGATGGCCCGTGCGGCACGGAACGTGAGCAGGTCGGCGGCGCCGGGCCCTGCCCCGACAAAGGTCACCTTGCCGGTGGTGGCTTCGGCGTCGGCCATGGGTGGGTTCCTCTCGTACGAAACAGAAACAGTCAAGGGGGTCAATCGGCTAGCAAGGGCGCATGGCTGTGTTCGTGGCGCTCGGCGCTTTTGTGATGACCCTGGGCATCGCGGACTGACGCCGCGGTGCGGACCGAGGTCACAGTTTCCCGCCCCGGCCGCCCTCGCGCCGCGCGGGGGCGATCAGCGTCGAGAGATAGGGCAGCGGCGTCTCGTCCAGCTCGGCGGCCGAGCGGATGGACTCCTCGGGAAGGCCGAGCGCCGACCCCCACACGGCGTCTTCGATGCGCCCGGTCTCCCGCAGCGCGGCCGCCACCTCAGGGGCAAGGCGCCCGAACTTGTACGCGACGACCGTGCCGGGCCCGGCGAGCGCGTCCTTGAGTACGGCGGCGCCCGCGGTCACCGGCACCAGCGTCAGCGGCTCGGTGCCCTCGGTGAGCACGGCGCCGCTGCGGGCGGCGAGGTCCTGCATGGCGGTGATGCCGGGCACGGTCTCGATGCCGGCCCCCGGCACGAGCTCCGCGATGGTCTGCGCGAGATAGGTGAACGTCGAGTACACATTGGGGTCGCCGATCGTCGCGAATGCCACCGAGCCGTGCTCCCGCAGCAGCTCGGCGACCCGCTCGCCCGCGGCGTCCCAGGCGGCCTCGCGGCGCTGCCGGTCGGTGCGCTCGTTGAGCGCGAACACGACACGTACGACCTTGTCCTCGGGGACGTAGTGCAGCACGGTCGCCTCGGCGCGGCCGCGCTCGCCAGTGTCCATCACGGGTACGACGACGACAGCGGCGGCGCGCAGCGCGTTGACACCCTTGACGGTCACCAGCTCCGGGTCACCGGGCCCGACACCGACTCCGACCAGCGTGTTGCTCATCCCCTGCACCTCTCTACGAACCGACGGGCGATACCGGGTTCGGCGGCCCAATGCGTGTGCAGATAACTCGCGTGCACACCGTGTTGTACGAAGCCTTCGACGCGCCGTTCAGGGGCGTGCAGACCCCAGGCGGGAGCCGCCCCGGCGCCCGGTTCGACGACGGTGCGGTGAAACTCGTGCCCGCGCATCCGGGTCCCGACGGCCGCGAGTGCGCTGTCGGACACGGCGACGGCCTCCCGGTACCCGAGCGTCAGCCGCTCCGACATCCGCGCGCGGGCGTCGAGCACGCCGCACATGGGCTTCCCGTCCAACTCCCGCGTCAGATAGAGCAGCCCGGCACACTCGGCGGCAACGGGCGCCCCACCGAGAGCAAGCTCGGCAACGGCTTTCCGCAACGGCTCATTGCCGGAGAGCTCGGGAGCGTACACCTCGGGAAACCCACCGCCGATGACGAGCCCGGCGGTGCCGGGCGGCAGTTGCTCGTCGTGCAGGGGATCAAACGTGACGACGTCGGCTCCGGCGGCGGCGAGCAGCTCGGCGTGCTCGGCGTAGGAGAACGAGAAGGCGGCACCACCGGCGATGGCGACGACGGGCCTGCGGCTTTCGGCAGGACCCGCACCCGGATCCCACGTGTCACCGGACAACGCAGGCGCACTCCGGGCAAGACCCAGAATCCCCTCCAGGTCACACCCTTCCCGCACCCGCGAGGCCAACGCCGCGACAGACTCCACAGCCTCGGCCCGCCGCTCGGCGACCGGCACAAGCCCCAAGTGCCGTGAAGGAGCCCGAACTTCCCCCACCCGGGCAAGCGCCCCGAGCACCGGCACTCCGGACTCGTCCAACGCCTCCCGCAGTAGCTCCTCGTGCCGCGCGGACCCCACCTTGTTCAAGATGACGCCCCCGATCCGCACCTCCGGGTCCCAGGAAGCGAACCCATGCACAAGAGCAGCCACAGACCGCGACTGCGAAGACGCATCCACGACCAGCACCACAGGCGCCCGCAGCAACTTCGCCACCTGCGCGGTGGAAGCAAGCTCACCCTGCCCGGAGGCCCCGTCGTAGAGCCCCATGACGCCCTCGACCACGGCAAGATCGCATCCACGCGCCCCGTGCGCGAACAGCGGCGCGACCATCTCAGGACCGCACAGATATGCGTCCAGGTTGCGGCCCGGCCGCCCCGTGGCCAGCGCGTGATACCCGGGATCGATGTAGTCCGGCCCCACCTTGTGCGGGGACACGGCAAGCCCGGCCGCCGAGAAGGCGGCCATCAACCCCGTGGCGACAGTCGTCTTCCCGCTCCCGGAGGACGGCGCGGCGACGACGAGCCGAGCTACCACTCGATGCCCCTCTGGCCCTTCTGCCCGGCGTCCATCGGATGCTTGACCTTGGACATGTCGGTGACGAGATCAGCGAATTCGACCAGCTCAGCAGGCGCGTTACGCCCCGTGATCACGACGTGCTGATTCCCGGGCCGATTCCGCAGCGTCTCGACGACCTCGTCCGTGTCGACCCACCCCCAGTGCATGGGATAGGCGAACTCGTCCAGGACGTACAGGCGGTACGTCTCGGCCGCGAGGTCACGCTTGACCTGCTCCCAGCCCTCGCGGGCCTTCTCCTCGTTGCTCAACTCGCCGTCGGCGGGCGCGCGCTGGATCCACGACCAGCCCTCGCCCATCTTGTGCCAGTCGACGGCCCCGCCCTCGCCGGATGCACCGAGCACCTTCAGGGCGTTCTCTTCCCCCACCTTCCACTTCGCGGACTTCACGAACTGGAAGACCCCGATCGGCCAGCCCTGATTCCAGGCCCGCAGCGCGAGCCCGAAGGCGGCGGTGGACTTCCCCTTGCCGATGCCGGTGTGTACGACGACGAGCGGGCGGTTGCGCCGCTGACGTGTGGTGAGTCCGTCGTCCGGCACGATGCTCGGCTGTCCCTGCGGCATTACGCGACGCTCCTCATGCGAGTCATACGAGATCCCGATCCCTGTACGTCCTTGACGAGCCCGGCGATGGACTCCGCCCGCAGCTCGTCGAGCGTCACGGCGGTACCGCCGAGCTCACCGGCAAGCTGCCCGGCGAGCCCGAGCCGCACGGGCCCCGACTCGCAGTCGACGACCACGGAAGCGACGCCCGCCGCCCCGAACAGCCGCGCCGCGCGCCCCGCCTGGGCCACCGGCTCGGGCCCGCCCGTGGCGCGCCCGTCCGTCACGACGACGACCAGCGGCCGCCGTGCCGGATCCCGCAGTCGCTCCACGCGCAGCACCTCGTGCGCCTTGAGCAGCCCGGCCGCGACGGGCGTACGCCCACCCGTGGGCAGCGACTCCAGGCGCGCGGCGGCGGCGTCGACGGACGAGGTCGGGGGCAGCGCCACGTCGGCACTCGTGCCCCGGAAGGTCACGAGCCCGACCTTGTCGCGCCGCTGGTAGGCGTCGAGCAGCAGCGAGAGGACGGCGCCCTTGACCGCGCTCATCCGCTGCCGGGCTGCCATGGACCCGGAGGCGTCCACGACGAACAGGACGAGGTTGCCCTCGCGCCCCTCCCGGGTGGCCTGCCGCAGATCGTCCCGCCGCACCACGAGACCCCGGCCCGACCGGCCGCGCGCCCGCTGATGCGGGGCCGCCGCCTGCACGGTGGCCGCCAAGTGCAGCTTGGTGAGGGCACCTTGGGGCCGCCGGGCTCCGGTGGTCCTGCCGTGCTCGGTCCGCGCCCGCGAGCGCCGCCCGGCGGCACCTTCGCCAAGGCCCGGCACGCTCAGCATCTTCGTACGGAACGGCTCGGCGGCCCGCACGGCCTGCTGCTCGCCGCCACCGCCCGCGGGAGCCTGCGCGGTGGACGACTCGTCCTCCTGCCCCGCCTCGTTCTGCGACCCCGGCGAGCTGGGCGCGTCGGGCCCGCTCTCCGGAGGCTTACCGCCCCCGCCGGGCCCGTCGGGATCCGGGTCGTCGTCGCCACGGTCGCCACCGTCGCCGTCGGACGACTGCTCCAGGGTGTCGTCGAGCTTGTCCTCGTCGAGCCCGGGCGCGTCGAAGGGGTTGCGCCGGCGCCGGTGGGGCAGCGCGAGCAGCGCGGCCTGCCGTACGTCCTCGGCGAGCACGTCCTCGCGCCCGGCCCAGGCGGCGAGCGCGGTCGCGGTACGGGCCATCACGATGTCGGCCCGCATCCCGTCGACCTCGAAGGCCGCGCAGGTGGCGGCGATCTGCCGCAACGCACCGTCGCCGAGCCGGACATGGGGGAGGAGCGCGCGGGCGGCGACGATCCGGCCGCGCACCGCGCTCTCCTCGTCACGCCACCGCGCGGCGAAGCCCTCCGCGTCGTCGTCGTACGCGAGCCGCCTGCGCACGACCTCCACGCGCTGGTCGGTCTCCCGCGACGCGGCCACCTCGACGGTGAGCCCGAAACGGTCGAGCAACTGCGGCCGCAGTTCGCCCTCTTCGGGGTTCATGGTCCCGACGAGCAGGAAGCGCGCGGCGTGCCGCACGGACACCCCCTCGCGCTCCACATAGGAGGCGCCCATGGCGGCGGCGTCGAGCAGCAGATCGACCAAGTGGTCGTGCAGCAGGTTGACTTCGTCGACGTAGAGGATGCCGCGGTGCGCGTCGGCGAGCAGTCCGGGCTCGAAGGCCTTGACCCCCTCGGCGAGCGCCCGCTCGATGTCCAGCGCTCCGACGAGCCGGTCCTCCGAGGCGCCGACGGGCAGTTCGACCATCCGGGCGTCTCGCACGCAGTCCCCGCCGATGTCGTGCGGACCGTCGGGGCAGGCGGGATCGGCCGCGGCCGGATCACAGGAGAACCGGCACCCGGCGACCACCGGCACCTGCGGAAGCAGCGCCGAAAGGGCGCGCACCGCGGTGGACTTGGCGGTGCCCTTCTCGCCGCGTACGAGCACACCGCCGACGGCGGGCGAGACGGCGTTGAGCAGCAGGGCGAGCCGCAGGTCGTCCTGTCCGACGAGCGCGGTGAACGGATAGGGGGTGCTCACAAGGCCTCCATGAGGTGATTCGGGGCGGGACGTGGGGCATCAGAACTCATCCGCACTCATCCGCACTCATCCGTCCCCCTCCAGCTCACCCTCAAGTTCGAGGTACGTGGCCCGCAGCCGCTCCAGCGTCTGAGCATCCGGCTCCGCCCACAGTCCCCGATCGGCCGCTTCGAGCAGCCGCTCGGAAATCCCGCGCAGGGCCCAGGGGTTGGACTTCTGCATGAACTCGCGGTTCTCGGGATCGAAGACGTACTCGGCGGAGAGCTTCTCGTACATCCAGTCGTCGACCACGCCCGCGGTCGCGTCGTACCCGAAGAGATAGTCCACGGTGGCGGCCATCTCGAAGGCGCCCTTGTAGCCGTGCCGGCGCATCGCCGCCATCCACCGGGGGTTGACGACGCGGGCCCGGAAGACCCGGTGGGTCTCCTCGCCCAGGGTGCGCGTCTTGACCTGGTCGGGGGTGGCGGAGTCCCCGACGTACGCCTCGGGCGATTCGCCGGTCAGGTGCCGCACCATGGCGACCATGCCGCCGTGGTACTGGAAGTAGTCGTCGGCGTCGACCAGGTCGTGCTCGCGGGTGTCGACGTTCTTCGCCGCGACCGCGATCCGCCGGAACGCCGTCTCCATGTCCCCGCGCGCGGCCTTGCCGTCGAGCCCACGCCCGTACGCATAGCCGCCCCACACCGCGTACACCTCGGCGAGGTCGGCGTCGCTGCGCCAGTTGCGCGCGTCGATCAGCGGAAGCAGACCCGCACCATAGGCTCCGGGCTTGGACCCGAAGATCCGGGACGTGGCCCGCCGCCGGTCGCCGTGCTCGGCGGTGTCCTCGTCCGCGTGCGCCCGTACGTAGTTGGCCTCCGGGGCCTCGTCCAGTTCCGCCACGGCCCGTACCGCGTCGTCGATCAGGCCGACGACATGCGGGAACGCGTCCCGGAAGAACCCGGAGATGCGCACCGTCACATCGATGCGCGGCCGCCCGAGCTCCGCCACCGGCACGATCTCGAAGCCGGTCACACGGCGCGACGCGTCGTCCCACACGGGGCGGCAGCCGAGCAGCGCCAGGATCTCCGCGATGTCGTCGCCCTGCGTACGCATCGCCGACGTGCCCCACACGGTCAGACCCACGGACTTCGGGTACTCACCCGTGTCCGCCAGGTACCGCGCGATCAGCGAGTCCGCGAGGGACTGGCCGACCTCCCAGGACAGGCGCGAAGGGATGGCCTTGGGGTCGACGGAGTAGAAGTTGCGGCCGGTCGGAAGGACGTTCACGAGACCGCGCGTGGGCGACCCGGAAGGACCGGCGGGAACGTACCCGCCGTCGAGCGCCCGCAGGATGTGCCCGATCTCGTCGGTCGTCCGCGCGAGCCGGGGCACGACCTCCTCGCAGGCGAAGCCCAACACGGCGACGGCGGGCGGGAGTTCGACCCCGAGCACGTCCCGCACGAGGCTGCGTACGGCTTCCAGCTTCCAGCCGCGCTCCTCCATGCCCTCGGCGAGACGTCGGCAGAGCTGCTCCAGAAGGTCAAGGGCGTCGGCGCCGGTCCGGGCGGGCCCGTCGACCAGCGACGTCAGACCGTCCGCCACCTTCACGGCCGCACCCGGCTCGGCGAGCAGCTCCTTCTCGCTGAGCCCGAAGTGCTCGGCGAGACAGGCCCGCAGACCGGGAAGGGCGTTCGCCTGACCGCCCCACACCTGGGAGGCCCGCAGCACGGCGAGCACGAGATTGACGCGCGCCTCGCCCTCGGGCCCGCCGCCGAGGATGTGCAGACCGTCGCGGATCTGTACGTCCTTGATCTCGCACAGATAGCCGTCGATGTGCATGACGAACTCGTCGAACTCGCCGTCGTCGGGCTGCTCGTCGACATGCAGGTCGTGGTGGAGCTCGGCGGCCTTCACCAGCGTCCAGATCTGCGCGCGTACGGCGGGGGCCTTCGTCGGGTCCAGGTCGCTGACGAGCGCGTACTCGTCGAGGAGCTGCTCCAGCTTCGCCAGGTCGCCGTACGTGTCGGCCCGCGCCATCGGCGGCACCAGGTGGTCCACCACCGTGGCGTGCCCGCGGCGCTTGGCCTGGGTGCCCTCGCCCGGGTCGTTCACGATGAACGGGTAGATCAGCGGCAGCTCGCCGAGCACCGCGTCCGGGGCACAACTCCCGCTCAGGCCCAGGCCCTTGCCCGGCAGCCACTCCATCGTGCCGTGCTTGCCCATGTGCACGACCGCGTCGGCGCCGAAGGACAGCTCCAGCCAGCGGTAGGCCGCCATGTAGTGGTGCGAGGGCGGCATGTCCGGGTCGTGGTAGATCGCGATCGGGTTCTCGCCGAAGCCGCGCGGCGGCTGGATCATCACGACGACGTTCCCGAACTGCAGGGAGGCGAGCACGATGTCGTCGCCGTCCACGTACAGGTTGCCGGGCGGCTCGCCCCACGCCTCCAGCATGCCGTCGCGCAGCTCGGGGGCCAGCTTGTCGAACCACGCCTGATAGTCGGCGAGCGGGACGCGCGCGGGCGCGGCGGCCAGCTGCTCCTCGGTGAGCCACTCGACGTCGTGGCCACCGGCGTTGATGAGCCGGTGGATCAGCTCGTCGCCGTTGTCCGGGTGGCCCTCGACGACGTATCCGGCATCGCGCAGGGAGTCGAGCACACGCACCGCCGATGCGGGGGTGTCGAGGCCGACCGCGTTGCCGACGCGCGAGTGCTTGGTGGGATAGGCCGTGAAGACCAGCGCGAGCTTCTTCTCGGCGTTCGGCTTGTGCTTCAACTGGGCGTGGCGCAGGGCGATTCCGGCGACGCGGGCGGCGCGCTCGGGGTCGGCGACGTACACGGGTACGTCGTCGGGGCCCTGCTCCTTGAAGGAGAACGGGACGGTGATGACCCGCCCGTCGAACTCGGGGATCGCGACCTGCATCGCGGCGTCCATGGGGGAGAGCGCGGCGTCCGACGCGTCCCACGTGGCACGCGACGACGTCAGGCAAAGCCCTTGCAGCACAGGGATGTTGAGGTCGGCGAGCGCGCCGATGTCCCAGGCCTCCTCGTCGCCGCCCGCGCTCGCGCCGGAGGCGTGCGTGCCGCCCGCGGCGAGGACGGTGGCGACCAGCGAGTCGGCCTGCCCGAGGATCTCGTACAGGCCCGCGTCCGCGCCGCGCAGCGAACCGCAGTACACGGCAAGGGCGTTGGCGCCCCGCGCCTCGATCGCGTCGCACAGCGTGTCCACGAAGCCGGTGTTCCCGGAGAGCTGGTGCGCCCGGTAGAACAGCACACCGACGGTGGGCCGCCCCTCGACGTGCTCCCGCGTGCCATGCACCCCGTACTCGGGCATCTTCTGCGGCTCGGTACTCTGCCGCTCCTGCGTGTCGCCCGTCGCCCGCCCGCGTCCCGCCGCGAGGACGTCCTCCTTGAGGAACCGCACCAGCTCGCGCAGATTGCCCGTGCCGCCCTCGACGAGATACCGCAGCGCCTCCGCCACGGACCCGGCGTGCACGGTCGACTCGGCCATCAGCTCCGCGTCCGGCACGGCCTCGCCGCCGAGCAGCACCGTCGGGATCCCGGCGGCCTTCAGCGCCGCGAGCCCGTCCTCCCAGGCGCGCTTGCCGCCGAGGAGGCGTACGACGGCGATGTCCGCGCCCTCGATCAGGGCGGGCAGCTCGTCCCGCACGTCGACCCGGGTCGGGTTGCCGATGCGGTATCCGGCCCCCGAGGCACGGGCGGCCAGCAGGTCCGTGTCGGCGGTGGACAGAAGCAGGACGGTCATGAGGGTGCCCCCGGTGCGATGAAGGGGAGACCGGACGGTGTGCCGGTCTCGATCAGGCTGAGCAGCGCGTCCGTGTCCGCGTGTTCTTCGATCAGGTCGCCGAGCAGGTCGAGCTGCTCCTCGCGCAGCGTGTTGAAGCTGGTGTCGGGCGCGGGCACGAAGCGGCGCCCGGCGGCGCGCGCGACCTCGGTGAGGAAGCGCCGCCGGAACGCGTCGCTCTCAAGCGACCCGTGCCAGTGCGTGCCCCACACCTCGCCGACCCGGCAGCCGTCCAGGAAGGACTCCCCGCCAAGCACTTCGGCCACGCCGTGATGGATCTCGTACCCCTCGACGGGCTCGCCGAGGGCCGTGCCGACGGGCCGCGCGAGGGTCTTCTCCCGCTCGAACCGCACGCGCACGGGCAGCAGCCCGAGCCCGTCCACGGCCCCCGCGCGCGACTCGACCTCGTCCTCGATGTGCTCGCCGAGCACCTGGAAGCCGCCGCAGATCCCGAGCACAGGACGCCCCTCGGCGGCACGCCGCGCGATGGCGTCCGCGAGCCCGCGCTCGCGCAGCCACTCCAGGGCACGCACGGTCCCGCGCGTCCCCGGCACGACCACGAGATCGGCGTCGACGAGCTCCTCGGCCCGGTCCACGAACCGCACGACGACACCGGGTTCGGCGGCGAGCGCGTCCACGTCCGTGAAGTTCGACATCAGCGGTACGGCACAGACGGCGACCCGCAGCACGTCCGCACCGACCGGGGGAGCGACGACGGACTCCCGCACGGCACCCCGCAGGGACACCCGGAGCCCGTCCTCCTCGTCGATGCCCAGACCGTGCTGGAACGGCAGCACACCGAACGTGCGCCGCCCGGTGAGTCCTTGCAGCATGTCGAGCCCGGGTTCGAGCAGCGAGACATCGCCCCGGAACTTGTTGACGAGATACCCGGCGACCAGTTCCTGGTCCTCGGCGCTGAGCAGCGCGGTCGTGCCGAAGAAGGAGGCGAAGACGCCACCACGGTCGATGTCGCCGACCACGACGACGGGGAAGCGGGCGGCCCGCGCGATCCCCATGTTCACTATGTCCGTACGCCGCAGATTGATCTCGGCGGGACTGCCCGCGCCTTCGCAGATCACGGCGTCATAGCTGCCCCGAAGTTCCTCAAGACATCCCACGACGGTGGAGAGCAGCGCTTCCTGCCGCCCACCGTGATAGCCCCGCGCACTCATCTCGCCCACGGGCTTGCCCATGAGCACGACCTGACTGCTGCGGTCGCTGCCCGGCTTGAGCAGTACGGGATTCATCAGCGCGGTCGGCTCGACGCGGGCGGCCTGCGCCTGCATGGCCTGCGCCCGCCCGATCTCGGCGCCCTCGCGCGTGACGAAGGAGTTGAGCGACATGTTCTGCGCCTTGAACGGCGCGACGGACACGCCTTTGCGGGTCAGCCACCGGCAGATCCCGGCGGTGACGACGCTCTTCCCGGCATCTGATGTGGTCCCGGCGACGAGCAGCCCGCCACTCATGAGCGTCCTCCCAGCTTGTGCTGCCCGTGCTGTCCTGGCTGTGGGCAGGCGTTCCGCAGGGCGGAACGGGTGGGCACAGCCCCAACTGCCGGGCTCCGCTTCCGACGGGCGGCAATGGCAACCCCCAGCGCCAGCAAGCCGACCCGCCGAGACAGCCGCACAGCCCGCTCGATGTCAGCCACGGCAACGTCCCGCCCACCCCGGTTCAGAACGGGCCGATGCTCAACCCGCCCCCCGTACGAGAGCGTCCCCCCGAGCCGCACCCCCAACGCCCCCGCAAAGGCCGCCTCTACAGGCCCCGCGTTAGGGCTCGGATGCGCAGCGGCATCCTCACGCCAGGCCCGCAGCGCCCCGGACGGCGAATCCCCCGCAGCAGCCGCCAGCAGGGCGGTAAGCCGAGCCCCCGGCCACCCCAGAACATCATCGAGCCGAGCAGACGCCCACCCGTACCGGAGGTACCTCGCGGACTTGTGCCCCACCATCGCGTCCAACGTGTTCACGGCCCGGAACCCCACGAGCCCCGGCACCCCGCCCAACGCCCCCCAGACCAGCGCCCCCACGACGGCGTCGGACGTGTTCTCGGCGACGGACTCGACCACGGCCCGCGCGATGCCGTCGGCATCCAGCGCCTGCGGATCCCGCCCGCACAGATGCGGCAGCCGCTCCCGCGCCACCTCGATGTCCCCGGCGGCGAGCGCACCGCCGACGGCCCGCGCCTCACGCCCGAGCGAGGTCCCGCCGACCACGGCCCAGGTCGCGGCGGCGGTCAGCGCGACCGATCCGGCACGCGAGCGACGACGTACAAGAGAAGAGGCAAGGGCGGCGGCACCCGCAGCCCCGCCGGCGCACACCACGGCATGCAGCGCACCCCACCCGCGGTGATCCCGCCACAGGACACGCTCGACGGCACCCGCCGCACGCCCGAACGCGGCGACCGGATGCCCGCGGCGGGGATCGCCGAGGAGCAGGTCACCGAGGAGCCCGGCGGCGGCGCCGTACGCGAAGTCGCGATCGGCACACATGGGTTCAGCCGACCGCTACGTGAAGGGGAGCGACGGGCCCGGCCCGGAAGGGCGGGGGCACAGGAACCGGCAACGGGCGGCCGCGCATGGCGATATGTCCTCACTCAGGGTGTCCGCGCCCTGGTTCGACGTGATCGGCGGGCGAGAGTTCCTGGCTCACGGGGGACGTCGTCTCCCCGGTGACAGTGGCGGGACCGCGCCGGATTCGCACCGGCTTCCTCTTCTGCCGCCGTAATGGCTCCGGCAGTCCACCACGCCCGCGAACGCCCGTCAACTCGCCGTTGACCTGCGACGGGAGAGTGTGCCAAGGCCCACATACGAAGGTGGGGTGCAAGGCGCCGAAGCGTCCCGCACCCCACCTCGAACTCCGGTCGTCAGGCGACGATCAGATAGATCCCGTACGCCACCGCGGCCGTGCACAGCGCGAAGCACAGGTACGCGCCGGCGCGCGCCGCCACCGCGTTGCCGCCCGTGGCGGAAGAGGCGCCGGAGGTGGCCGCCTCGTGCTTGGAGAGGCCGACGATGCCGAGGGTGAACAGGCCCACCAGGGCCACTGTCACCGCGAGGCTGACTCCGAAGACGGAGCCGAGAGCTGCCCAGTCGATGTCCATGCTGATCTGTCCTTACACCGTGGCGCGGGCGGGATCCGCCACAGGGCCGGTCGGGGCCGGGATGGTGGCCTTGACGTGGTCGTCGTCGGTGGCCGTCGCGGCGGCACCGGTGGGCGGCGGCGTGACGGCGGCGATCGCGGTGGTGACGACGCCCGCGGGCTCCGCGCCGGAGCCGCCGATCTCGTCGTCCGCGACGTTCGTGTGGTCGACGGCGTTGCGCCGGGAGAGCACCCAGATGACGGTCGCGCCGCCGACCAGGAGCGCGGCGGTCGCCCCGATGCCCCAGGGGCCCTGCTTGGTGAGGAACTCGGCCCCCGCGCCGACCAGACCGGCGGCCGGGAGGGTCAGACCCCAGGCGACGAACATGCGGGTCGCCGTGGACCAGCGGACCACACCGCCCTTGCGGCCGAGGCCCGCGCCCATCACGGCGCCGGAGCAGGACTGCGTGGTGGAGAGCGAGAAGCCGATGTTCGACGAGGCGAGGATGACCGTCGCGGCGCTGGTTTGGGCGGCGAAGCCCTGCTGCGGCTGCAGGTCGGTGAGGCCCTTGCCCATGGTGCGGATGATGCGCCAGCCGCCCAGGTAGGTGCCGAGCGCGATGGCCACACCGGCCGAGACGATGACCCACATCGGGGGGTTCGCGCCGGGGTTGAGGACGCCGCCGGTGACCAGGGCGAGCGTGATGATGCCCATGGTCTTCTGCGCGTCGTTCGTGCCGTGCGCCAGCGAGACGAGGCCGGCGGAGGCGATCTGGCCCGCGCGGTAGCCCTTGGCGGTGGCCTTGGTGTCGGTGTTGCGGCCGATCCGGTACGTCAGGCGCGTGGCCGCCATCGCGGCGAGACCCGCCACGAGCGGCGCGGCGATGGCCGGGATCAGGATCTTGGTGACGACGGTGCCGCCGTCGATCGACGACCAGCCCATCGACATGACAGCGGCGCCGATGAGGCCGCCGAAGAGTGCGTGGGAGGAACTGGAGGGCAGGCCCACCAGCCAGGTCAGCAGATTCCAGAGGATCGCGCCCACCAGGGCCGCGAATATGACCTCTGTCTTCAGTCCGTCCTCGTTGACGATGCCGCCGGAGATCGTCTTGGCGACTTCGACGGAGAGGAAAGCTCCGACGAGGTTCAGCACGGCGGACATGGCCACCGCCGTCTTGGGCTTGAGAGCGCCGGTCGAGATGGTGGTCGCCATCGCGTTGGCTGTGTCGTGGAAACCGTTCGTGAAATCGAACACGAGAGCGGTAACGATCACGATCCCGAGGAGAAGCGTGATGTGTTCCATTTACCCAGGCTTCTGTTGGACGTCAGTGGCATGTGGAACGTAGGCAACCTGAGTGAACGGAAAGTGAACTGGGCCGGGCCGTGCGGTGACTCGAACCGAAGTGCCGCCACTCCGCTTCCGTCGGAACCGTGACGGAGATCGTCAGGAGTGGCGGCACGAGGCCCGGAATCCGGGCTTCCAAGGGTGCTGGCTCCCCTCGGGCTACCCGCGGGCGAACCTCTTCAGCTGGCTCATCGAGCCGTTGAAGAGATTCTGATCACCCGGCAGCTTGCCGCTGTTGTCGTACTGCCAGAAGGTCAAGTACGACCAGCCCTTGGGCAGCGTCCCCGACGTCGACGACCAGCGCGCCAGCCACAGTGCGTGATTCACCCCGAAGGCGCGGCTGCCGCCCGTGCAATTGTTCCACCACTTGGTGGTCGTGTAGATCACGGGACGGCGCCCCGTCTGGCGCTGCACCTCGTTGCTGAACGACTTGATCCAGTTCACCATGCCGGTCTTGCTGAGGCCGTAGCACTTGCGTTTGCTGTAGGGGTTGTGCTCGATGTCGAGCGCGGGCGGCAGCGTCCAGCCGTCCGCCCGCCAGCGCCCGCCGTGATGCATGAAGTACGCGGCCTGCTTCTTGCCGGACGACTTGCTCGGTACGGCGAAGTGGTACGCCCCGCGGACGATGCCCGCGTTGCGGGAGTCGTTGTACTGCTGCTTGAAGTAGGGGTTGCGGTACGTGTGGGACTCGGTGGCCTTCACGTACACGAAGCGTGCGCCCTTGCTCTTGGCCTTCTGCCAGTTGACGTTCTTCTGGTGCGATGAGACGTCGTGGCCCTTCGGCTTGCCCGCCGCCGAAACCGGAATCTCGGCGAGGGCGGTCCCGCCCAAGGCCAGTGCTGCCACTGAGGCCGCGATGACGCGGGCACGGCGACGGGACGGTTTGTGATCACGAGCCATATTTCCCCCCGGATGGCGACGTGCACGACAAATCCCCCAGAGGTTACTGGAAGATCACCGCATGCCGGTCGATCGCCAGCCAATCATTGCCAGAGGGGGATGTATGCCCATTCATGCCGTTTCGGACTCCCCGACTCCGCACTGCGCCGACGCGACCCCGGCTGGCAGGATCACGGCATGACTGAGCAGCGGCAGGACGCGGTGGAACGGGCCTGGGGCGATCTCGTCGCGGCGGCTCGCAGGACCGTCTCGGACGGCCTGGTGGTCGGCACGTCGGGCAATGTCTCCGTACGCGTCGGCGGCACGATCCTGGTCACCCCGAGCGGAGTCCCCTACGGCCGCCTCACGCCGCGGGACGCGGTCGGCGTCGACCTCGACGGCGAGCGGCTCTTCGGCGACCTCGCCCCGACCAGCGAACTGCCGATGCACCTCGCGATCTACCGCAACACCTGCGCCGGAGCCGTGGTCCACACCCACGCGGTGCACGCCACCGCCGTCTCCACGCTGCTGCCGGAGCTGCCGCCGATCCACTACATGGCGGCCTCGATGGGCGGCCCCGCCCGCGTCGCCCGGTATGCGCCGTACGGCTCGGACGAGTTGGCCGAGAACATGCTGCACGCCCTGCGCGAGCGCACAGCTTGCCTGCTCCAGAACCACGGAACCATCACATACGGAGACACTCTGGACCAGGCGTACGACCGCACGGCACAACTGGAGTGGATGTGCCGCCTCTGGCTGACGGCAAGCGCGATCCCCGGGCGGGAGCCGACGCTGCTCTCGGGCCCCCAGCTACGGGAAGCGGAGGAGCGGCTGCGGGGGTATGGGCAGGGGTAGCCTGCCGCGGCACTACACCGCCGCTCCGCGGCGGATTTTTCCCGCCCACCCACCCGATTGCCCGGCGGCTGCCCACCCAGGCCGCCCCGTTTGTGGGCAGGCGTTCCGCACGGCGGAACGGGTGGGCACAAACGGCCCACGGCCCGCAGACGAACACCGGGGTCCGGGGCGGAGCCCCGGAGGTACAGGGGAGAGCCCCAGCCGCCAAGCCCCGCGGAGTCACCCCGCAGCCCCCGCCCACTGGCCGTACCAGCCCGCCCCACAGACACTGAAGAAGTGCGCCCAGCCAAAGCGACGGCAACGGCCGTCACCGCCGCAGCGACCGCCCTCCTGGCCGGCGCAGCCGCCATCGCGGCAGGCCGCTTCGCCAGCAACGCCGCCCTCAAGGCCCCGGCAGGCCGCCCCCTGCCGACCGAACCCCGGCTCACGGTCCACGCCACGGCGGCGGGCCAGATCACCCTGACCCGCGCCCTCGCGAGCCTCCGTCCCGGTACATACGGTCTCGGCGGCGACGGCAGCCACGCGGTGATCGGCCCGGTCGTCGACTCCGCACCGCACGAGGCCGACACCGTCGTACGCCGTCTGGAAGCCGTCACCCACGGCACCCTGGACGCCGGCGCACGGGTCCGGCTCACCCCGCAGGTGTACATCGGCGACCCGCACGCCGCGCTCGACATCGACCACGCGGACGTCGACATCCCCGGCGAACTCGGCGGCCTGCCCGCCTGGTTCGTGCCCGGCGCCCGCGACACCTGGGTGATCACCGTGCACGGCCTGGGCACCACCCGCGAGCACCCCATGGTCGTCATGGACTTCCTGCACCGCCTGCAGTTCCCGGTCCTCGACCTCGCCTACCGCGGCGACCTCGGCGCACCCCGCTCCCCGGACGGCCTCGGCCACCTCGGCGAGACCGAGTGGCGCGACCTGGACGCGGCCATCCGCTACGCCGTGCGCTACGGCGCCGAGAACGTGATCGTGCACGGCTGGTCCACCGGCGCCGCCATGGCCCTGCACGCCGCCGCGTACTCGGCCCTGCGCGACCGCATCAGCGGCCTCGTGCTCGACTCCCCGGTGCTCGACTGGGAGGTCACCCTGCGTGCGCTCGCCGCGGCCCGGCGCACGCCGGGCTTCCTGTTGCCGCTCGCGGTGCGCGCCGCCCAGGGGCGGACCGGTCTGCGCGGCGACCGCATCCTGGAGGCCGCGGACCCCGACGTGCTCAAGGTGCCGACCCTGCTTTTCCACGGCCCCGACGACGTCATCGCCCCCTGGGACCTGTCCCGCCAACTGGCCGCCCGGCGCCCGGAACTCGTCACTCTCCACACGGTTCCGGATGCGCCCCACAACGCCATGTGGAACGCGGACCCCGCCGGGTACGAAGAGGCGCTGCGGCGCTTCCTCACGCCTCTGATGTAGCGCCCCGCACACCCCGGACGTAGCGCTCCGGAGCCTCACGAAGGCATTCCGTTTGGGTTTTCGGACCGTCAACAGGAAGACTGCTCCCGTGACGTCCCGTATCCCGCGCGACTCAAGGCTCCGACTCGTCCGTGCTCAGTCCCCGATGGCCGAGAGGCGAGCGGCGGCGGATCGCGGCGCAGCGCGCCCCCTGGCCGCCCCCGGCGCAGTGACCGAGGCCCGTTCGCGCCGTCCCGCGCCCCGGCCGCCCGAGGGCACCCCGGCACCCGCCGAGCTGGCCCGCATGGCCCGCGCCGGTCTCGCCGACGCCGTACGGGTGGCCCGCTGGGCCGACACGTCGCTGCGCCCGGGAAGCGGTGGTGGCGAGCGCGACGGCAAAGGGACCCTCTCCACCGCCACCGCCGAACGGGCCGCGGCAGAGCTCGCGCTGACCGAGGATCAGGTCAGGTCCGACTGGGACACCGCACGCCTCGCGGGACTCATCGAGGTGCACGGCGACAGCGCGCGCCCCGGCTGGCGGCTGCGCGCCTGGGACCGCGACGACGCCGCCGTGCTGCGCGGCTGGGTCGCCCTGTTCGACGCCTGGTCGCTCGCGCACGCGGCATCGCGCGAACTGCCGCCCGCCGTCGTCGCCGAGACCGTCGAGGCCATGCCGCAGCTCCTCACCCTTCTTCAGCTCTCGGCGGGACCCGTCCCCGTGCCGCAGCTCCTGGACCTCCTGGACCAGCGCGTCACGGAACTGCGCACGGAACGCTGCGAGATCCCCTACGGCCCGCAGCCCGAGCCGTTGGACCCCGATGACACCCCCTCGCTGCCCACCCTCCTCGACTGGGCCCTGCGCGGCCTCGCCGCCGTCGGCGCGCTGACGTACGCCGACGGGCAGGCCACGCTCACGCCGCTCGGCAGCTGGGCGGTCTGGGTCAAGCTGGAGCAGATCTGCGTCGCGGCGCAGAGCCCGGCAGGGCACATCGAGCAGGCGGCCGCCGACATGCTGCGCGGCTGCGCACGGCTCCGCCCCAAAGCGGCCCGTTCCGAGTACCGCGCCTGGCTCGCCGCCCGCCCCGTCGGCAGCGCCGTCACCGAGCTCCTTGAGGCCGCGCGCGGCGAGGACGCCCTGCTGCGCGGCCTCGCCTTCGAGGCCCTGCGGGTGGTCGGCGCCCCGGCCGAGGCCGAGGTGCGGGCCGTCGTGGACGAGGCATCGCTGCGGCCGTACGCCCTGATCTGGCTGGCCGAGCAGGAGGGCGCCGACCCCGAGGACGTCCACCTGGTCCTGACCCGTGACGAGTCGACGTGGCTGTGGGTCGACACCGCGGCGGCCGTCGCCGATCACGGGGAGACCCATCTGCTCATCCGCCACCTGGAGTCCGCGGTCCAGCCCACGGTGCCCGCGCTCCTGGACGAGGTGCGCCGGATCGGCCACCCCCGCACCGTCCAGGTCCTGGTCGCGCTGGCCGCCGCGCACCCCGACCCGGCGCTGGCCAAGGCCGTCCGCCGGGCTGCTTTCCAGGTGCACACAGGAGGGGTGTAGCAGCTCATCCCGCTCACCGGAAGGTGTTGCACTGCCCCATGTCGCCGGTGCGGTAGCCCTCGTAGAACCACTGCTGCCGCTGCTCGGCCGAGCCGTGCGTCCAGGTCTCGGGGGTGACCCGGCCCTGGAACCGCTCCTGGATGCGGTCGTCGCCGACCGCGGCCGCCGCGTCCAGGCCCTCGTGGATGTCCGCTTCGGTGAGGCTGGTGATCAGCGGCCTGCCCGTCCGGTCGTCGGGGGTGCGGGTCGCGCGGCGCGCCCACACGCCCGCGTAGCAGTCGGCCTGCAGCTCGACCTTCACCGCGTTGCTGTTCCGTCCCGTGCGCCCGTCCTGGGAGCGCCGCAGCGTCCCCATGAGGTTCTGCACGTGATGCCCGTACTCGTGTGCCACGACGTACGCCTGCGCGAAGGGGCCACCGCTCGATCCGAACTTGGTCCGCAGCTCCTCGAAGAACCCCAGATCCAGATAGACCTTCCGGTCACCGGGGCAGTAGAAGGGGCCGACCGCCGATGACGCGGCGCCGCACGCGGTGCCGACCCGTCCGGTGAACAGGACGGTCTGCGCGGGGGAGTAGGTCCCGCCCCTGAGCTGGAACTCCGGACGCCAGTAGTCCTGCAGGCTGTTGACCACCGCCACGATGCGGCAGTCCTCCTTGGTGTTCGCGTCCTGTCCCGTACGGCAGCTCTGCTGCACCTGCGCGAGGGACGAGGAGGAGGAGGCGGCGGGCTCGTCACTGCCCGAGGAGAGGCCGAGCTGGTCCGGGCCGACCCCGAAGAGCAGCCCGAGCACCAGCGCGATGAGCCCCGCGATGCCGCCGCCGACAGTCGCCTTTCCCCCGGGGATCCGGCTGCCCCGCACGTCCCGCACCTCGGACGTGTCCAGATCGGCGTCGTCGTCGAACTGCATGGGCGCACCACCCTCAGCCTCGCATCCGGGCCGACGTCCGCCGCCCCGCGCGCCTTCATCCTGATACGCCCCTCTCCACCCGGCGCCGGACGGAGGTCCGAACGGGGGACGCCCGCCGAGCGGCGCGCCGGACGCCCGGGTCGCACGCTGCCACCGCCGCTACGCTCTGCGCCTGTTCCGTGGGCACGACCGGGCATGGGTACCAAGGGGGCGCGTCGTGAGGTGGGTACCAAAGGGGGGCGTCATGGCCGCCGCACCGATCAAGGCAGCTGGACCGAGGACGGTGGCGGCCTGCTCGCCGGTCGAGGCGGCTGGATTGGGGGCGGCGGCCTGTGTGTCGATTGAGGCGGCTGGATCGGGGGCGGCGGCCTGTGCGTCGATTGAGGTGACGGGATCGGGGGCGGAGGCCCGTGCGCCGGTCGAGGCGGCCGGATCGCGGGCGGTGGCGGCCTGCGCGCTGGTCGAGGCGGCCGGATCGGGGGCGGTGGTGGCCCGTGCGCTGGTCGAGGCGGCCGGAACGGGGTCGGTGGCCCGTGCGCCGATGGAGGCGGCCGGATCGCGGGCGGCGGTGGCCCGTGCGCCGGTCGAGGCGACCAGACCGCGGGCCGCGGCGGCCCGCCGTGGTTCCCGGCTTGCGCTCCCTGTGGGCCTCGCGCTTCTCGCCCTCCCGCTGATCACCGCCGCCCACCACTCGCGCCCGGCCCCCTACGGAGACCACATCACCGTCCACGCGCGCGTGGACGCCGACAGCGCCGACCCCGAGCTCCGCACGAAGGGGCACACCGTCGAGGCGTACGACCCGGCGACCGGCCGTGCTCGCTGGACCTACGGCCGTGCGGGACACCGGCCGCTCGCGCTGTTCCCCGCCCCCGGTCACGCCGTCGCGCTCTGGAGCGACGGTCTCGTCACCGACACCGCACGGGCCGACGGCAGCGCCGTCCGCTGGCACCGTGCCATCCCCGGCAGCGCCTCCTGGCTGCGCACCCCCGCCGCCCGCGGCGCCGCCGGAGTCCTGCAGTCGCTCGATCCGCGCGGCCGCATGATCGCGGTCGTCACCCCGCACCGCATCGCCGCCTACCGCAGCGCCGACGGCGACCTGCGCTGGGTGCTGCCCGCCCGCGGCGGCTGCGCCTTCGAGCCCGCCCGCTCCGTACGCCACGGCGCGGCCCTCCTGGTCGCCCAGCCCTGCCGCGACGCCGCAACTCCGTGGACCTCGCAGCTGATCGCGATGGACGACCTCGGCCGGATCGTGCCGCGCCGCACCCCGCTGGGCAACGAGCTGCCGGGGGCCGCCCCCGACGGCGTACCGAACCGGGCAGAAAAAGTGTTTGCGCGGCCCCGGTAGAATTGCCGTCATGGCCATTCTCCTCGTGCATTAGACGGCGTGATCGCCCTCCATCAACCCTTCCGCCGTCCTTCCCCCTGCCCTGGAGTCTGTCCGTGATCACCGCTTCCGGCATCGAGCTGCGCGCCGGCGCCCGCATCCTCATCGAGAACGCCACCTTCCGCATCGCCAAGGGCGACCGCATCGGTCTGGTGGGCCGCAACGGCGCGGGCAAGACCACGCTCACCAAGTGCCTGGCCGGTGAGGGCATCCCGGCCGGCGGCACCATCAGCCGCGGCGGCGAGGTCGGCTACCTCCCGCAGGACCCCCGCACCGGCGACCTCGACGTGCTGGCCCGCGACCGCATCCTCTCCGCCCGCGGACTCGACGTACTCATCCGCAAGATGCGCGAGAACGAGCAGCGCATCGCCAGCGGCTCGGGTGCAACGCGCGACAAGGCGATGCGGCAGTACGAGCGCCAGGAGACGGAGTTCCTCACCAAGGGCGGGTACGCCGCCGAGGCCGAGGCCGCCACCATCGCCGCCGCGCTCAACCTCCCCGACCGTGTGCTCGGCCAGCCCCTGCACACGCTCTCCGGTGGTCAGCGCCGCCGTATCGAGCTGGCCCGCATCCTCTTCTCGGACGCCGACACGCTCCTCCTCGACGAGCCCACGAACCACCTCGACGCCGACTCCATCGTCTGGCTGCGGGACTACCTGAAGACGTACCGCGGCGGCTTCATCGTGATCTCCCACGACGTCGACCTGGTCGAGACGGTCGTGAACAAGGTCTTCTATCTGGACGCCAACCGCGCCCAGATCGACGTCTACAACATGGGCTGGAAGCTCTACCAGCAGCAGCGCGAGTCCGACGAGAAGCGCCGCAAGCGCGAGCGCCAGAACGCCGAGAAGAAGGCCGCGACGCTCCACTCGCAGGCCGACAAGATGCGCGCCAAGGCCACCAAGACCGTCGCCGCGCAGAACATGGCCAAGCGCGCGGACAAGCTCCTCGCGGGCCTGGAGGCGGTGCGCCAGAACGACAAGGTCGCCAAGCTGCGCTTCCCGGAGCCCTCGCCGTGCGGCAAGACGCCGCTGATGGCGGAGGGCCTTTCGAAGTCGTACGGCTCGCTGGAGATCTTCACCGACGTCGACCTCGCCATCGACAAGGGATCCCGCGTCGTCATCCTGGGTCTGAACGGCGCGGGCAAGACCACCCTGCTCCGGCTGCTCGGCGGCGCCGAGAAGCCCGACACCGGACAGGTCATCGAGGGCCACGGCCTCAAGCTCGGCTACTACGCGCAGGAGCACGAGACCCTCGACCCGGAGCGCACGGTCCTGGAGAACATGCGCTCGGCCGCGCCCGACCTGGACCTCGTCGAGGTCCGCAAGACGCTCGGCTCGTTCCTCTTCTCCGGGGACGACGTCGACAAGCCGGCGGGCGTGCTCTCCGGCGGTGAGAAGACCCGCCTCGCCCTTGCGACGCTGGTCGTCTCGTCCGCCAACGTCCTGCTCCTCGACGAGCCCACCAACAACCTCGACCCGGCGAGCCGCGAGGAGATCCTCGGCGCCCTGCGCACATACAAGGGCGCGGTCGTCCTCGTCACGCACGACGAGGGCGCGGTGGACGCCCTCCAGCCGGAACGGATCATCCTGCTGCCCGACGGCGTCGAGGACCTGTGGGGCCAGGACTACGCGGATCTGGTCGCACTCGCCTGATCTCCTCTTGATCTCCTCTTCATCCACGGGCCCTCGCGCGAGGGGTCCACTTTGGTTGATCGAATGACTGATCCACTGCGTATGGATCATTCGGCCGATCCGTGATCCTTCATCTGTGTGAGGCCGCCTCGTACCGAGGTGCGGGATACACGGATTTCCCCTGTGCGGCGGGCGTGGACCGCGGTTCTCGCCCGCCACCGCGCTGACCTGGCACTTCTCTCGACAACCCATTCGGTCGTACGGAATTCAATGCGCGGAACCGTTAATTCCGCTCGTGGTGGCCCGTTCTGGAGCGGCAAACCTTGTCGTACGGACCTTGCCGAATGGGTGGCCAGGAAGCCCGGGAGGGGTGATCATGAGAAGTCCAGAGCGCACTTCCCATGAGGAGGCACGGGTGGCCGAGACTCTGAAGAAGGGCAGCCGGGTAACCGGCGCCGCGCGCGACAAGCTCGCGGCAGACCTGAAGAAGAAGTACGACGGCGGTGCGAGCATCCGGGCGTTGGCCGAGGAGACCGGTCGTTCGTACGGCTTTGTGCACCGGATGCTCAGCGAGTCCGGAGTCACGCTGCGGGGACGCGGCGGGGCGACGCGAGGCAAGAAGGCCGCGGCCGGCTGACGGCCGCGGGCAGTTCACCGGCTTCGACGGTGGCCACTCGGCCGATCGTCCCCCGGAGCCCTTAGGGGACCTGGGGGTGACCCCTGATCGGCCGGGTGGTTACTGTGCAGTCACTTACGGGCGCACGCGTGTGCCCGCACCGACCGCACACCACCATCGGAGGCCCCCATGGTTTCGCCCGGCAGTGAACTCGGCGGACCCGCACCGGTACTCGACAAGGACGGCGTACGCCTGACTGTCGACGAGGCCGTCGCCACGGTGACGCTGGCCAACCCGGCCAAGCGCAACGCCCAATCTCCCGCGCTGTGGAGGGCGTTGGCCGAGGCAGGCCGGATGTTGCCGGGCAGTGTCCGCGTCGTGGTGCTCCGAGGTGAGGGCAAGTCCTTCTCCGCGGGCCTCGACCGCCAGGCGTTCACGCCCGAGGGCTTCGACGGTGAGCCGTCCTTCATCGACCTCGCGCGTGGCGACGACGGCGTCCTCGACGCCACCATCGCCGAGTACCAGGAGGCGTTCACCTGGTGGCGGCGCAGCGACATCGTGTCCATCGCCGCCGTCCAGGGGCATGCTATCGGTGCGGGCTTCCAGCTCGCGCTCGCCTGTGATCTGCGGATCGTCGCGGACGACGTGCAGTTCGCCATGCGCGAGACCAGCCTGGGCCTGGTGCCCGACCTCACCGGCACGCACCCCCTCGTGGGTCTTGTCGGCTACGCCCGCGCGCTGGAGATCTGCGCCACCGGGCGGTTCGTCCACGCGCCCGAGGCCGAGCGTGTGGGCCTCGCCAACCTTGTCGTGTCCGCGGACCAGCTCGACGCGTCCGTACGCGACTTGGCGGCCGCGCTGCTCGCCGCGCCGCGCGACGCGGTCATCGAGACCAAGGCGCTGCTGCAGGGCGTCTCCGGTCGTACGTACGAGGAGCAGCGCACCGCCGAGCGGGCCTCGCAGGGGCGTCGGCTGCGGGACCTGGCGGGGCTTGGCGACTGACGCTCCGCTGGGCTGGGCAGATTCCGTCTGCGGGTGTGTTGTGGCTGGGCGCGCAGTTCCCCGCGCCCCTTCGGGGCGCTCACTCCTCGACGGCTGTGATCAGTACGGCCACCGAAGGGTGGTCCGGGAGTGCCTCGCCGACCGCCGTGCGGACCGCGAGTGCCACGTCCAGGGCGCGGTGCTCGCGGGCCGTCGCCAGTTCCACGCGTGCGTGGCGGCGCGGCAGGGCCGCTTCCGCCGCGGGTGACTCCTCGATGTGCACCGCGCGGCCGAGTCCGCCGAGCGCGCCGGTCAGCCTGCGTACGCCGGGCACGCCCAGGGCGGCCGCGGCCACTTGAGCCTCGTCCCCGCTGCCGGAGGGCGGCTGGGCCTCTGCCGGTGGCTGCTCCTGGCCGGGGGAGGCTGCCGCGGGGGCCTCGCCCTCGTCGAGCAGGGCCGTCACGCTGAGGTCCACCTCATCGACCGCAAGGCCGAGCCGGTCGCCGGCCGCCGCGAACAGCGCCTCGCGGAGTCTCGCCGCAGCCGCGGGAAGCGGCTCGGTCGCGGCGGCCGCGAACTCCGCCGTGATCCGCAGCGGCCCCGGCGGCAGCGCGCTCGGCGGCGCCGGCACCGAAGCGACGTACGCATCGGAAGGATCGGCCAGGGCCAGCCGCAGGCTGCCGAGCCGCACACCGCTGACCCCCTGTGCCGCACGGCGCAGCACTCCGCACGCCGCCGACTCCGTAACCCAGGCGCCGTCGCCCGGTCCGCCGAGCGGCAGCACCCGCCCCAGGCCGAGTTGCCGCCGTACCGCCTCAGTCCACCCGTCACCGGTCATTGCTCCAGCCTGCCGCATCCCTGGCGCGCGACGGCGCAACCGCACTTAGTGTGGGCGAAGGAGCACATCCCCTTTTGAAAGGGACGGCGATGACCGACACCGGACAGCGGAAGCGGCCCCAGGAGAGCCTGGAGAAGGAACCCTCGGTTGAGGCGGTGGGGAAGACCGGCGCGACCAGGCGCGGCGGCGGAGATCCCGCGACCAGGGGGCGCACCACCATCGCGGACGGCGTGGTCGAGAAGATCGCCGGGCTCGCGGCCCGCGACGTCGTCGGCGTGCACGCGATGGGCGGCGGCCTCGCCCGGACCTTCGGAGCCGTACGCGACCGGGTACCAGGCAGCTCCAAGTCCGTGTCGCGCGGCGTGAAGGCCGAGGTCGGCGAGGTGCAGACGGCACTCGACCTGGAGATCGTCGTCGAGTACGGGGTCTCGATCGCCGATGTCGCCCACGCCGTACGGGAGAACGTCATCGGTGCGGTCGAGCGCATGACCGGGCTCGAGGTCGTCGAGGTCAACATCGCGGTGAGCGATGTGAAGCTGCCGGACGAGGAAGACGATGAGCCGCAAGGCCGCCTTCAGTGACCCAGTCGGCTTGTTGAGGAGCGCGCGATGAGCATGGCCGTGATCGGCATGGTGGCCGGAATGGCGCTCGGCTTCGCCGGGTACTTCGGCGGGTTCGGGGCGTTCCTTCTGGTGGCGGCCCTCGGCGCCATAGGTTTTGTCGCCGGCCGGTTCCTCGAGGGCGACCTCGACCCGGGCGACTTCTTCCGTACCCGTGGCGACGACCGGCGGCGGTGAGCCGTGGCGGCACAGGTCGCGCCGGCGTGGCGCGGCGCCACCCGGATCGCCGACCGGGTCGTCGCGAAGATCGCCGCGCGGGCGGCGCGCGAGGCGCTGGGCGCGGTCCCCGCCGACGGCTCGCCGCCGCACGCGACGGTCACCGTGCGCCATGATGTCGCGCGCGTGCGCATCAGCGTGGAGCTGGACTACCCCTCGGACATCGGCGCGCAGTGCGAGGCGGTGCGTCGCCGAGTCGCCCAGCGGGTAAAGGCGTTGGCGGGGATGGAAGTGCCCGAGGTCGCGGTCCAGGTCGAGCGGCTGCACTCGGCACAGGTGCGCGCCGCGGCGCAGGGGAGGACGCGATGAGTGAGACCCAGGGGCCGGAGGGCGGGGGCGGTGGTGGCACACAGCCGGTGCCGGTCATCGAGCGGGCCGGCAGCGATCTCGACCAGTCGGCGTCCGCGGCCTCCTACGATCCGCCTCCCACGCTCGCCGACGACACCAAGGCGACCCGCTTCTGGTCGACCCGGCGCGCTCCCGCCACCGTCCTCGCACTGCTGATCCTCGGCGGTGCGGGGCTTCTGCTGTACGACATCGCGGCCGTGCGCGCCGGGCACTCGGCGATGGCGTGGCGGCGTGACCTCGCCCATGAGCTGGCCGAACGGCCGCTGGACAGTACGTCGGTGCTTGCCGGCGCGGGGGTCGCGGCGGCCGCCGGGGTGTGGCTGATCGTGCTCGCCGCGACGCCGGGGCTGCGGGCCGTGCTCGCCATGCGGCGCGAGGACGACGACGTACGGGCCGGTCTCGACCGCGGGGCCGCGGCGATGGTGCTGCGGGACCGGGCCATGGACGTGTCCGGGGTGCAGTCGGTGCGGGTCCGCATGACGCGCTCCAAGGTGGACGTCCGCGCGATCTCGCACTTCCGCGAACTGGACGACGTACGCGGCGACTTGGACGCCACGCTGGCCGACGGCATCAAGGACCTGGGCCTCGGCCGCGGTCCCGCGCTATCGGTACGGGTGGCACGGCCGGGCAGAAAGGGCTGAGCGCGATGCTGAGGACGGTCAACCGCGTGGTGCTCGGCCTGCTGGGACTCGCCCTGCTGGTGATCGGCGGTTCGGTGCTCGCCATCGGCCTCGGCGCGAGCCCGCCCTCGTGGTGGGTGCACGAGGGGAAGCACGATGTCCTGCTCAGCGACGCGGACCGGGAGCAGTGGCGGGACGACGGCTGGTTCTGGCCCACGGTCATCGGTGTGCTCGCGGTGTGCGTGCTGCTCGCCCTGTGGTGGCTCTCCGCGCAGTTGCGGCGGCGCCGCCTTGCGGAGGTGCTTGTGGAGACGGGGGACGGGGAGGGGGCGCTGCTTCGGGGCCGGGCCCTGGAGAGCGTCCTCGCGGGCGAGGCCGAGTCGCTGGAGGGTGTGCAGCGGGCCGCCGTCTCCCTGACGGGCCGTCGCAACGCTCCCGAGGCCCGGGTGTCCCTCCTCCTGGAGCCGCACGCGACACCGGGCGAGGCGCTCCATCGGCTCTCGGCGGAGGCGCTGGCGCATGCGCGCGACTCCGCGGGATTGGCGAGGCTGCCCGCGGTGGTGCAGCTGCGGGCGGTGAAGCACAGGGCGGAGCGGGTGAGCTGAGCGCTGCGCCGGCTTTGGGCACCGTCGATCACCGGCTCCGCCGCGTTCGTCGTCAGACTCCCCCAAGCTCTTAATGAGCAGGGGGACCCCCTCGACGGGCTGGATACTGCCCCGGCCCACCTGCCCGTCAGAACCCCCGCCGAGCCCCGCCATCCACCGGCAGCATGACCCCCGTCAGGTAGGACGCCGCGGGAGAGAGGAGGAACGCGGCCGTGTGGCCGAATTCCTCCGGAGTGCCGTAGCGGCGCAGTGGGATGCGGGACTCGTTCGCCGCCCGCGTCGCCTCGGGATCCGCCGAGAGACCGTCAAGCTCCCGCACCCGATCCGTGTCGATACGGGCCGGGAGGAGTCCGACGACGCGAATGCCCCGCGGCCCGAGCTCGTCGGCCAGCGACTTGGCGAAGCCGGCAAGGCCCGGCCGCAGCCCGTTGGAGATCGTGAGACCCGGAATCGGCTCGTGCACGGACGCGGAGAGGACGAAGCCGATGACACCCCCCTCACCGAGCTCGGCCGCGGCGGCCCGCGCAAGGCGCACCGCCCCGAGGAAGACGGACTCGAACGCCGACTCCCACTGCTCGTCCGTGTTGTCGGCGGCGAACCCCGGCGCGGGACCCCCGACACTGATCAGCACACCGTCGAACCGCCCGAACCGCTCCCGCGCGGCCTCGATCAGCCGCCCGGCGACGGCGGGGTCGCCGTTGTCCGCCGCGATGCCGACCGTATCGGGGCCCAGCGCTTCCGCGGCTTCGGCGACGGTCTTCTCGTCCCGCCCGGTGATGAGTACCTTCGCGCCGTCCGCGATCAGCTCACGCGCGGCGGCGTTGCCCAGGCCGCGGGTGGCGCCGGTGATGACGTAGACACGGTCCTTCAGTCCAAGATCCATGGCCCTATCCTGCCGCGTCACGGCCGGGGAACGCGAGGCCCGTCACACAGCCGCAGGCGTCGCCTCCGGCGCGGACTCATCGGCGGCCGCCGCGCGGTCCCGCACTTCGCGGCGGACCAGGATGACCCAGCCGATGGGGACGCCCGCGCAGAACAGCCACCACTGGACCGCGTACGCCATGTGCGGGCCGATGTCGCCGTGCTCGGGCTCGCCGATCGGCTGGGGGGTGCCGGACGCGGGCTCCGGCGCGGTCAGTTCGATGTAGCCGCCGAGGACCTGCTTGCCGAGGCTGTGCGCCTGCTGCCCGCTGCTGATCAGCATGATCTGACGGTCCGGAAGACCCTGGAGGTCCTTGATGCCGCTCTTCGCGGACGTCTCGTCGGCCATGAGCCTGCCGGTGACGGTCAGCTCGCCCTTGGGTGCCGGGGGAACCTTCGGGAACGCGGTCTGCGGCCCGTTCGCCGGGATCCAGCCCCGGTTGACGAGGAGCACCTTGCCGTCGTCGAGGACGAACGGCGTCAGGACGTGGAAGCCGATCTCGTCGTCGGAGTTCGTGCGGCGCCGCACGACGACCTCGTGCTCCGTGTCGTACGTCCCCTTCGCGCTCACCCGGCGATAGCGCTCGTCGTGCGAGACGGCGTGGCCGGGGGACGTGAGCCGCTCGGCCGGGACGGGCTCGGCGTCCAGCGCCTCGGAGATCTGCGCGTTCTGTGCGACGCGGTCCTCGTGACGGTGCAGCTGCCAGAAGCCCAGCTCGATCATCGTGGGGATGAGAACGAGGGCGATGAGGGTGAGGATCACCCACTGCCGGGACAACAGGAAGCGGTACACCCCACGACGGTACAACTCGGTCGTGGGGTGCACGGGGGTGGGGTACTCCGGAACGGAGCCGCGGAGGGCCGTGGGGGCGCAGGGGAGAGGCCCGGGTCACACCCTGTCGACGATGCCCACCTGCCCCTCCGCCCGCGAGCAGTGCGCACCGCAGTACCACTGCCCGTCGGCCTCCACGCCCTGGCCGATGATCCGGCACCGGCAGTGCTCACAGATGGGCGCCATGCGGTGAATGGCGCAGGAGAAGCAGTCGAAGACGTGCACCGCGCCTTGCGCGTGCACCTCGAAGGACATGCCGTAGTCGTTTCCGCAGACCTCGCAACGTGCCATGCGCCACAGGGTGGGATGCGCGGCGCCCGCATGCGAGCGGGCAGGCGGGGCGCGTCCCGACAATCACCCGTCTGACACCCGCCCGGCGGCTCAGCCCTCCGCCGCCGGAGCGACGTCCTGGAGGAGCTGGCCGAAGGCCGCCTCGTCGATGACCGGGGTGCCGAACGCCCGCGCCTTGGTGGTCTTGGACGTACCCGAATCCGGGTCGTTCGTGACGAGCAGGCTGGTCAGCCGCGACACGCTCGTCGCGATGTGCAGTCCGGCCTCCACCGCGCGGTCCTCGAGCAGCTCGCGCTCGATCGAGGTGTCCCCGGAGAACGCGACACGCATGCCCTGCTGGAGCGGCCTGCCCGGCTCGTACCGCCCCGGGTTGGGGTAGGGGCAGGCGGGCCGCTTGCGTGAGGGGCGCCAACTCCCTTGGCCGTACGAGGAGTACGAGGAGTATGAAGAGGATGACGAGGATGCTGAGCCGGGTCCCGTCGGCTGGCGGACGATGCGCGCCGGGCCGTCGGACCACTCGGTGAGCGGACGGCACTCCAGGAGCGGCAGCCGCACCCCGCCGTTCGCCGCGGCCCGCAGGCTCGGCCGGAAGGCCTCGGCGAGCACGCGCGCGTCGTCGAGCGCGTTGTGCGCGTTGCGCTGCTCGACCCCGAAGTGCGCGGCGAGCGACTCCAGCTTGTGGTTGGGCAGCGGGAGCCGCAGCTCCTTGGAGAGGGCGATCGTGCACAGGCGCTGGCGCACCGGGGCGGTGCGCTCCGCGCGTGCGTACTCCCTGGCGATCATCGACCAGTCGAAGACGGCGTTGTGCGCGACCAGGACGCGGTCGGCGAGGCGCGCGGCGAACTCGTCGGCGATGTCCTTGAAGAGCGGCGCGTCGGCCAGCATCGAACTGGTGAGTCCGTGGATCCAGACGGGGCCCGGATCGCGCTGCGGGTTGACCAGCGTGTACCAGTGGTCCTCCACCTCGCCCTGGGCGTCCACCCGGTAGACGGCAGCCGACACTATGCGGTCGTCGCGGGCAAGACCTGTGGTCTCCACGTCGACGACCGCGTATCCCGTGGGATACGCGGCCGGCCAGGGGGCTGCGGACGCTGCGGTCGTCTGGTCTTCGAGCATGGTCCATGAGGATACGGGCCACGACTGACAGTCAGGTCCCCGGTCCGAGCAGTCCGGCCACCAGCGCGCGCACGGATGTCGTGAACAAGGCCTCCGGGTCAACCGGTGCGGCGAGCGCGCCGGCGAGCTCGGGATCGTCCTCGGCGGTCTCCACCGTCCACAGCTCCTCCTCGCCGGGCCGCTGCACAGGCGCCCGTTCGCGGTTGCGCTCGACCAGGACGTGCCCGACGACATGGACCTGCACGGCGCGCACGGCGTCGGCCGCGCGTGTGCCCCGCAGGCCCGCGGCGTGCACCTCGTGCACCAGGACCCGCTGCGTGGGCAGGAACATCCGCTCGGTGAGGCCGCGTTCGTGGACCATCGCGACGAGGTGCGGATGGTCGCGCAGCTCGCGGCGCAGGGCGCGCGCCACGGAGACGATGCGCCGGTCCGGGGTCTTTCCGGAGGGGCGGATCTCGCGCAGGTCGGCGACGGTGCGCTCGACCAGGGCGTCCAGGAGCGACTCGCGGTTGCCCACGTGCCAGTAGATCGAGGTGACGGCCGTGCCGAGCTCGGCGGCGAGCTTGCGCATCGTCAGGCCCTGCGGGCCGTGCTTCTTGACGAGCGCGGTGGCGGCGGCGAGCACCTGCTCCCGGTTCAGATGCGTGCGCGTTCCTTCGTGACGCGGCTCTTCACTCTTCACGGGTCCTGTTGTAACTGTGTTACAGAACCTTCCGCAAGACCTCCCGCAAGTCCCCGTCGCGGGCCCGACTCCCGCGCTGACGAAGGGTGGTACGACATGGCACGCGTACGTTACGGAGCGCGCACCGAGGCGGAGATCGCCGCGACGCGCACCGCGAGCTCGAAGCTCCCCGACATCTGGTCCACCGGTGTGGTGGCCGTCTGGGAGAGCGACCCGGACGCGGTGGCCGCGGTCCTTCCGCCACCGCTCAAGCCCACGCACCGGCCCCTGGTGCGGGCCAACATCAGCAAGGTCGACCTGCCGGGCTATCCGCTGGGCGCGGGCTCGGTGGCGGTGGCCGCCGAGCACGGGGGAGTGGAGGGCTGGTATCCGCTCGTCATGCCGATGACCCACGAGCGGGCCCTGATCGGCGGGCGCGAGGTCTTCGGGGAGCCGAAGAAGCTCGGCGAGGTGGAGGTGGAGCGCGACGGCCTGGTCGTCGGCGCCCGGCTCGCCCGGCACGGCATCGCCTTCGTCGAGGTGCGTGGCGCGGTCAGCGGCCCGCTGCCGCTCCCGGAGCCGGCCCAGAAGACCGACTTCTACTTCAAGTTCCTTCCAGGAGTGGACGGTTCGGGCTTCGACGCGGACCCGGTGCTCGTGCACTGCGTACGCAACGAGAAGGTCCGCAAGCTGGAGGGCATCACCGGCGACATCGTGCTGCGCGAGTCCATGTACGACCCGATCGCGGACCTCCCCGTGCGCGCGGTCGTCGAGATCACCATCGGCGAGAAGACCACCGACCAGAAGGGCCGCGTCGTCGAGCGGGTCGGCGCGCAGGCCCTGCTGCCCTACATCCACCAGCGCTACGACGACCCGCAGCAGATCCTCGACGGCCCGCCCGAGGGGAGCGTCTGAGATGGAGTTGTGCGATGGGCAGGTCGCCGTCGTCACGGGCGCGGCGAGCGGCATCGGCCTCGCCATGGCACGGCGGTTCGCGGCGGACGGCCTGAAGGTGGTCCTCGCGGACGTCGAGGAGGGTGCCCTGGAGAAGGCGGCGGCCGGGCTGCGCGAGGACGGGGCGAGCGTGCACGCGCGCGTGGTCGACGTCGGCTCGCGCGAGCAGGTCTTCGCCCTCGCCGACGAGGCGTACGAGAAGTTCGGCGCCGTCCATGTGCTGTGCAACAACGCGGGTGTCGGCTCGGGCGCCGAGGGCCGCATGTGGGAGCACGAGCCGAACGACTGGAAATGGGCCTTCGAGGTCAACGTGTGGGGCGTCTTCCACGGCATCCAGGCCTTCGTGCCCCGGATGATCGCGGGCGGCGAGCCGGGCCATGTCGTCAACACCTCCTCCGGTGACGGCGGCATCGCGCCGCTGCCGACGGCGTCCGTGTACGCGGTCACCAAGGCCGCCGTGGTGACGATGACCGAGTCGCTGTACGCCCATTTGAAGGCGGAGCACGCGCGCGTGGGCGCCTCCGTGCTCTTCCCCGGGCCGCACATGCTGCGCACCGGGTTGTGGGAGTCGCACCGCAACCGCCCCGACCGGTACGCCAAGTCCCGCCCCCGCAGGACCCCTTACCGCAGCCTCGACCAGTGGGAGTCCGCGATGAAGGACGCGGGCCAGGAGGTGGAGTTCACCCCGGTCGAGGAGGTCGCCGACTTCGTGGCGGAGGGGATCGCGGCCGGGCGCTTCTGGCTGCTTCCGGAGAGCGAGCACAGCGACCGGCAGATCAAGGCGAGGTCACGGTCGATGCTGGACCGCGCCGATCCGTCGTACTTGGAAAGCTTCATCCTCGACTGAATGAGGGACGTGTGATGACGGCTCAGCAGAACGATCCGTACCTGATCATCTCCTCCGACTGCCACGCCGGGCTCCCCACCGAGGAGTACCGGCCCTATCTGGACAGCCGCTTCCACGACGAGTTCGACCGGTTCCTCGGCGAGCGCGACGCCCGCCGCCAGGAGGCGACCCGGCTCGGCATCCGCAACGACGCGTTCGCCGCCAAGTGGTTCCAGGACAACGAAGAGGGCCTGCGCGGCGGCTGGGACACCGCGCAGCGCCTCAAGGAGCTGGACGGCGACGGGGTGGCCGCCGAGGTCGTCTTCCCCGACGCGGACGCCGTCGACAGCCAGACGGCGGCGCCCTTCGGAGTGGGCCTCGGCCTCTCCGGCGACCAGGACCCCGAGCTCGGCATGGCGGGCGCGCAGGCGCACAACCGCTGGCTCGCCGACTTCGTCTCCGAACACCCCGAACGGCACTGCGGCGTCGCCCTGTTGCCCATCACCGGAGAGGCCGACCGGGTCGTCGCCGAGGTGCACCGGGCCAAGGAGTCGGGGCTCGGCGCGCTGATGATCCCCTCCATGTGGGTCGACAAGGCGCCTTACCACGACCGGCGTTACGACCCGGTGTGGGCGGCGGCGGCCGAGTGCGCGATGCCCGTGGTCACCCACTCCGGGGCTGCGCCCCGCCACGAGTACGGCGACCACCTCGGGATCTACGTCTCCGAAGTGACCTGGTGGCCCGCGCGGCCGCTGTGGTTCATGCTCTGGTCGGGCGTCTTCGAGCGCCACCCGGGGCTGAAGTTCGGTGTCGCGGAGTCCGGCTGCTGGTGGCTGCCGAACCTCCTGTGGTTCATGGACCGCCTCTACCTGGGCGCGCACGGCGGCAAGAAGCTCTCCCCGTTCGCGGAGCTCAAGCGGCCACCGCACGAGTACCTGGACCGGCAGATCTTCATCTGCGCCACCAACACCAAGCGCCGCGAACTCGCCCAGCGCTACGAGATCGGCGTCGACAACATCCTCTGGGGCAGCGACTTCCCGCACCCCGAAGGGACCTGGCCCGACACGCGCGCGTGGCTGAAGAAAACCTTCCACGACATCCCGGTGGGGGAGACCCGCCGGATGCTGGGCCTCGCGGCGGCGGAGGTCTTCGGCTTCGACACCGAGAAACTGGCACCGCTGGCCGCCCGCATCGGCCCGACGCCCGCCGATCTCGGCCAGGCCACCGATGGGGCGGCCCAGGCGGCGGTGGAGGCCTCCTGGGCGCGCTCGCGCGACGTGGGCCGCCACTGGCTGACGGAGAACGACTTCCCTGTACTGGGGGCGGACACATGAGTCAGCAGCGCATGACCGAAGAGCGCACGACCGAAAAGCGCATGACCGAAAAGCGCATGACCGAAGAGCGCTACACCGTCATCTCGGCCGACTGCCACGCAGGCGCCGATCTCCTCGACTACAAGCCCTACTTGGAGTCCCGCCACCACGACGCGTTCGACGCCTGGGCGGCCACCTACGTCAATCCGTACGAGGACCTGCTCGCCGACACCGCCGACCGCAACTGGAACTCGGACCGCCGCGTCGCCGACCTTGAGCAGGACGGCATCGTCGCCGAGGTCGTCTTCCCCAACACCATCCCGCCGTTCTTCCCGAGCGCGTCCCTGATGGCCCCGGCGCCCACGCGCGAGGAGTTCGAGCAGCGCTGGGCGGGCCTGCGGGCCCACAACCGCTGGCTCGCCGACTTCTGCGCCGCGGCTCCCGGCCGCAGGGCGGGCGTCTTCCAGATCCTCCTCAACGACGTCGACGAGGCCGTCAAGGAGATCAACTGGGCGGCCGACGCCGGGCTCAAGGGCGGCCTCCTGCTGCCCGGCACACCGCCGGGATCGGGACTCGCCGAGCTCTACTCGGCGACGTACGACCCCATCTGGGCGGCCTGCGCCGAGCGCGGTGCGCCGGTCAACCACCACGCGGGATCGGCATCGCCGCCGTTGGGCGAGGAACCGGCCGCGCGCGCCGTCTTCATGGTGGAGACGACGTGGTTCTCGCACCGGGCGCTGTGGCACCTCGTCTTCGGCGGCGCCTTCCGCCGTCACCCGGAGCTCAGGCTCGTCCTCACCGAGCAGGGCTCGGGCTGGATCCCGGGCGTGCTCGACATGCTGGACTACTACCACGGGCGCCTGGTCGCGGCGGCTTCGAAGGCGGACACGGCCGAGACCGCGGAGTCGAAGTTCGGTGCGGGCCTTGCCGATTCGATGGGCAAGGGGCCGTCCGAGGTGTGGCGCGAGAACTGTTTCGTGGGCGCGAGCTTCATGCGCCCGCACGAGGCGCAGATGCGGGACCGGATCGGCCTCGACAAGATCATGTGGGGCAGCGACTACCCGCACGACGAAGGCACGCACCCCTTCTCGCGCGAAGGCCTGCGCATCGCCTACGCGGGTCTTCCGAAGGAGGAGATCGCGGCCATGGTCGGCGGCAACGCGGCCCGCGTCTACGGCTTCGACCTGGAGCTCCTTGACGCGATCGCGGCGAAGGCAGGACCGACCGTCCAGGAACTGGACGAACCCCTCAAGGAGACACCCGCCGGCGCGACGAGCCCGGTGTTCGCCCCGGGAGGGTCGGTACGCGTCTGGTGACGGCGTGCCCCGCCGCCCTCGCTCACCCGGGGTGAGACCCTCCCCGGGTGAGCGATCAGGCACCGGAACACGACGAGGCGCACGGCGGCGCGCTCGCCTCCCGGCTCAACTGGCTGCGGGCCGCCGTGCTCGGGGCCAACGACGGCATCGTCTCCACGGCGGGCCTGGTCGTCGGCGTCGCGGGCGCCACCGGGGACCGCGGCACCCTGCTCACGGCAGGACTTGCCGGACTGCTCGCCGGGTCGATGTCGATGGCCGCCGGCGAGTACGTCTCCGTGTCCACCCAGCGCGACTCCGAGAAGGCCGCCCTGGCCATGGAGAAGCGCGAGCTGCGGGAGCAGCCCGAGGCCGAACTGGTCGAGCTGACCGGCCTTCTGGAAGAGCGCGGGCTCAGCCGTGATGTGGCCCGCGAGGCGGCGCAGCAGCTCACCGAGCGGGACGCGCTGCGGGCCCACGCGCGCGTGGAGCTCGGTATCGACCCCGACGCGCTCACCAACCCGTGGCACGCGGCCTGGGCCAGCTTTGTCGCCTTCACCGCGGGCGCGCTCCTTCCGCTTCTCGCGATCGTGCTGCCGCCCGCCGACTGGCGCCTCGCCGTCACCGTCGTCTCGGTTCTCGGCGCGCTCGCCCTCACGGGCTGGAGCGGCGCGCGCCTCGGCTCGGCGGCGGTGCGTCCTGCCGTGGTGCGGAACGTGGGAGGCGGAGCGATGGCCATGGCGGTCACCCACGGGGCGGGCGCACTGCTGGGGGCGGTCGGTGTCTGAGCGTCCGCTTTTGGCGGGGCCCGCCAACATACGCCGTCTTACCAGCGGTAATACTTGTCGGTAACTACGTCTAGCGGCGGCCCGTCAGGGGCCTTTACGGTGCACGCATGCCGCCGAACCTGCCCGATGTCGTGCTGTGGTCCATACCCGCCTTCGTGCTGCTCACCGTCGTGGAGATCGTGAGCCACCGGATCCATCCCGATGAGGACGCCGCCGGGTACGAGACGAAGGACGCCGCCACCTCCATCACCATGGGGCTCGGCAGCCTCGTCTTCGACTTCCTGTGGAAGATCCCGATCGTCGCCATCTACACGGCGATCTACACGCTGACGCCGCTGCACATCCCCGTGCTGTGGTGGACGATCCCGCTGATGCTGCTCGCGCAGGACTTCTTCTACTACTGGTCGCACCGCGGACACCACGTCATCCGCATCCTGTGGGCCTGCCACGTGGTGCACCACTCCAGCCGCAAGTTCAACCTCACCACGGCGCTGCGCCAGCCCTGGACGAGCCTGACGGTCTGGCCGTTCTACGTCCCGCTGATCGCACTCGGCGTGCACCCGGCGGCGCTCGCCTTCTGCTCCTCGGCGAACCTCGTCTACCAGTTCTGGATCCACACCGAACGCATCGACAAGCTGCCCCGGCCCTTCGAGTACGTCTTCAACACCCCGTCGCACCACCGCGTCCACCACGCGTCGCAGGGCGGCTACCTGGACCGCAACTTCGGCGGCATCCTCATCATCTGGGACCGCATGTTCGGCTCCTGGGTGGCGGAGACGGACCGCCCGGTCTACGGCCTCACGAAGAACATCACCACGTACAACCCGCTGCGGGTGGCGACGCATGAGTACGCGGCGATAGCGAAGGACCTGAGGACAGCAACAACTTGGCGCGAACGGGGCGGCAGGCTGTTCAGGGGCCCGGGCTGGCAACCGCAGACACAAACCCCCGCGAGCAAGGCCCCTGAGCCGGTCCCGGAGAGCGCCGCATGAGCCCGTCCTCAGCTGTGGGCAGGCGTTCCGCAGGGCGGAACGGGTGGGCACAGCCCTCACTGCCGGGCACCGGTGAAGCGGGGTCCAGGGCAAGGCTGCTCCTGGCCGCGTTCGCCTTGGCGGCGACAGGTGACCTGGCAGCACTGCTGGCGGACTCAGGCACGGTCCACACCATCTTCAAGCCCCTCCTCATGCCGCTCCTGGCGGCGTACGTAGCCACGGTCAAGGGCCCTCGCCTCCTGATCGCCGCCGTCCTCTTCGGCTGGGGCGGCGACGTCCTGCTCCTCTCCGACGCGGACCCCGCATTCCTCGCGGGCATGGGCTCCTTCGCGGCAGGCCACGTCTGTTACCTCGTGCTCTTCAAGAGGCACGGCAAGGGGTACGGCACGGCACGCGCGCGTGGAGCCGCACTCGTCACGGCGTACGCGGCAGCCCTCATCACGACCGTCGCGCTCCTCTGGCCCGACCTCCCGGCGGACATGCGCGGCCCGGTGGCGGGTTACAGCCTGCTGCTTACCGCGATGGCTTTCGGCGCGACCACGCTGGGCCTCACGGCAGCGGCGGGCGGCGCGCTCTTCCTCCTGTCGGACACCCTCATCGCGACCGGCGTCGCCGAGTGGCCGCAGGCTCCCAGGCCCGACTTCTGGATCATGCTCACGTATATCGCCGCGCAGTTCCTGCTGGTCAGAGGCGTTCTGGCGGCGCTGAACGCGCGGACTGCGCCGCCCCCGACGTACGGTGAAGGGTGGACAAGCACGCCCTGAGGGGGTTCCGGCGTACGACCTGTGGGCGTACTCACCAGCGAATCGGCAGCGGCAGCGCGGTGAGCAGCGCCGACACGACCACGACGAGGCCGAGCGCGATGACCTCCCCGCGCGCGGGGGCGTACGCGGAGACGGGATCGGCGGCCTTGCGCAGCCGGACGCGCGCGAGCAGCGCCATGACGGCGACGGCCACCACCAGGAGCAGCTTGGCGAGCAGCGTGCGTCCGTAGGCCGTGTCCGTCAGCTGGTCGAGCACGGTGCCCGGCGGCATCCGGCGCAGCGTGCTGCACACCCCCGTCACGGTGATCGCGGCGAGCAGGAAGGCGGCCACGCGCGCGTAGAGGCCGAGAAGCGCTCCGCCCTCCCGGGGAGCGGACCTCCGCCACAGCCGCAGCGTGCGCAGCACGTGCAGCAGGCCGCCCGCCCACAGCACCCCGCAGGTCAGATGGATCAGTGTCAGGCCGGACCCGACCAGCGGGGTGTCCTCCGTCGGAGGGTGCGCGCGCAGCGCCTCCGCGACGATCACCGCGGCGAGCGGCAGGGCGGCGGTCGACGGGCGGCGAGACCTCGAGCACAGCAGCGCCACGATGAAGGCGTTGACCTCCAGGAGCGCGAGCCTGCCGTCCCGCGTCTGATAGAGACCGCCGATATCCATGTCGGAGAGCTGATGCGGCACCAGATTGCCGGTGGCCACCACGGAGGCGAGCCCCAGCGTCGCGACGATGCCCGCGCACGCCGCGCAAGCCGCCCAGCTCCGTGGCTCGCGCTCCAGCGGCGCCCCCGGCACCCGGCGGGCAAGGCGGATCGCGTACAGCTCGCCCAACTGCACGCAGAGCGCGGCGAACACGACCGTCCGCAGGAACGTGATCCCCGGCGTGCCCGGCGCCTCGGCCTCCCCGGTGCCGTTCAGCGCGGCCGACGGGCCGAGCAGCGGGATCAGGGCTGCGACGGCCACCAGGACGAGGACGGCGACGGCACGCGCCGTCGACGGGCGGCCGCGCGGCGCGCGGTGGGACGCACGGGGCACGGAGGCGGCCGCTTCGGCGGCTGCCTCGCCCCCGGGTTCGGCGGACGGTTGGATGGGACTCACCACAAGATCTTCACCAGGTGCCCCCTTAACGGGCAAGTCCTGGCAAACAACTGGCGGAATCCCATTCCGCCCGACGGGGTCTCTTCATCGCCACTCGGGCGTATCCGTGCCCCAACGGCCGGGCGGCCGCGACCAGTTGTCAGGACCGCCCGCGAAGGACACCGGCGGCAGCGCGTACCGCAGCCGCCCCAGGGGACTGTCCGTCTCGGCCAGCCAGGGGGTGGGGTCGTACGTGGTGCCGGTGCTGTCCGGGCCTTCCTCGGGCCCGGTCCCGCCCCCGAGGGACGCCCCCGTCAGCCACCCCGCCGTCTGCGCGAGCGTCAGGCTCACACCCCACGCGCCCCCGCCCGCCATCGCCTCGGTGAGCGAACGCAGGACGGCGGCGGCCAGCAGATGGCCCGTGCCGTGGTCCAGGGCCTGGGCGGGCAGCGCGCCAGGCCGCTCGGGTGACCCCTCGACGGATGCGATCCCCGAAGCGACCTGCACCAGACTGTCGAAGCCGCGCCGCCCGGCCCACGGCCCGTAGTCACCCCACGCCGAGAGCTGCGCCACCACGATCCCGGGCCTGCGCTCGGCCAGCGCCCGTGGGGCGAGCCCGAACCGGTCAAGGGCCCCGGGGCGGTAGCCGGTGACGACCACGTCGGCCCCCGCGAGCAGCTCGTCGAACGTCCGCAGGTCCGCGCGCCGCGCCAGGTCCAGCGTCGCGGACCGCTTCCCGAAGCCGGTGTCCGCGTGCTGGTCCGGGAGTTCGGGCAGCCGGGGCGAGTCGATCCGCAGCACGTCCGCGCCGAGCAGCGCCAGCGTGCGGGTCGCGACGGGGCCCGCGATGACCCGGGTGAGGTCGAGGACGCGGAGCCCGGCAGCGGGCAGCAAGGGGTCGCCGGTGAGCGCCGGAAGGGACCGCGCGGGCCCCTCGCCGATCCGCTCGCGGCTCAGCAGCGGCCGCTCGGCGACCGCGGCGCCCTGCCGGTGCTTCGCCCACTCCTCGGGCGTACGCAGCGCCACGGCGAGCCCTCCGGCGGCGTACACGGCGTCCTCCACGTCCACGGCGGGCAGCTCGGCGAGCCGGGCGGCCACGGAGTCCACCGGGTCGGTGGAGTCGGCGGATTCGGCAGAGAGCCCGAGCGCGGCCAGCAGCGCCGCCCGGTGGTGCGGATAGTTGGCGTGCGTCCGCACCCAGCCGCCGTCGCCGGTGCGCCAGAAGCCGGACAGGGGAGCGAAGGTGACGGGCTCGCGGCCGTCCACGAGCAGCTGCCGCTCGCTGGTGAACGCGACGGCCACCGCCCCGTCATCTACCTGGACTTGGGGCACGGCCCGCCCGGTGCGCGCCGCCGTCAGTTCCGCCGCGGCGAGCGCGCAGGCGCCCACGCAGGCGCGGGCCAGCTCACGGACGGGCAGCCGCGCGGGCAACGCCCCCGCGCGTACGACGGGTTCGACACGGGAGAGGAGCGCGGCATCGCCCCCGAGCGCCGCCCAGGCCGCGCGCGTACCGGTCATCGGTGTCTGCGTCATGCATGCACTATGCCTGGCGGTGTCCAGGGTGTGCCCGTGGCCGTCCCACGGAAGTCGCGCCACAGCCACGCCCGATCGCCGCCCGCACCACGTAGGCGCCGCCGACCGCGCGGTAGAACCGTCGAGGCACCCAGCTTTCGATGTCGACCGAGCCGAATGCGGGGTTCCGATAGGCGTACATGGAGCGAGATCCTCTCGCGAAGGGCCGGGCGGTCCGCAACCGCCCGGCCCCTCTGCGCAAGTGAAGGCGAATCCGCTACTTCCGCACGGCGTCCAGCGCGTCGATCATGCCCACGCCGTAGAAGCCGTTCTTGTTCTTGCCGCCCGCGCACACCGCGTCGACCTTGCCGTCACCGTCGATGTCGTACGGATCGGTGCACTTCATGGCGTCGGCCTCGCCGTAGAGCAGCGCCTTCACCTTCGCCGAAGAGGCGTGCGGATGGGCCGACTTGATCAGCGCGGCCACGCCCGCGGCGTGCGGGGACGCCATCGACGTACCCGCCTTGTAGCCGAACTTGCCGCCCGGCAGCGTCGACAGGATGCGCCCGTCGGTGGCCGGCGCGTCCGGCGTCTGGAACTTCGTCGAGTCGCCGCCGGGTGCGGCGATGTCGATGACGCCCTTGCCGTAGTTCGAGAACGAGGACTTGATGCCCTTCGCGCCCGTGGACGAGACGGTCACGACACCCGGAAGCTGCGACGGCAGGTCGAAGCAGTCCGCGGTCTTGATGGTCCGCTCCGTGGGCGTCGTGTCGTCCGGGCTGGAGTCGTCGACGATCTCGTCCTGCGCGAGGTCCGTCTTGGCGTTTCCGGCCGCCGCGACATTCACCGCACCCTTGCGCTCCGCGTACCGGGTGGCCCGCCCGACGGCGTCGACCAGGGCCTTCTGGTCGTCGTCCGTCTTGCAGTTGAACAGCCACGGGTCCGTGTAGTAGCTGGAGTTGGTGACGTCGACTCCGTGATCGGCAGCCCACATGAAGCCGCAGACCACGGCCTCCGTGTAGTACATGCCGGTCGCAGGCTCGGCCACCTTCAGGCTCGCCACCTTCACGCCAGGAGCGACACCGGTGACGCCGGTGCCGTTCTTCGCGGCGGCGATCGTGCCCGCCACGTGCATGCCGTGGTCGCTCTCCTTGGCCACCGGACGCCACGCGTTGTCCTTCTGCACGGGCACACCGCCCAGGCAGCTCGCGGACGCCTTCGCGTCGAAGTTCGGCGCGATGTCCGGGTGCGTGTCGTCCACGCCGGAGTCCAGGACGCCGACGGTGACATCGGCGCTGCCGAGCGACTCCTTGTGGGCCTTGTCCGCCTTGATGGCGGGCAGGTCCCACTGGAGCGGCTCGAGCTCGTCCTGGCCCGCGCCCGCCTGCCCTGCGGCCTTCTCGGCCTCGTCGGCGGTCAGCGGCCGGTCGGCCTCGAGCGCGTCGTCGGACTGCGCGGACAGCGGCGCCGTCCGCGTGGCGCCCGCCGACTGGACGCCCTTGGCCTTGCGGATCTCCTTGGCGAAGTCCGCGTTCGACGAGTGGACGACGATCACGCCGATCCTGTCGTACGCGATGACGACGGTGCCGCCCGCCTTGGCGATGGCCTTCTTCACGTACGCCGATGTCTTGGCGGACGGTGAACTGCCGGGACCCGAGCGGACATTGACGACGTAGCTCATCGACGTGCCGTCCGCGAGGGAAGCGCCCAGGGCGTCCACGACGGACGAGACCGGGCCGCCGGTCCGGGACACGGCGTCCGGCTGGGCCGACGCCGTCCCCGGCAGGAAGGCGACGGCCGAGGCCACCGCCATGCCGAGGGGGAGTGCGAGCACGCGGCGGGAGCGCGTGAAGGGTGCGGTCATGGTGCGGGAGCCCCTCACTTCTTCACGGCGTCGAGCGCGTCGACGATCCCGCTGCCGTAGAAGCCGTTCTTGTTCGTGTCGCCCTCGCAGACCGCGTCGACATCGCCGTCACCGTCCGGGTCGTACGGCTCCGTCGGGCAGCCCGGGTTGTCGGCCTGCTTCTTAAGAAGGCGCTGGAGTTCGGCGGGGCTCGCCTTGGGGTGCGTCGACTTCAGGAGCGCGGCGACGCCAGAGGCGTGCGGCGATGCCATCGACGTGCCCTGCAGCCAGCCGTACTCGCCGCCCGGCATCGTGGAGAGGATGCGGCCGTTCTTCGACGGGGTGTCGCCCGGGATCTGGTACTTGTCGCCGCCGGGGGCCGCGACGTCGATGACACCCTTGCCGTACGTGGAGTAGTACGACTTGAGGTCCTTCACGCCCGTCGCGCTGACCGTGACCACGCCCGGCAGCTGCGTCGGGACGTCGAAGCACTCGGAGGGGTCGATGGTGCGCGGCACCGGCGTCGAGTCGTCCGGGCTTGAGTCGTCCAGGATCTCGTCGGAGGCGAGGTCATGGTTGGAGTTGCCCGCGGACGCCAGGTTCAGGGTGCCCTTGCGCTGTGCGTACAGCTGGGCCCGGTTGACCGCGTCCACGATGGCCCGCTGGTCCGGGTCGTCCATGCAGTTGTAGAGCCACGGGTCCACGTAGTAGCTGTTGTTCGTGATCTCGATGCCCTTGTCGGCGGCGAACACGAAGGCGCAGACCACGCTCTCCGGGAAGAACAGCTCGCTGACCGGGTCGGCCACCTTGATGCCCGCGACCTTCACGCCGGGCGCGACACCCGCGACGCCCACGCCGTTGCGCGCGGCGGCGATCTCGCCGGCCACGTGCGTGCCGTGGTAGTGCTCCTTCTTCTCCGGACGCCAGGCGCCGGGCGAGGTGTCCGCCTTGCCGCCGACACAGCTCGCCGACTGCGAGGCCGAGAAGCTGGGAGCGAGGTCCGGGTGGGTGTCGTCGACTCCGGTGTCGATGACGCCGACGGTGACCTTGCCGCTGCCGGGGTTGATCTTCGCTGCCTTGTCGGCGCCTATCGCGCGCAGGTCCCACTGGTCGGCTTCCATCGGCTCGGCGTCCGGACCGGCCTGCTTCTGGAGCGACTTGGCCTCGGCCTTCGACACGAAGGTCGGGGCGCCCTCCTCCGTGGTGCCCGCGGCGGTGAGGGGCGATGTGCGCGTCGCGCCCGCCGACTGGACCCCCTTGACCTTGCGCATCTGCTTGCCGAACTCGGGGTTGGCCGAGTGCGCGACGATGACGCCGATCTTCTCGTAGGCGACGACGACGGAACCGTCCGCCTTGGCGATCGCCTTCTTGACGTACTCGATCGTCGCGTGGTCCGGGCGGGTGTTGACGACGTACGCGAGCTTCGGGGCCTCGGCGTTCGCCGATGCGCCTGCGGTCACGGGGGCGTCGGCGGGGACCGCGGTCGCGACGCCGGGGGCGAAGCCGACCGATGCCGCGAGTGCGATACCGAGCGGCACGGTGAGCGCGACGCGGCGTCTGGAGCGCAGATGAGCCATGGGATCTCCACATCATCCGGATACGTGAACTGCCCGAACACAAAAGGTGGTCGGGCAGGTACATGACGGGTATTGCAGAGTGAAGCTATCCCCAGAACTCCCAGGCCAGCAACGGGTTCTTGAAGAAATCGGGGAGTGTGGCCGGGTCGACGTCGCCGTGATGACGTTGAAAAGGAAACGGAAGCAACATCAACCCCCCTGTCGGATCACGTCCCGTGGCCTTAGCATCGCCATCCGTGGCTCACGTGATCCGCGTCACGCGGGATCAGAACGCAGGATCAGAGAGGGCCCATGGATCAGCTGAATGTCCCCACCGCACCCGCACCACGAGGAGACTCCGTGGCCACCGATGCACCGCCGCCTTCGAAGGGCGGCGCAGACACTCCCCATGCCCCTTCCACGGAGGAGTTCATCCAGGAGCAGGAGAGCCCGGAGTTCGGTGAACTCCGCCGGGCGCACCGCTCCTTCGCCTTCCCGCTGACCGTCGCGTTCATCGTCTGGTACCTGGCTTACGTGCTGCTCTCGAACTACGCGGGCGACTTCATGGGCACCAAGCTGTTCGGCAACATCAATGTCGCCCTGGTGCTCGGCCTCGCGCAGTTCCTGACCACGTTCCTCATCGCCTGGTGGTACTCCCACCACGCGGCCACCAAGCTCGACCCCAAGGCCGAGGCGATCAAGTCCCGTATGGAGGGCGGCGCATGAGCCCCGCGCTGAACACCACAGTCCTGGCCGCGGGTGAGGCGAGCGAGCACCGGCCGCTGATCATCTCCCTGTTCGCCGTCTTTGTCGTCGCCACCCTGTTCATCACCGTCTGGGCAGGACGCCAGACCAAGAGCGCCGCCGACTTCTACGCGGGCGGCCGCCAGTTCACCGGCTTCCAGAACGGCCTCGCGGTCTCCGGCGACTACATGTCGGCGGCGTCCTTCCTCGGCATCGCGGGCGCGATCGCCCTCTTCGGGTACGACGGCTTCCTCTACTCCATCGGCTTCCTGGTCGCCTGGCTCGTGGCACTGCTCCTGGTCGCCGAGCCGCTGCGCAACTCCGGGCGCTACACGATGGGCGACGTGCTCGCCTACCGGATGCGCCAGCGCCCGGTGCGCACGGCCGCGGGCACCTCCACGATCATCGTGTCGATCTTCTACCTCCTTGCGCAGATGGCGGGCGCGGGCGTCCTCGTCTCGCTGCTGCTCGGCATCACCTCCGACGCGGGCAAGATCGGCATCGTCGCCCTCGTCGGCGTACTGATGATCGTGTACGTCACCATCGGCGGCATGAAGGGCACCACCTGGGTGCAGATGGTCAAGGCCGTCCTGCTCATCGCGGGCACACTCCTGCTGACCTTCCTGGTGCTGCTCAAGTTCAACTTCAACGTCTCCGACCTGCTCGGATCGGCCGCGTCCAACAGCGGCAAGGGCACGTCGTTCCTGGAGCCGGGCCTGAAGTACGGCGCCACGTCCACCTCGAAGCTGGACTTCATCTCGCTCGGCATCGCCCTGGTCCTGGGCACCGCCGGATTGCCGCACATCCTGATCCGCTTCTACACGGTGCCGACCTCCAAGGCCGCGCGTAAGTCCGTGAACTGGGCGATCGGCATCATCGGTTCCTTCTACCTGATGACGATCGCGCTCGGCTTCGGCGCCGCGGCGCTCATCAAGCCGGCCGAGATCATCGAGTCCAACCCGGCGGGCAATACGGCGGCACCGCTGCTCGCGCTGCATCTGGGCGGCGTCGACTCCTCGTGGGGCGCGATCCTGCTCGCCACGATCTCGGCGGTCGCGTTCGCCACGATCCTCGCGGTCGTCGCGGGTCTGACGCTGGCCTCGTCCTCGTCGTTCGCGCACGACATCTACGCCAACGTCATCAAGAAGGGCAAGGCGTCGGAGAAGGAGGAGATGAAGGCGGCCCGCTGGGCGACGGTCTTCATCGGCATCATCTCCATCGCGCTCGGCGCGCTCGCCCGCGACCTGAACGTGGCCGGTCTGGTCGCGCTCGCCTTCGCGGTCGCCGCGTCCGCCAACCTGCCGACGATCCTCTACAGCCTCTTCTGGAAGAGGTTCACCACCCAGGGCGCGCTGTGGTCGATCTACGGCGGCCTCTTCACCGCGGTCTTCCTGGTCCTCTTCTCGCCCGTCGTCTCCGGCAATCCGAAGACCTCGATGTTCAAGGGCGTCGACTTCCACTGGTTCCCGCTGGAGAACCCGGGCCTCATCTCGATCCCCGTCGGCTTCCTGCTCGGCTGGCTCGGCACGATGCTGTCGAAGGAGGAGCCCGACAAGGGCAAGTACGCGGAGCTGGAGGTACGGTCCCTGACCGGCACCGGAGCCCACTGATTCCGGCTCATTCCGCCCGAACACGCACGTCAGCGGCCGCGTCGTAGATCGTTTGGTAGATCTCTACGACGCGGCCGCGCCGCTCCTCGTGGGATCGGGCCCGCCTCGATGTCGGTCCCGTCACGTAGGCTCGTCAACATCTGAACCGGATTGGCCGAACAGGATCAGGGAGGGGGCCCACGTGCTCATCGACACCTACGGCCGAGTGGCCACCGATCTGCGGGTTTCACTGACCGACAAGTGCAATCTTCGGTGCACGTACTGCATGCCCGAAGAGGGCCTGCAGTGGCTGTCCAAGTCCGAGCTCCTCAGCGACGACGAGATCGTCCGCCTCATCCGGATCGCCGTGACACAGCTCGGCATCAAGGAGATCCGTTTCACCGGCGGCGAGCCCCTCCTGCGCCCCGGCCTCGTCGGCATCGTCGAGCGCTGCGCCCAGCTGGAGCCGCGCCCCAAGATGTCCCTGACGACGAACGGCATCGGCCTCAAGCGCACCGCGAAGGCCCTCAAGGCCGCGGGCCTGGACCGGGTCAACGTCTCCCTGGACACGCTGCGGCCCGACGTCTTCAAGACCCTCACCCGCCGCGACCGGCACAAGGACGTCCTCGAAGGCCTCGAGGCCGCGCGCGACGCGGGCCTCACCCCGGTCAAGGTCAACACGGTCCTGATGCCGGGCCTGAACGACGACGAGGCCCCCGACCTCCTCGCCTGGGCCGTCGAGAACGAGTACGAGCTGCGCTTCATCGAGCAGATGCCCCTCGACGCCCAGCACGGCTGGAAGCGCGACGGCATGATCACCGCAGGTGACATCCTGCAGTCGCTGCGTACGCGCTTCGAGCTCACCGACGAGGGCTCCGGCGAGCGCGGCTCGGCGCCCGCCGAGCGCTGGATCGTGGACGGCGGCCCGCATCGCGTAGGCGTCATCGCCTCGGTCACCCGCCCCTTCTGCTCGGCCTGCGACCGTACGCGGCTCACGGCCGACGGCCAGGTCCGCACCTGCCTCTTCGCCACCGAGGAGACGGACCTGCGGGCGGCCCTGCGCTCCGACGGCGAGGACGGCTCGGACGAGAACATCGCCCGGATATGGAAGCTCGCCATGTGGGGCAAGAAGGCGGGTTCGGGCCTCGACGACCCGACGTTCCTGCAGCCCGACCGCCCGATGTCGGCGATCGGCGGCTAGGCGGCCGCAGCCGCCGCTAGCCCTCCCGCGCTTCCCACTCGGCCAGCGTGACGACGTCCTTCAACATGCCGCGTACGCCCAGGAATTGGGAGAGGTGCTCGCGGTGCTCGTCACACGCGAGCCAGGTCTTGCGACGCTCCGGCGTGTGGATCTTCGGGTTGTTCCAGGCGAGCACCCAGACCGCGTCGGCGCGGCAGCCCTTGGCGGAACAGATCGGTGTTTCGTCGCTCACAGGTAACGTCCAAGTGCGTTCAAAACAAGGCGACGCCGAGCAGCCACGGGGGGAGCTGCCCGGCGTCGGTCTGTCGCTCCGACGGGGGATGCGGAGCGCGTACGAAGTATGTCACGGGGGACCCGGTGCCTGGCACCGGAACTACATGATTGATCTGAGCTTTTCTTGAGCTTGGCGCAACGTCGACGGTCAGTTCTGGTGGCCGGAAGGTGCGTCGGGCTCACCGGACTTGGGGCCCGTGCCGGCTTCCGGGAAGGGTTCCGCGGACTCGGTCCTGGCGGCCGGTGGAGCGATCATCGGCCGTGACGGCGCCGGTACGAAGGTCGACGGCAGCGAGGGCGCGTTCTCCCGGCCGGCGTTGGCGATCACGACGGAGATGTACGGGAGGAGGATCCCGAGCACCAGAGCAACGAAAGCGACATGCCGCTCGACGTTCCACAGGACGGCGGCGGCAATGACCGAAAGAGTACGGACCGACATCGAGATCACGTAGCGTCGCTGCCTGCCGCGCACGTCCTCCGCGAGGCCCTGCCGGGCTCCGGTGATCCGGAAGACCTGGGCACTGCTCTGCTTCCGCATCACATTCCACCGCCTGCTCACAAGACGCCGGACTCTCCCCGGCCCGGACCCGTTCAACGTTACGCCGGGGCTGCGCAGGCTACGAGACCGGGGCCTGTCCCATCTCGGCGCACTTCCTGCGCCATGCCACGTATGGGGGTTCCCGACATGCGCCGTATGGCGGACAGGCCGACACTGACCGTAACGCTCATGTTGAGCCGTATGAGGAGGCAGCTATGGGCTGGTTGTGGGCCATCATCGTGGGGTTCGTGCTGGGGCTGATCGCCAAGGGGATCCTGCCCGGAAAGCAGCACAGCCCGCTCTGGCTGACCACGATCTTCGGCATCATCGGCGCGATCATCGGCAACTCACTGGCCGCCGGCTTCGGCATCGACGAGACCAGAGGCATCGACTGGGGGCGGCACGCCCTGCAGCTGGGGGCCGCGCTGGTCGTCGTGGGTCTCGGCGACATGGCGTACAAGATGGTCAAGGGAAGCAAACAGTCGGCGTAGGCGCCCTGCCTCGCCGCATGCCGAAGGGGCCGGTCCACGCGGACCGGCCCCTTCGACGTGCGTACGGTTCAGCGGGTCAGCCCGCGGTGACCTCGACCGCGGCCAGGTTCTTCTTGCCACGTCGAAGGACGAGCCAGCGACCGTGAAGCAGCTCGTCGCGGGACGGCACGGCGTCCTCGGCGGCGACCTTCACGTTGTTCACGTAGGCACCGCCCTCCTTGACCGTGCGCCGGGCCGCGGACTTGCTGGCCACCAGGCCGACCTCGGCGAAGAGGTCCACCACCGGGCCGAGCTCGGCGACCTCGACGCGCGGCAGCTCCGAGAGCGCCGCGCCTAGCGTCGCCTCGTCAAGATCGGCGAGATCGCCCTGGCCGAAGAGCGCCTTGGACGCTGCGATGACCGCGGCGCACTGGTCGGCGCCGTGCACCAGCGTCGTCAGCTCCTCGGCGAGCGCACGCTGCGCGGCGCGCGCCTGCGGACGCTCCTCGGTCTGCTTCTCGATCTCCTCGAGCTCCGCGCGGGGCTTGAAGGACAGGATCCGCATGTACGTCGAGATGTCCCGGTCGTCCACATTCAGCCAGAACTGGTAGAACGCGTACGGCGTGGTCATCTCCGGGTCGAGCCAGACGGCGCCGCCCTCGGTCTTGCCGAACTTGGTGCCGTCCGCCTTGACCATCAGCGGCGTGCCCATGGCGTGCACCGTGGTGTCCGGCTCCAGGCGGTGGATCAGGTCGATGCCCGCCGTGAGGTTGCCCCACTGGTCGCTGCCGCCGGTCTGGAGCGTGCAGCCGTACCGCCGGTAGAGCTCCAGGAAGTCCATGCCCTGCAGGAGCTGGTAGCTGAACTCCGTGTAGGAGATGCCCTCCTGGGACTCCAGGCGACGGGCGACGGACTCCTTGGTGAGCATCTTGTTCACCCGGAAGTGCTTGCCGATGTCGCGCAGGAACTCGATGGCGGAGAGCCCCGCGGTCCAGTCCAGGTTGTTGACCATCGTCGCGGCGTTCTCGCCCTCGAAGGACAGGAACGGCTCGATCTGGGTGCGCAGCCTGCCCACCCAGTTCGCGACCGTCTCCGGGTCGTTCAGGGTGCGCTCGGCGGTCGGCCTGGGGTCACCGATCTGACCCGTCGCGCCGCCGACCAGGGCGAGCGGGCGGTGCCCCGCCTGCTGGAGCCGGCGCAGGGTGAGGACCTGCACGAGGTGCCCCACGTGCAGGCTCGCCGCGGTCGGGTCGAACCCGCAATAGAACGTGACGGGACCGTCCGCGAGCGACTTGCGCAGTGCATCTTCGTCAGTGGACAGGGCGAAAAGTCCCCGCCACTTCAGCTCGTCGACGATGTCCGTCACGGTCCTGTGTCTCCTTGAAAGGTTCGAATGGGTACGCGTCACTCTTACGCGTCAGTCTATGGGCGTCACACGCCCTGGCTGACCGAGCTCATGTTGAAGTCGGGGATGCGCAGGGCGGGCATCGCAGCCCTGGTGAACCAGTCGCCCCACTCCCTGGGCAGCGTCTTTTCCGTGCGCCCGGCCTCGGCGGCCCGCGACAACAGGTCGACCGGCGACTCGTTGAAACGGAAGTTGTTCACCTCGCCCACGACCTCGCCGTTCTCGACGAGATAGACGCCGTCCCGGGTGAGCCCGGTGAGCAGCAGCGTCGCCGGGTCGACCTCGCGGATGTACCAGAGGCAGGTGAGCAGCAGGCCCCGCTCGGTGCCCGCGACCATCTCCTGAAGGGAGCGGTCGGAGCCGCCGTCGAGGACGAGGTTGTCGATCGCCGGGGCGACCGGAAGCCCGGTCAGGGCCGCGCTGTGCCGGGTGCTCGTCAGATGTGTGAGTTCGCCCGCCCGCACCCAGTCGGTCGCGGCCAGCGGAAGCCCGTTGTCGAAGACCGACGAGTCGCCGCCGGACGCGTGCGCGAGCACGAACGGCGCGGACTCCAGGCCCGGCTCGTTCGGGTCGCTGCGCAGGGTCAGCGGCAGCTCGGCGAGCCGGTCGCCGACGCGGGTGCCGCCGCCCGGCTTGGAGAACACCGTGCGGCCCTCGGCCGCGTCCCGGGCCGATGCCGACCACAGCTGGTAGATCAGCAGGTCGGCGACGGCGGTCGGCGGAAGCAGCGTCTCGTACCGGCCCGCCGGCAGATCGATACGCCGCTGGGCCCACCCCAGGCGCTGCGCGAGCTCCGCGTCGAGCGCCGCCGGATCGACGTCCTTGAAGTCCCGGGTGGCCCGCCCGGCCCACGCCGACTTCGTCCGGTCCGGGCTCTTGGCGTTGAGCTCAAGCGTCCCGTTGGGCTGGTCGTGCCGCAGCCTCAGCCCCGTCGACGTACCGAGATAACTCGATACGAGCTCGTGGTTCGCGAAGCCGTACAGCTCGCGCCCGCCCGTGCGGGCCCGTGCGAAGGCCTCGCCGAGCGCGGGGGCGAAGTCGGCGAAGACCGCGGACGAGGTCTCGGCGGGGGCGTCCCTGAAGTCCGCGGACTCCTCGCCGCCGGTCACCAGCGGCTGCGCGTCCTCGGCGGGCCCGGCCCCGCGCGCGGCATGCTCGGCGGCACGCACCAGCGGCTCGAGATCGTCCGCGGTCACGGCCGAGCGCGAGACGACTCCGGATGCGGTGCCCTCCTTGCCGTCGACGGTGGCGATGACGGTGAGGGTGCGGCCGCGGGTGACGCCGTTGGTGGTCAGGGCGTTGCCCGCCCAGCGCAGATTCGCCGTCGACGCCTCGTCGGCGATCACGACGCAGCCGTCGGCGGTGGACAGTTCGAGGGCGCGCTCGACGATCTCGTGCGGCTTGGTGCTGCGACTCGACGAGCTCATCGCCCCGCCTCCTGGGTGGTGTTGAGGATGTTCACGCCCCGGAACAGGGCGGACGGGCAGCCGTGCGACACCGCGGCGACCTGTCCGGGCTGGGCCTTGCCGCAGTTGAACGCGCCCCCGAGGACATAGGTCTGCGGACCGCCGACCGCCGCCATCGAACCCCAGAAGTCGGTGGTCGTCGCCTGGTACGCGACATCGCGCAACTGGCCGGTGATGCGGCCGTTCTCGATGCGATAGAAGCGTTGCCCAGTGAACTGGAAGTTATACCTTTGCATGTCAATTGACCATGAACGGTCACCAACGACGTAAATGCCCCGGTCGACGCCCGAGATCAGGTCCTCGGTCGAGAGCCCGCCCGGATCCGGCCGCAGCGACACGTTCGCCATCCGCTGCACCGGTACATGTCCGGGGGAGTCCGCGTAGGCGCAGCCGTTGGAGCGCTCGAAGCCGGTGAGCTTCGCGATGCGGCGGTCCAGTTGGTAGCCGACCAGCGTGCCGTCCTTCACCAGGTCCCAGGACTGCGCGGCCACGCCCTCGTCGTCGTACCCGATGGTGGCCAGGCCGTGCTCGGCGGTCCTGTCGCCCGTCACGTTCATCAGCGACGAGCCGTAGGCGAGCTTGCCGAGCTGGTCGAAGGTGGCGAAGGAGGTGCCCGCGTACGCCGCCTCGTAGCCGAGCGCGCGGTCGAGCTCGGTGGCGTGGCCGATGGACTCGTGGATCGTCAGCCAGAGGTTCGAGGGGTCGACGATCAGGTCGTACAAGCCCGCTTCCACGCTCGGCGCCCGCATCTTCTCGGCGAGGTGCTCCGGGATGCGCGCGAGCTCCGCGTCCCAGTCCCAGCCGGTCCCAGTCAGGTACTCCCAGCCGCGGCCGACCGGCGGCGCGATCGTCCGCATCGAGTCGAACTCGCCGCTCGTCTCGTCCACGGCGACCGCGGTGAGCTGCGGGTGGAGGCGCACCCGCTGCTGCGTGGTCACCGTCCCCGCCGTGTCCGCGTAGAACTTGTTCTCGTGCACCGTGAGCAGCGAGGCGTCGACGTGCGAGACCCCGTCGGCGGCGAGCAGCCGGGAGCTCCACTCGGCGAGCAGCCCGCTCTTCTCCTCGTCCGGCACGGAGAAGGGGTCGATCTCGTACGAGGAGATCCAGGTCTTGTCCGCGTGCACCGGCTCGGCCGCGAGCTCGACCCGCTCGTCCGACCCCGCGGCCTTGATGACCTGCGCCGACAGCTTCGCCATCGCCACGGCCTGGGACGCGACCTTCGCCGCCGCGTCCATCGTCAGATCGACGCCCGATGCGAACCCCCAGGTCCCGCCGTGCACCACACGGACCGCGTAACCGAGGTCCGTGGTGTCCGACGAGCCGGACGGCTTGGCATCCCGCAGCCGCCAGGACGCGCTGCGCACCCGCTCCAGGCGGAAGTCCGCGTGGTCGGCGCCCAGCGCACGCGCGCGGGCAAGCGCGGCGTCCGCGAGGGCCCGCAGCGGCAGCGCAGCGAAGGCTGCATCGATGGAATGAGGCACGGAATGTCTCCCTGCTGTCGGCACCGGTCAGGTCAGATCATGTCGCGCGTGTGGGCCCGTGGGCCACAGTTTTCTGTAGGGACCCGACAGCGAGTCCGGTACGCCACTGTCGGTCGCCGATTCTCCGTATGGAGCACCGTACCGATAGGTTTTCGAGGTACCAGACAGCTATCGAAAGGGTGATCCGTTGAGCCGCTCGGTTCTCGTCACCGGAGGAAACCGGGGCATCGGCCTCGCCATCGCCCGCGCCTTCGCCGATGCCGGTGACAAGGTCGCGATCACCTGCCGCTCGGGTGAGCCGCCCCAGGCACTCGCGGAGCTCGGTGTCCTCGCCGTCAAGTGCGACATCACCGACGCGGAGCAGGTGGAGCAGGCCTACAAGGAGATCGAGGAGAAGCACGGTCCGGTGGAGGTCCTGGTCGCCAACGCCGGGATCACCAAGGACCAGCTCCTCATGCGCATGTCCGAGGAGGACTTCACGTCCGTCCTCGACACCAACCTCACCGGCACCTTCCGTGTCGTGAAGCGCGCCAACCGCGGCATGCTGCGCGCCAAGAAGGGCCGTGTCGTACTGATCTCCTCGGTCGTCGGCCTGATGGGCGGCCCCGGGCAGGCGAACTACGCCGCCTCGAAGGCTGGTCTGGTCGGCTTCGCGCGCTCGCTCGCCCGTGAGCTCGGGTCGCGCAATCTCACTTTCAACGTCGTGGCGCCCGGGTTTGTCGACACCGACATGACCAAGGCGCTGACGGACGAGCAGCGCGCGAGCATCATGGCGCAGGTACCGCTCAACCGTTACGCGCAGCCCGAGGAAGTCGCCGCCGCGGTGAAGTTCCTCGCCTCGGACGACGCCTCGTACATCACTGGAGCCGTCATTCCCGTTGACGGCGGATTGGGCATGGGTCACTGATCACCATGAGCGGAATTCTCGACGGCAAGAAGATCCTGATCACGGGCGTTCTGATGGAGTCCTCCATCGCGTTCCACGCGGCCAAGGTCGCGCAGGAGCAGGGCGCCGAGGTCATCCTCACTGCCTTCCCGCGGCCCACGCTCACCGAGCGCATCGCCAAGAAGCTGCCCAAGCCGGCCAAGGTCATCGAGCTCGACGTGACCAACCAGGAGCACCTGGACCGGCTCGCGGGCCTGGTCAAGGACGAGCTCGGCGGCCTGGACGGCGTCGTCCACTCCATCGGCTTCGCGCCGCAGGACGCGCTCGGCGGCAACTTCCTGAACACGCCCTTCGAGTCGGTCTCCACGGCCATGCACGTCTCGGCGTTCTCCCTGAAGTCGCTGACCATGGCCTGCCGTCCGCTGATGAACGACGGCGGCTCGGTCGTCGGCCTCACCTTCGACGCGCAGTTCGCCTGGCCGCAGTACGACTGGATGGGCCCGGCCAAGGCCGCGCTCGAGGCCACCTCGCGCTACCTCGGGCGTGACCTCGGCAAGGACAACATCCGCTGCAACCTCATCTCGGCGGGCCCGCTCGCCTCGATGGCCGCGAAGTCCATCCCGGGCTTCTCGGAGCTGGCCGACGTGTGGAACACCCGCTCCCCGCTGGAGTGGAACATGGCCGACCCGGAGCCCGCGGGCCGCGGCATCGTCGCGCTGCTCTCGGACTTCTTCCCGAAGACGACGGGCGAGATCATCCACGTCGACGGCGGCGTGCACATGATGGGTGCCTGACCTTCTGATCAGGTCTTTCGTACGTTCTCGACGCCCCGTTTCCCGCTTTGTGCGGGGAGCGGGGCGTCACCCGTTCGGCCCACCGGCCGGGCGGCGGCGCGGCGGGGCGGCACACCCTGAGGTGTGCGCCCGTCTCCTGCGGTGCTCGCCGCTCTCACTCTGCTGATCGCCCTGCCGTACGGCGCCGCGTCGCATGCCGTCGGAGAGGCGAAGCACCCCCACGCGCGCGTGCAGGCGGTCGAGCCCCGGCCGTTCGGCGCGGAGTGCCGCACCAGCGTCGAGGGTTCGGACGCCGTCGCGTACTGCCACAACCCGTACCCGGAGACCGACCGGATGCGGCTGCACGTGGAGTGCGACCGGTGGTGGGACATCGATAGCGACGGCGTCCTGGTCGAGGCGGGGCCCGCCATGACCGTGCGGCTCACCGGTCGGTGTTGGAAGGAGATCCGGTCGGTCTGGGTCAGCCACCAGAGGTGAGAGCCGGGCTTGGGCTCGGGCTCAGGCGGGATTGCGGGGGGTGTCCAGCCGCTCCGGGCGGCACATGAAGGGGTAGCCGGCGGCCTCCTTCGCCGCGGCCTCCTCGTCGTGCCCGCGGATCGCTTCGACGAGCCGGGCGTGGTCCATGTGGCTCTCGGGGGTCAGCTCCTCGCCGACGTCCTCGCGCAGCCAGTCACGCAGCACCTCGCCCAGGTCCGCGTACATCGCCATCATCACGTCGTTGTGAGACGCGGCCACGACGGCCAGGTGGAACGTCGCGTCGGCCGTCACGAACGCCTCCGCGTCACCGGAAGCCCAGGCCTCCTCGCGGCGCTTCAACAGGGCGTCGAGCTGCTTGAGGTCGCGCTCCGTGCGCCGCTGCGCGGCCAGCCGCGCCGCGCTCGACTCCAGGGTGCTGCGCAGCTCCGCGATGTGCCGGGGCTCCGCGTCGGCGAACCTGCGCTGCATGACGCCGGCGAGCTCGCTCGTCGCGACCACATAGGTGCCCGAGCCCTGCCGGATGTCGAGGAGGCCGTTGTGCGCGAGGGCGCGGACGGCCTCCCGGACGGTGTTGCGGGCCACGCCCAGCTGCTCGACCAGTTCGGGCTCGGTGGGGATGCGGGAGCCCACCGGCCACTCTCCGGAGGAGATCTGGTTGCGCAGCTCGGCGATGACCTGCTCGGAGAGCGCTGAGCGGCGAGGGGTGGTCAGCGGCATGACGTTCCTTCGTACGCGGGATGACGGGAGGGCTGAGGGCAGAGGTTACGGGCGGTGTGTGAGCCAGAGATTAAGGGTGGTGTGACGGAATCGGATTGGACAGCCAATCATCCCATGATTCTATGATGGCTCCATGGCTAGTGAGGAAACCAGCGCGATGACGTCTGCGCAGACGCAGACGCAGACGCAGACGCAGACGCAGACGCGGACGCGGACGCGGACGCCGGCACCGATACGCACCGACGCGACGGACGGGGCGGGCGGCGCGGGCGGCGCGGCGGCGAAACAGCCCGCCACGCGCGCGTGGGCGACGCGTCTCGTCATCGTCGGCATCGTCCTCGCCGCGCTCAACCTCCGCCCGGCCATCACCAGCCTCGGCTCCCTCCTGGAGGAGGTGCGCGACGGGCTCGGCATGAGCGGCACGCTCGCCGGCCTGCTCACCTCCGTCCCGCCGCTCTGCTTCGCGATCTTCGGCGTGATGGCCCCGCGCCTGGCCCGCCGCTTCGGTCCCAGTGCGGTGGTCTGCGCGGGCATGGTCGCGATCGCCACGGGCCTGGCGATCCGTCCCTTCCTGGGCGGCACGGCCGGCTTCCTCGCCGCGACCGCGCTGGCCCTCATGGGCATCGCGGTCAGCAACGTCCTGATGCCGGTGATCGTCAAGCGCTGGTTCCCCGAGAAGGTCGGCTCGATGACCGGCCTGTACTCGATGGCCCTCGCACTGGGTACGTCGATGGCGGCCGCCGTCACGGTGCCCATGACCGGTGCGCTGGGCGGCAGTTGGCAGACCGGGCTCGCCGTGTGGGCGGTGCTCGCGGTCGTCGCCGTCGTGCCGTGGGTGCCGCTCGTGCGCGACCGGGGCGCGGGCTCTTCCGCTTCCGCCTCCGCCTCTGCCTCTGCCGAGCATGTCTCGGCCGCCGTGCGGCGGGAGGACGCCGGTCTGCGCATCACCCGGAGCCGTACGGCATGGGCGCTCGCCTGCTTCTTCGGACTCCAGGCCACCGCCGCGTACATCACGATGGGCTGGATGCCGCAGATCTTCCGTGACGCGGGCGTCCCGGCCGGGGAGGCGGGCGTGCTGCTCGCCGTCACCATGGCGATGGGCGTACCGCTGGCCTTCGTCATCCCCCGGGTCGCAACGCGGCTGCCCAACCAGGGCCCCGTGGTGATGGTCCTCGGCGCGTGCGGTCTCGCCGGGTACGCGGGTCTCTACCTCGCCCCGGCGGGCGGCGCCTGGGTCTGGGCACTGCTGCTCGGCGTCTCCAACTGCGCCTTCCCGCTGGCCCTGACGATGGTCGGGATGCGGGCCAAGAGCAGTGTGGGCGTCGCCAAGCTCTCCGCCTTCGCCCAGAGCACGGGCTACCTGATCTCGATCCCGGGCCCGCTCCTGGTCGGCGTCCTCTACCAGCACAGCGGCGGCTGGGAGCTGCCGATCGTGCTCATGGCCGCCCTGATGGTGCCCCAGATCGTGGTGGGCATCCTGGCGGGCCGCAACCGCACGGTCGAGGACGAGGTCGCCGCGGCGTCCTGATCCGGAGGGGGCGGTGCGACCCCGTCGGACAAAGGGTGCGAGACTCGTCGTATGCCAGTGCTTGACCCGAACCCCCAGAACGGCCAGAAGAAGCTGCTCATCGTGCTCGGCGCGATGCTGGCCATCACCGTGATCATCGGGATCGTCGCCTCCGTCGCCTCGCCGTGAACTGCCCCCGGCGGGGCGGATGGTGGGGCTAGCCCCACCATCCCCTAGGGGGTCAGTGTCAGGGTCAAGTGGGTGGATCACCGGATGTGCTGAGGGTCGCCGAGTCCGTAGTTTCGAGATGTGGCCGCGAAGACGCGGCACGGGAGACTCGAAGACCACGGAGGCGGCATGTCGGCCCGCTCGCACACCCGGCGCGACCTGGGAGCCCCCAAGGACTCAGCGAGCGTGGAGACCCAGCTTCCCTGGTGGGCCATCGCCCTCCCGGCCATCGCCTTCGCGGCACTGCTCCTGCTGATACTGAACCCGGCCGACGCGCACGCGGCGAGCGGCGACCCGGTGGTCACCCATCTGCTCGAGCGCGTCCAGGAGACGGTCTTCGGCGCAACGTCGTGACCTGCCCCCGGCAGGGGCCGTCACCCGTGCCGGGGGAGCGCGTCAACTCCCTGCGCCCGGCCGCGCGTTTCATGCGAAGCTGGGACGCATGAGCGTCGCAGAACCCCGCAGGATTGTCCTTTTCCGGCATGCGAAGGCCGATTGGCCTCAGGTGTCCGACCATGATCGGCCGCTCGCGGAGCGAGGCCGCAAGGATGCCCCTGTCGCCGGGCGCAAGCTCGCCGACAGCGGCATCCCCTTCGATCTGGCCCTCTGCTCGACCGCGGCCAGGACCCGCGAGACATGGAAGCTCGCCGTCCACGAGTTGCCCCACAGGCCCAGGACGGTCTACGAGGACCGGCTGTACGAGGCCTCTCCGGGCGAGCTGATCGCCGTGCTCAACGAAACCCCGGACGACGCGCAGAACGTCGTCCTGATCGGCCACAACCCCGGAGTCCAGGGCCTCGCCGACATCCTCGCCGGGGAGACCGAGGGCGATGCGCGTACGCGGATGGACCGCCGCGGCTTCCCGACGTCGGCCTTCGCCGTCCTGACGTACTCCGGCTCGTGGAAGGCCCTGGAGCCGGGGGTCGGCACGCTGGTCGACTACTGGGCGCCTTCCGAGTGACCCTCGCTCTCCGTACGACGAAAGGCCCGGTACCGCAGGTGGTACCGGGCCCCTTCTCGTAGACGGGGGAGGTGCGGGAGTCGTCAGTCGGCGTGCGTGTCCGCCGCCTCGACCTCTTCGCGGGTGACGCCGAGGAGATAGAGCACGGTGTCGAGGAAGGGGACGTTCACGGCGGTGTGCGCGGCCTCGCGGACGACGGGCTTGGCGTTGAAGGCGACGCCGAGACCGGCCGCGTTCAGCATGTCGAGGTCGTTGGCGCCGTCGCCGATCGCGACGGTCTGCTCCAGCGGGACCCCGGCCTCCGTGGCGAAGCGGCGAAGCAGCCGGGCCTTGCCCGCGCGGTCCACGATCATCCCGGTCACCTTGCCGGTGAGCTTGCCGTCGACGATCTCCAGGGTGTTGGCCTGGGCGAAGTCGAGGCCGAGACGTTCCTTCAGGTCATCGGTGACCTGGGTGAACCCGCCCGAGACGACGCCCACTTGGTAGCCGAGGCGCTTGAGCGTACGGATGAGGGTGCGGGCGCCGGGGGTGAGGCGGACCTCGGAGCGGACCTTGTCGACGACCGAGGCGTCGAGCCCGGCAAGCAGCTCCACGCGGGCGTGCAGCGACTGCTCGAAGTCCAGCTCTCCGGCCATCGCGGCGGCCGTCACCTCGGCGACCTTGTCCTCGCAGCCCGCGTGCGCCGCGAAGAGCTCGATGACCTCGTCCTGGATGAGGGTCGAGTCGACGTCCATCACGATGAGCCGCTGGGCGCGGCGGTGCAGGCCCGCCGCGACGACGGCGACGTCCACGCCGAGCTTCGCCGCCTCCAGGGCCAGGGCGGTGCGCAGCGGCTCGGTCTCCGTGCCGGACACGGCGAACTCGACTGCGGTGACCGGGTACTTGGCGAGCCGGAAGATGCGGTCGATGTTGCCGCCGGTCGCCGTGATGCTCGCGGCGATCGCGGCGGTCGACTCCGCCGTGAGGGGGTGCCCGAGCACGGTCACGTGGGAACGGCCGAGGCCGCGCGGGCGGTTGTCGCCGATGCCCGAGATGATCTCGGCCTGCATCTTCAGGGAGTCGGCCCAGCTGTGCACGGTGGACCGCAGGTCGCCCTCCAGGCCGGGCGGCGGCGCGGTCACGAGCGCGCACAGCACTATGCGGCCGCGGGTGACGACCTGCTCGATGTCGACCACGTCGACGGAGTAGGCGGCGAGGGTGTCGAAGAGGCCGGCGGTGATGCCAGGGCGGTCCTTGCCGAAGATCTTGACGAGGAGCGTCGGGGTGTCGGCGGGAGAGGTCTCTTGGGGCTGCGAAGCACTCATGGTGTTCCCACCGTATCCGCAGGCCGCGGCTTGCCGCGGGGGTGGTCCGCTTGCCGGACACCTGCACCTTGGCGGTGGGGGGCGGGTTCTTCGTCTGCCGGCCGGGGGCTTCCTGTTCCGCCCGCTTCGCGGCGGATCTCTCCCACCCACCCACCCGATTACCCAGCAGCACCGGGTTTCGGGCGGGTGGGCGGGAAAGGCTTGTTCGGCGGGCGATGCCCGCCGGGTGCCCGGCAGCGTGGCGTCCGTTACCGCCCCCGTGGGCCCGGCTTCGGTGGCGGTGGCGGTGGCGGTGGCGGTGGGGGCGGAGGCGGTGGCCAGTCTCCGTTGCCCGAGGAGCGGGGGCGAGGCTTCGGCCTTGGTGACGGGGGAGGGGTGATCGGTCCCACCACCGTCGGCGCACCGTACACATCCCCCGGCGGCCGCAGGTAAGGGTTCGTGTCCGGGTTCGCGGGCCGGTAGGGCTCGCTCGGACTGTACGGCCCCGAAGCCCCCGCCTCGGGCGAGGCCGAAGCGGAAACCGGAGCCGAGGCCGGCACCTCGGAAGCCGCCCCGCCCCCGGCGACCAGCACCGAAACCCTCCCACCCGCAGCCCCCGTGGCCACGGCAAGCAGCGCCCCCACCGCCCCCGCCCCGGCGCCCCACGCCGCGCCCAGCAGCACCGCCACCCCCAGCTGCCCATGCAGTTCGATCCCCGCCCCGAACGCGTCGAAGCCGAGGACGGAGAGCGAGGCATCGGCGGACACCCCGGTCAGCCACACCATCAGCGGAAGCGCCAGCGCCGTCACGACCCCCAGCCGCACCGCACAGACGCCGGCGAACCGCAGAGCGCCCACCTCGCCCCGTACGAAGGGCGAACGCACGGCGGCAAGCACCCCCGCGAACAGCATCATCAGCGCCGCCGCAACCCCGAGCAGCCACACCCGGCCGTCGAGCTCGGCAAGTCGTCCCAGCGTCACCGCCTCGTTCCCCGAGGCCCCCGGCCCCGTCAGGAGATCGTCCAGCGGGTCGGGAAGCAGCTTCGCCAGCTCACCCGTGGCCTCGCCGTCCCACGGCACGAAGAGCCCGATGGGCACCCCGAGCCACACCCCGTTCGGCGCCCCGAGCAGCGCGGCACCCGCGATCCGCTTCGGATGGGCGTCGCCGACCATCGCGTACAGAGCCGCCGCGAGCCCGGCGAGCACCGCCACGAGCACCACCGTGACCAGCGCGGACACGGCAGGCCGCACCGCCCGGTGCACGACGTCCCACCCGCGCGGCAGCGGCGTGCGCCGCGAGGCGAGCAGCGCGATCAGGAGCACACCGATCACCCACACCGCGCCCCCGAGCAGCGTCGGTCCCGTGTCCACGGTGAAGCCGACGGCCGCCTTCGCCTGGGCGAGATCGCCGAGCCGGTCGGGCAGCAGACCGCCGATGTCGCCGAGACCGTCGGGCAGTTTGTCGGTGATGTCGTCGGGGAGTTGATCGATCCCTTTGTCGATTCCCTTGTCGATGCCCAGTTGCTCGCCGTCGATCGTGATGATGTCGTGACCGGCCCAGGCGAGCCCGGCGAGCATCGCGAGGAACAGGGCGACCACCGAGCCCACGCGCGCGGCCAGTTCGGCGGGCGTGATGGTGACTCCCGCCGTACGTAAGGAACGCAGGAAGAAGTACGCGAGGAGGAGCGCGCCCGCGAGCCCGACGCCCAGTGGTGCGATGTCGATCGCGGTGGTCGCCTCCGCGCCTTCGAGGCCGAACGCCGACACATCGCCGGACGGCGTGACCGCACCGCCCGCGCCAAGCGCCACCACGGCCGCCGTCATCGGCCCGAGCGACGCGACGGCGTCCGCGCCGAGCAGATGGAGCCCCAAGGCCGCCGTACCGACCATGCCGATCAGGGCCCAGCTGACCGAGGCGATCGCGGAGAGCAGTACGTCGCCCCACCGCACACCCCGGCCGTCGACCTCTTTGCCGCCGGTCTCCATCAGGCCCCCCTGATTTGCACAGCCCTCACACGGCGTCGCCCCGTTCATGCGAGATGTGCGCAATGCGCATGATCCGTATGCACTGATGGGCGGTTACTACTCTCCGGGCGGATTTCTGCCCCGTCAACGGGGCAACCAAAGAGGCCCGTACGCAGTCTTCACAAGGCCCGACTTTCGGTCAGAGGCCTCCGCCTGAAATAGTTCCTCCCGATGTTCGACATCCCTAGACTCCCCATCGATGGGGGCTAGCTCGGGGGACAACTCAGTGGGGCTGGAGTGCCGGAACTCGTACTGGAATTGAATGGAAGGACCTGGACGCTCGATCCGTCCAGGTCGTACACCCTCGGACGTGATCCGCAGGGAGATCTCTCGCTTGACGACGCCAGAGTGTCCTGGCGTCATGCCACGATCAGCTGGAGCGGCCGCAGTTGGGTCATTGAGGACCACGGCAGCACCAACGGCACCTTTGTGCAGGGCCAGCGGATCCACCAGATGGAAATCGGCCCGGGCTCGGCCGTGAACCTCGGCAACGCGACCGACGGTCCGCGGCTCAACGTGTCCGGCAGCGCGTCGGGCGCCGCCGCTGCCGCCGTTTCCGCGCCGCAGCAGCACGCCCAGCAGCAGGCCGCGCCGCAGCAGGCGCCCCAGCAGGAGGCTCCCGGCTGGGCCGCCCAGCAGCAGGCTCCGCACCAGGCACCCCAGCAGCAGGGCTGGCAGCAACAGCAGCCCCAGCAGCACCAGCCGCAGCAGCAGCCGCATGTGCCCCCGCAGCAGGGTGGCTACGCGCAGCAGCCCCCCGGTTCCGGCGGCGTCGCGGGGGCCCCGCCGGTCTACGGCGACCGCAGCCCGACGACGTTCCACCAGCTCTCGCTCGGTCGCAAGATGCGCATCGGTCGTGCCCTGGAGAACGAGCTGGTCGTCTCCGACCTGCAGGTCTCGCGGCACCACGCCGAGTTCACGGCCACTCCGGACGGCCGCTTCGAGATCCACGATCTCGGCTCGCACAACGGCACGTACGTCAACGGTCAGCCGGTCGCGAAGTCGGGCTCGGCCCTCATCGGCCCGAACGACATCGTCAGCGTCGGTCACTCGACCTTCCGTCTGGTCGGCGACCGGCTCGAGGAGTTCGTCGACACCGGTGAGGTCTCCTTCTCCGCCCGCCACCTGACGGTGACGGTCGACGGCGGCAAGCAGATCCTCAAGGACGTCTCCTTCGGCGTCCCGGAGAAGTCGCTCATCGCGGTCATCGGCCCCTCGGGCTCCGGCAAGTCCACCCTGCTCAAGGCGCTCACCGGCTACCGGCCCGCCAACCAGGGCGACGTCCTCTACGACAACCGGAACCTGTACAAGCAGTTCGCCGAGCTGCGTCAGCGCATCGGTCTGGTCCCGCAGGACGACATCCTGCACAAGGAGCTGACCGTCAAGAAGGCCCTCAAGTACGCGGCCAAGCTCCGCTTCCCCGGTGACACCGCGGAGGCCGAGCGCGAGGCCCGTATCGACGAGGTCCTGCGCGAGCTCAAGCTGGACATCCACAAGGAGAAGAAGGTCACCTCCCTCTCCGGTGGCCAGCGCAAGCGTGTCTCGGTGGCTCTGGAGCTGCTGACCAAGCCGTCGCTGATCTTCCTGGACGAGCCGACCTCCGGCCTCGACCCGGGCATGGACCGCGACGTCATGCAGCTGCTCCGCGGCCTGGCCGACGACGGCCGTACGGTCCTCGTCGTCACGCACTCGGTCGCCGAGCTGGCGATCTGCGACAAGCTCCTGGTGATGGCGCCGGGCGGTTCGGTGGCGTACTTCGGTCCGCCGGAGGAAGCGCTGAACTTCTTCGGCTACACCACCTGGGCCGACGTCTTCTCGGCGTTCGAGAACTACCGCGACTACGACTGGGCGGGCCGCTGGAAGGGTTCGCAGCACTACCAGATGTACGCCGCGGACATCGACGCCGTCGCCGCACAGTCCGTACAGATGCCGCCGCCGCAGGCGGTCCGGCCGCCCAAGCCGCAGGGCTGGGGCTCGCAGCTGTGGACGCTGATCCGCCGCTACTCCGCGGTGATCGCCTCCGACAAGGGCTTCCTGGGCCTGATGGTGATCCTGCCCGCGGTCCTCGGCATCGTCAGTGTCGTCATCCCGGCCGACTTCGGGCTCGGCCCGCCCAAGCCGCCGTCGAAGTTCAACGGCGACGCGGGCACGATCATGCTGATCCTCGCGGTCGGTATGTGCTTCTCGGGCGCGGCCAACTCCGTGCGTGAGCTGATCAAGGAGCGGGTCATCTACGAACGGGAACGGGCCACCGGCCTGTCCCGCTCGGCGTACCTGATGTCCAAGGTCATCGTGCTCGGCGTGATCACGGCCTTCCAGGGCGTCATCATCTGCGGCATCGGCTTCGCGACGCGCGACATGCCGGAAGAGGGCCTGATCATGCCCCCGGCCGTCGAGATCTGCCTGGTCATCATCGCTCTGGGCTTCACCTCGATGATGTTCGGTCTGGTCATCTCCTCGCTGGTGAAGACCGCCGAGAAGACCATGCCGCTCCTGGTGATGTTCGCGATCGTCCAGGTCGTCTTCACCGGCGTGCTCTTCCAGGTCTACGGCTCGCCGGGCCTTGAGCAGTTCGCCTGGCTGATGCCGTCGCGCTGGGCCATCGCCGGCGCGGGCTCCACGCTGGACCTCGCGCACCTGATGCCGCCGTGGGACCCGAAGAACCCCACCGATCTCGACCCGCTGTGGGAGCACTCGGCCGGGCAGTGGGGTCTGAACATCACGATCCTGCTCCTGATCGGTATCGCCTGCGGCTTCGCGGTCGCGCGACTGCTGCGCCGCCACGAGCCGGAGGTCATGCGCAAGTAAGCGCGTCCCGGAATCGAGTCCCGGAACGCGGAGAAGGGCGGCACCCCCTGGGGGGTGCCGCCCTTCGGCGTCCGCCGAGCCTCGGTGAAGAGGTCCGTTGATCAGGCGATCAGGCTCAGTAGGCGCCGTTCACGTTGTCCATCGAGCCGTACTTGTCGGCCGCGTAGTTGCAGGCGGCGACGATGTTGGCGACCGGGTCGTAGATGTTCGTGGACGTGCCCGCGACGTGGTACGCGTCGAAGGTCGGCTTGATGACCTGGAGCAGGCCGATCGACGGGGTGCCGTTGATCGCGTTGATGTCCCAGCCGTTGACGGCGTTCGGGTTGCCCGTGGACTCACGCATGATGTTGCGGTGCAGGCCCTCGTAGGAGCCGGGTATGCCCTTGGACTTCATGATGTCCAGGGACTGGCGGATCCAGCCGTCGAGGTTGTTGGCGTAGACCGGCTTGCGCGCGGCAGCACGGCTCGCGGCTTCCTTGGCCTTGCGCGCGTCCTCGGCCTTCTTCTTGGCCGCGGCCTCTTCGGCCGCCTTCTTCTTCGCGGCGGCGTCGGCATCGGCCTTCTGCTTCGCCGCGACGGCGTCCTTGGCCTGCTTGCCGGCGGCGGTGTGCTGCTTGATGACACCGGCCTCGACGGCCTGCTGGGCGTCGACGTTCTGCTTGAAGGCCACCGGGGCGGCCGCGACGCTCTGGGTTCCGGCATCGGCGCTGCCCGGCACGAGGGAGAAGGCGAGGGCGGCGGCGCCGAGCGTGGCGACACCGGCGATCGAGAACTTCTGGGTCTTGGTCAGCGCGGGGCGACTATGACCAGGAGTGTTGTGCTTGGGCATGACTGATGGACCTCTTCAAATCGCGGAGGTCGCTCTGGTCCGGTGGGGGACATTGCTTCTCCGGCACAAACGCCGCGGTGCGAGACCGCGGCGCCGAGCGACGGGAGCAATTCTTAGCGGCCGCAAAATTCTGTGGCAAAGCAGTGACGTACGATGCCGGGTAGTGGATCAGGGGGTGCGCCGACGGCCCTGGCGACCATGTACCCCGTGTCCCTAAAGGTCCCTCTTATCCACTAGGGACCTTCGTACGTGACGTGCGTCCTATGCGCGGCCTCACATCGGACACGTAACGGTCTTACCAACAGTTGCCGGAGCAACTCTCAGCGTGAGGACCGTCCTCCCGGAGGAGGAGATGGACGTCGCCGAACTCATGCCAGAGGTAGAGACGGCGTACCGCCTCGGTGTATCCGCGGTCCACGGCCGCCCGGCCTGCGACCGCCTCCAGCATCAGCAGATGCGAAGCCCCCGGCTCGTGCAGCCCGGTGAGCAGACGGTCCACCACGCGTACGCCGCGCTCCGGCATCACCACGAGCTCCGTACGCCCCTCGGCCGCCCCGATGGCGCGGCGCCCGTCGGCCTTGGCCGCGTTGATGAGCCGCGCCGACGTCCCGGGCACCGCGAAGCGCTCCGGTACGGCGGCTCGTGCGCCTCGGGCGAAGCGACCCCCGTGTGCAGGGTGACCGCCGCGAACTGCACACCCCGGCTCACCAGGTGCGCCACCAGGTGCTCGGTGAACGGCCGGGCCGCGTACAGGAGTAACGGATGGGGCGCCCGTGCCGGTGCAGCAGCGTGGGCACGTCGCCGGACACCCGCGCCCACCACGGCCGCCCGCTCCCCGGGGGCAGCGGCTCCTCGCATGCGAGGTGTACGTCGCCGGGGAGCTGTACGTATGAATCTGCAGACCCACCCGCACACACGCGCGTAGTGCACCAATTGTCCGGATCGCGCAACTCGGCGGCCGCACGATAGAGGTCCGTCTGCAGGTCACCGGGGTCCACGGCCCACACCCGGATCCCCGACTCCTCCATGGCGAGGACCGCCGAGAGCTGATCGAGGGCGGCCTTGGATGCGCCGTACCCGCCCCACGTCTCGTACGCCTCTGCGGCGGCGTCGGAGCTGACGTTCAGGACCGCACCGCCGGACGCCCGCAGCAAGGGCAGTGCTTCTTGCGCGAGCCCGAGCGCCGCCGCCACTCCGTAAGACCGTCCCTCACCGGAAGGCAGGGGTCGGTGAAGCAGGAACTCAAGGTGGTACCGCGTGGCGGTACGGACCGGAATCGCCGCCCCTCGGGGTGTCGAGGGGACGCGGCCGCAACGGCGCAGGGCCCTTGGGCCTACGCCCACGGTCCTAGGCGGGGGCCGCCACAGGTCCGATACGCACTGTCACACCCCGCCGGTACGGTGAGGCCATGAGTCAAGGTCCACGGTCCGGCCTGAACGCGGTGAGCTCCGCGCTCCTCGCCATGAGCAGGCAGCTTGAGGTGCGCGACGTCCTCAAGACGATCGTCGCCTCGGCCCGCGAGCTGCTCGACGCCGAGTACGCGGCGCTGGGCGTCCCCGACGACCACGGCGGCTTCGCCCAGTTCGTCGTCGACGGCGTCAGCGAGGAGCAGTGGCGCGCCATCGGCCCGCTGCCCCGTCAGCACGGCATTCTCGCCTCGATGCTGCACAGGGCCGAGCCCGAGCGCCTCGGCGACGTGCGCGAGGACCCCCGCTTCGAGGGCTGGCCGTCCGCCCACCCGGAGATGTCCGACTTCCTGGGCCTGCCGATCCGGTACGGCGACGAGACGCTGGGCGCGCTCTTCCTCGCGAACAAGCAGTGCCCCAAGCCGGCGGGCGGCTGCGGCTTCACCGCCGACGACGAGGAGCTCCTGTCGCTCCTGGCCCAGCACGCCGCGATCGCCCTCAACAACGCCCGGCTCTATGAACGCAGCCGCGAGCTGACCATCGCCGAGGAGCGCTCGCGCCTGGCCCATGAACTGCACGACGCCGTAAGCCAGAAGCTGTTCTCCCTGCGCCTGACGGCCCAGGCAGCGGCCGCTCTGGTGGACCGCGACCCCTCCCGGGCCAAGGGTGAACTCCAGCAGGTGGCCGTGCTCGCGGCCGAGGCGGCGGACGAACTGCGCGCCGCTGTCGTGGAGTTGCGCCCCGCCGCCCTGGATGAGGACGGCCTGGTGGCCACCCTGCGGACCCACACCCAGGTCCTTGACCGCGCGCACTCCGCCGAAGTCACCTTCGACAGCTGCGGAGTCCGGGCGCTGCCCGCCGCCCAGGAGGAGGCGATGCTGCGGGTCGCCCAGGAGGCCCTGCACAACGCCCTGCGCCACTCGGGGGCGGCCCGCGTCGACGTGACCCTCGCACGGCGCGGTGCGGGCGCGGTGCTGCGCGTCAGCGACGACGGCAGCGGCTTCGACCCGCGCGGAGTCCGGCGCGCGGGGCGGCACTTGGGCCTGGTCTCCATGCGGGACCGGGCCGGCGGGGTCGGCGGACGGCTGACCGTGGAATCGGAGCCCGGAAAGGGCACGACGATCGAGATGGAGGTTCCCGGTGGCTGACGCCGCGTCACAGAAGGCAGGGATCCGGGTGCTGCTGGTCGACGACCACCAGGTCGTCCGCCGCGGTCTGCGTACGTTCCTGGAGGTGCAGGACGACATCGAGGTCGTGGGCGAGGCGTCGGACGGCGCCGAAGGTGTCGCGCAGGCCGAGGAGTTGAAGCCGGACGTCGTCCTGATGGACGTCAAGATGCCCGGCATGGACGGCGTCGAGGCGCTGCGCAAGCTCCGCGAACTGGCCAACCCCGCGCGCGTGCTCATCGTCACCAGTTTCACCGAGCAGCGCACCGTCGTCCCGGCCCTGCGCGCGGGCGCCGCGGGGTACGTCTACAAGGACGTCGACCCGGACGCACTCGCCGGAGCCATCCGCTCGGTGCACGCCGGTCATGTGCTCCTGCAGCCCGAGGTGGCGGGGGCGCTGCTCTCCCAGGAGGAGGCCAACACCGGGCAGGGGAGGGGCGGTTCGCTCACCGAGCGGGAGCGCGAGGTCCTCGGCCTGATCGCCGACGGCCGCTCGAACCGCGAGATCGCCCGCGCCCTGGTCCTCTCCGAGAAGACCGTCAAGACCCACGTCTCGAACATCCTGATGAAACTGGACCTCGCCGACCGCACGCAGGCGGCGCTGTGGGCCGTAAGACACGGCGTGACCGGCTGATTCCACACGCCGGCGCACACCGTCAACGGTCAGAGCGGACCGTCGCGTTCCGGGCTGAGATTCATACCGTCGTGTGGATGTCCCCCGAATGGCGCAACCTACGGGCCGCCCCGCCGTTTTCCAGTGCGTGCTGCGGCGGCTGGCCGCGGCGATCGCTAGGAGGGTCCAGAAGTGAAGAACCTGAAGAAGGCCGCGGCTGTCACGATGGTGGCGGGTGGCCTCGTCGCCGCCGGCGCCGGTCTCGCCTCCGCCACGGACGGTGCGCACGCCGACGGCAAGGCCGTGAAGTCCCCGGGCGTCGGCTCGGGCAACCTCGTCCAGGCGCCGGTACACATCCCGGTGAACGCCGTGGGCAACACCGCGACCATCATCGGCGCCCTCAACCCGGCCTTCGCGAACGACGGCCTGAACGCCTGACGCTGGCACTAGGCCCAGCGCGACCACCGGCCCCCCGGGTATCCCGGGGGGCCTCGCGGTTTGCGCTGCCGGGACTGGTCGTTTCGCGGCTGCCGACGCGTCGTGGCTTGTCGCGCCCACGCGGCGGAGCCGCACATGTCACAGCCCCGCGCCCCTTCGGGGGCGCTCCAGCGCCCCCGAGCTACATCAGCCCCGTTCCCGCTCCTCGACGTACGAGTTGTACGCAGCCACCTGTGCCCGCCGAGCCGTCTGCTCCACCGGACGCAGCGCCGCGCCCCGCGCCGCCATCTCCGAGGCGCTCACGGCCCCGCCATGGCCGTTCTCGTACGCCACCGAAATCAGCAGCCCGACCCGCTGAGCCAGCTCCAACACCCGTACCGCCCGCGGCGGATACCCGGGTGCGAGCGCCTCACGCCCCCGCTCCGCCCGCGCCCGGTAGGCGTCCACCGCGGCCTCGGCGACCGGCCCCGAGCCCGCGACGTCGAGCCGCGACAGCACCGCCGTCGCCTCCCGCAGCGCCTCCGCCAGCTCACGCTCCGCCTCACCCAGCGAGGGCACATCGGCGGGCGGCGCCTCCCGCACCGGAAGGCAGTGCCAGACGACCTCCACATGAAGGTCGCCGTCGGGCCCGGCCTCGCACACCTCGGGAACGAGCCCGTACGGCGCGCCGAACGCGACGACGGCCTCCTCCGCGTCGAGGGCACGCGCGTTGAACTCCGGCGGCCCGCTCAGCCCGAGCGGATGCCCGGGCGCGGGCAGCGCGACCCGGAACCCGGTCACCCCGAGCGAGCGCAATCGTCCGAGGGCGAGCGTGAGTCCGACGGGCCCCGACTCGCCGGGGAGACCTTCGACCCGGTGCACGGCGTCGTCGCCGACCACCGCGAGCACCGCGTCATCCGGTGAGACAAGTCCGGCAAGAAGGGCATTTCCCCATGCTGCCAAGCGTCCTGAGCGTGGTTCCGAGAGCATGCCTACAGCCTAAGGACCGGGCTAACGGCTGGACCGCCCGACCGGTGGCGTAGGTTTTCTCCAGGGGACTGCGTCCACAGACGCAAGCGACAGCCGAGACTGCAATGGGAGACAACGCGCTCATGAGCGATGTACTGGAGCTGGAGGACGTATCCGTGGTCCGCGAGGGCCGGGCTCTGGTGGACCAGGTCTCCTGGTCGGTCAAGGAGGGGGAGCGCTGGGTCATCCTCGGCCCGAACGGCGCGGGTAAGACCACCCTCCTGAACGTCGCGTCGAGCTACCTCCACCCGAGCTCCGGCTCCGCCACCATCCTCGGCGAGACCCTCGGCAAGCCCGGCACGGACGTCTTCGAACTCCGCCCCCGCATCGGCGTCGCCGGTATCGCGATGGCCGAGAAGCTCCCCAAGCGCCAGACCGTCCTCCAGACGGTCCTCACGGCCGCGTACGGCATGACCGCCGGCTGGCACGAGGACTACGAGGACGTCGACGAGCAGCGCGCCCGCGCCTTCCTCGACCGCCTCGGCATGAGCGACTACCTGGACCGCAAGTTCGGCACCCTCTCCGAGGGGGAGCGCAAGCGCACTCTGATCGCCCGCGCCTTGATGACCGACCCCGAGCTGCTGCTCCTGGACGAGCCCGCCGCGGGCCTCGACCTGGGCGGCCGCGAGGACCTCGTGCGCCGTCTCGGCCGCCTCGCCCGCGACCCGATCGCCCCCTCGATGATCATGGTCACGCACCATGTCGAGGAGATCGCCCCCGGCTTCACCCACGTCCTGATGATCCGCCAGGGCAAGGTCATGGCCGCGGGCCCGCTGGAGCTCGAGCTCACATCCCGCAACCTCTCCCTCTGCTTCGGCCTGCCCCTGGTGGTCGAGGAGCGCGGCGAGCGCTGGAGCGCCCAGGGCCTGCCGCTCGGCTGACGCACTCCAACCCGCCCCCGGGCGGGAGATCGCGGGGCCCTGTCCGGGACGGGCCCGCGGTCCTACCATGACCATGTGGAGAACATCGACGCATGGGTGTGGTGGCTGATCGGCGCGGTCGCACTCGGAATCCCGCTCGTAATGACCGCCATGCCGGAGTTCGGCATGCTCTCCGTGGGCGCAGTGGCCGGCGCCGTGACCGCCGGACTCGGCGGCGGCACGGTGCTCCAAGTCGTCGTCTTCGCCGCCGTTTCGGTCGCGCTCATCGCGGTCGTACGCCCTGTCGCGGCCCGGCATCGCGCCCAGCGCCCCGAACTGGTCACGGGCATCGAGGCGTTGAAGGGGAGGACGGCCGTCGTCCTGGAACGGGTCGACGGGTCCGGTGGACGGATCAAGCTCGCGGGCGAGACCTGGTCGGCGCGCTCACTGGACAAGGACCAGAGCTACGAGGCGGGGCGCGAGGTCGATGTGGTCGAGATCGACGGAGCGACGGCCATCGTCATGTGAATGCCCCACGGCGCGCGCAGCGGTCTGACAGACTCGACCAGCAAGATCTTCAACAGCTCAGCAGAGTCCGCAGAGATCTTCCGGAAACGCCGAGGCAAGAGGGGTACGGGGAACAACGATGGAACCAATCATCATCGTCCTGATCATTCTGGTGGTGCTGGTCTTCATCGCCCTGATCAAGACGATCCAGGTCATCCCGCAGGCCAGCGCCGCGATCGTCGAGCGCTTCGGCCGTTACACCCGCACGCTGAACGCGGGCCTGAACATCGTCGTCCCGTTCATCGACTCGATCCGCAACCGCATCGACCTCCGTGAACAGGTCGTCCCCTTCCCACCCCAGCCGGTGATCACCCAGGACAACCTGGTGGTCAACATCGACACGGTCATCTATTACCAGGTGACCGACGCGCGGGCAGCGACGTACGAAGTCGCCAGCTACATCCAGGCGATCGAGCAGCTCACCGTCACCACGCTCCGCAACATCATCGGTGGCATGGACCTCGAGCGGACCCTGACCTCCCGCGAGGAGATCAACGCGGCGCTCCGCGGCGTCCTCGACGAGGCCACCGGCAAATGGGGCATCCGCGTCAACCGCGTAGAGCTCAAGGCCATCGAGCCGCCGACCTCCATCCAGGACTCGATGGAGAAGCAGATGCGCGCCGACCGTGACAAGCGCGCCGCGATCCTCCAGGCCGAAGGTGTCCGGCAGTCCGAGATCCTGCGCGCCGAAGGTGAGAAGCAGTCCGCGATCCTGCGCGCCGAAGGTGAGGCCAAGGCCGCGGCCCTGCGCGCCGAGGGCGAGGCCCAGGCGATCCGTACGGTCTTCGAGTCCATCCACGCGGGCGACCCGGACCAGAAGCTGCTCTCCTACCAGTACCTCCAGATGCTCCCGAAGATCGCCGAGGGCGACGCGAACAAGCTCTGGATCGTGCCCAGCGAGATCGGCGACGCCCTCAAGGGCCTCGGTGGCGCGCTCGGCAACTTCGGCCCCCTGGGCAGCGGTTCGAGCGGCTCGGCACCCACAGAGCGCCGCGAGCAGCCCCCGATCGACTGAAGCGCCCCGTAAGGGGCGCGGGGAACTGCGCGACAAGCCCGATAGAGCCCGCAGCCAGACACGAAACGTCTGACTGCGGGCTCTATCGGGTGCGGGGCTAGGCCGCAGGCTGCGCCAGCCAGCCAGGCAGCGAGGCCAACTCATCCCGCCCAAGCGACAAGAGCATCGCGTCCGCCGGCGTCGGCTCGAACGGCTGCCGCAACAACGGCATTCCCGCCTCCTCCGGCGTACGGTCCGCTTTGCGGTGATTGTCCATCGCGCAGGAAGCGACCGTGTTCAGCCACGAGTCCGCACCGCCCTGCGCCCGGGGCACCACGTGGTCGACCGTCGTCGCGCGCCTGCCGCAGTAGGCGCACCGGTGCTGGTCCCGGACCAGCACACCCCGCCTGGACCACGGAGCCTGTCTTCGGAAGGGCACCCGTACATACCTGCAGAGTCTGATCACCCGAGGCACGGGTATGTCGACCGCCGCCGCGCGCACACGGAGTCCGGGGTGGGCGTGCTCGACCACGGCCTTGTCCTGGAGCACCAGAACGACGGCTCGGTTGAGCGTCACCGTAGAGAGCGGCTCGAAGCTAGCGTTCAGCACCAGCGTGTCCCGCATCAACCTGCCCACCTCCCGTATGCACCGGCCCACCGCCTGGCGGGCTGGGATCAACTCTGGCCGGGCACGCCGAGATGGACAACGCAATAAAAAATGCCCGTCTCTGATCACTTCCATGACCAGAGACGGGCAAACAATCGATGAACGCTCAGTTCTCCGCGGGAGCGGCGTACTGGGCGAGCACCTGCGCACGCGCGAGCGTGTGGAACCGGAGATTGAAGCCGACAACAGCGGGCGAAGCATCCGAATCCGGACCCAGCTTCTCCTGGTCGACGGCGTACACGGTGAACACATACCGGTGGGCCGGGTCCCCGGGCGGCGGCGCAGCGCCTCCGAAGTCCTTCGTCCCGTAGTCGTTGCGCACCTGCACCGCACCCTCGGGCAGCCCTTCGAACTTGCCGCTGCCCGCACCACCCGGCAGCTCGGTGACCGAGGCCGGGATGTCGAAGACGGTCCAGTGCCAGAATCCGCTGCCCGTAGGGGCGTCCGGGTCGAAGCACGTCACGGCGAAGCTCTTGGTCCGGGTCGGGAACCCCTCCCACCGCAGCTGCGGCGAGGTGTTCCCGGCCGCGTAGACCTGAGCGTCCTTGAGGACCGCACCCGGCTCGAAGTCCTCGCTCACGACCGTGAACGACGGCACGGACGGGTGGAAGTCATGGGGAAGCGGCGGCCTCTTGAGCTCGGTCACGTCGGCACCTCCTGGTTGATGGCTGATCCGCTCCGAGCCTAGAACCAGTTGCGCTTGCTGCCGACCTGGGACAGCCACTCGTTCAGGTACGCAGCCCAGTCCGTGCCCTGGAAGTCGTTCAGACCCACCTTGAACGAACGGAACGAGTCGCTGCCCTCACTGAAGAGCCCGGGCTTCTTGTCCATCTCCAGGATGACGTCCATCTCGCGGTCGTCCGCCACGAAGCTCAACTCGACCTGGTTCAGGCCGCGGTACTGCTGCGGCGGCAGGAACTCGATCTCCTGGTAGAACGGCAGCTTCTGACGCGTCCCGCGGATGTGACCGCGCTCCATGTCGGCGCTCTTGAAGCGGAAGCCCAGCTGGATGAAGGCGTCCAGGATCGCCTGCTGCGCCGGCAGCGGGTGCACGTTGATCGGGTCCAGGTCGCCCGAGTCCACGGCGCGCGCGATCTCCAGCTCGGTGGTCACACCGATGTTCATGCCGCGCAGCTGCTGCCCGTCGATGCTGGTGACCGGCGTCTCCCACGGAATCTCGAGCCCGAAGGGCACCGCGTGCACCTGGCCGGCCTGCAGCGTGAAGGCACCGCCGAGCTTCAGCTTGGTGAACTCGATGTCCTGCTTCGTCTCCTGGTCCTGGCCCTCGACCTCGACCCGTGCCTGCAGACCGACGGAGAGACCCTCGATCTCCTGGTCCACGGACCCGCCCTGGATCCGCACCTCACCCTGGACGACACCGCCGGGTACGACATTGACCTCGGTCAGCACCGTCTCCACCGAAGCACCGCCGGCACCCAGGCTCGCAAGCAGCTTCTTGAACCCCATGACTCTCCTCCCCAGGCCCCGCCTGTGGCTCGACTCGACTTGAATCCTTGATCCATACAAACGCGATGGACGCACGTCCGGTTCCGCGTCTTCACCCTGGCAACAGGTACGAGCGGTGACCACCCACCCGTACGGACCGTCTCCACTAAGCTCGGACGCCATGATCGCGGCCCCTGACCGTACGCCTCTCCCACGCGACTTCTTCGACCGCCCTGTCCTGGAGGTCGCCCCGGATCTCCTGGGCCGCGTCCTCGTGCGCACTTCACCGGACGGTCCGATCGAGCTGCGCCTGACAGAGGTGGAGGCGTACGCGGGCGAGGTCGACCCCGGGTCGCACGCCTATCGCGGCCCCACCGCCCGCAACAGCGTGATGTTCGGTCCGCCCGGACACGCGTACGTCTACTTCACCTACGGCATGTGGCACTGCCTCAATGTGGTGTGCGGCCCCGAGGGCACCGCGAGCGGTGTCCTGCTCCGCGCCGGTGAGATCACGACGGGCGCCGAGCTCGCCCGCAAACGTCGACTCTCGGCCCGCAACGACAAGGAACTGGCCAAAGGCCCTGCCCGCCTGGCCACGGCCCTGGATGTGGACCGCGACCTCAACGGCACGGACCTCTGCGTCGGCCATGGCGCCCCGCTGACCCTCCTGACCGGCACCCCCGTCGACCCCGACCAGGTCAAGAGCGGCCCTCGCACAGGAGTGGGCGGAGACGGTGCCGTCCACCCCTGGCGCTTCTGGACCCCCAACGACCCGACGGTGAGCCCTTATCGGGCCCATACGCCGAGACGCCGTTCAACTTGACGCAGCCTTGAGGTCTCCGTAATGTAGCCCGAGCCGCTTGACCCGGGTACGGCAATCTGCCAGCAGCCGGAAGCGGCCAACCACTACCTACGACTTCCCCTCGGCGGGGTCTTATTTCGCATGCCTGCATGCCGAAATTCGAACTCGCAGAACTCGATTATGAGTTGCGGAGGGAATCCGCTAACGTAGTGAACACGCCGAAAGGCAAAGGCCCTTCAACGGCCACCGGAAATGAAATCCGAACCGGGAACGGAACGGAAAACGGATCTGGTAAGGTTGGAAACACGAAATACCGAAGGGAAGCGCCCGGAGGAAAGCCCGAGAGGGTGAGTACAAAGGAAGCGTCCGTTCCTTGAGAACTCAACAGCGTGCCAAAAGTCAACGCC
>NZ_JBFBJK010000034.1:0-83508 GCF_040686095.1 Streptomyces sp. NPDC086554
CAAGCCCGGCAAGTCCTGACCAAATAGAGCCCGATCACGCGAGGGGCTGGGGAATTACGTGACCCCAGCCCTGGGGAATATCAAGACGTTCCACAACCGGCGAGGCGCAGCGTTCGATGCGACTCGGCGCCGTGCCGGGCCAGTTCGGCGCGCGCCTCCTCCCACTGGGCGCACAGGGTGTCCGCGTGACCGAGCAGCACGTGCCCCGCGGCAGTCAGGCGCAGGCGCCGCCCCTCCGGTTCGAGGAGTTCCGTCCCGACCTGGCGCGACAGCTGCCTCAGCTGCTGAGAGACGGCGGACGGCGAGAGATGCAACGCCTGGGCCGCCGCTGTCACCGTGCCCTGCGCTTGAAGTACGCGGAACGTCTGCAGGAGACCGAGATCAACCATGCAGTAATGCAACACGATTTCATGCCGCTTTTTGCGATGGACGTGCATGTTCGCGGCCGCGAAAGATGGGGCCATGGCTGAGCACGAGCATGAGCATCCTGAAACAAGCGAACGAGCGTGCCCCGCGTGCGGCTGGCCTGCGGAGCGGTCCGAAAACGTCGTCTCCCGTCATTCCGTCTCCGACGGAACCGTCGTGTACGCGCGTTGTGTGTGCGGTCTCCTGCGGGTGTGGCACGAGCCCTTCCGGCCGGCCGCGTCACGGTTGGTCGTCGCGGGGCTCGACCAGGCCGCCCGGGATACGACGTGGGGCGTGGCCTTCGGCACGGAGAGGCGTGGGTGTGAGCAGGGCACGCTCCGGACCTGAGCGTCGGCTCGCCAGGTGGCAGGTCGCCCCCGGAGCTCGCCGACACCGTCCTTCTTTCCCGGCACCGGCCCTCGTACTGGGCAGCGTGGTCAGCGTCCAGACCGGCCAAGCGCTCGGCAAGCAGCTGATCGGCGTCGTCGGAGGTCCCATGGGGGCCGTCGGACTGCGGCTGTCGCTCGCTGCCCTACTCCTGCTGATGGTGTGGCGTCCGAGCCGTACGCGCCGTACACGCCGTCTGCCCGCAGACCGGGAGAGCCGCCTGCTGATTCTCGCCTTCGGGACGGCGATCGCGGGCATGAACCTCGTCTACCTGGCCATGGAGCGCATGCCCCTGGGCGTTGCGATGACGATTCAGCTGACGGGTCCCCTGGCCGTGTCCCTGGTGACCTCTCGCCGCCCACGCGACGCGATGTGGGGTCTGCTCGCGGCGGCGGGGATCGCATGCTTCATGCTTCCCGGATCCTCCTCTTCGGACCCGCTGTCCATGACCGGTCTGGCCTTCGCCGTGGCAGCAGCCGTCTCCATGGGCGCGTATCTGCTGCTCAGTCAGAGAGCCGGCGCACGGATGTCAGGGGGAGAACCTCTCGCGCTGGCCGTGCTCTGGGCGGCGTTCCTGACGCTGCCCTTCGCCGTGGCGCAGAGCGGTACCACCCGGCTCGTGCAGCCCCAAGCTCTGGCACTCGCACTGCTGGTGGCCCTGTTGTCCGCAGCGCTCCCCTACTCCCTGGAACTGACGGCGCTTCGCCGGCTGCCCGCCGGGGTCGTTGGTGTCCTGCAAAGTCTGGAGCCCGTCGCGGCCGGTCTTGCGGGCCTGCTGCTTCTCGGCGAACGGCTCTCGACACTCCAATGGTTTGCCATTGCCCTCATCACTACGGCGTCGGTGGGCGCCGTCGCCGTTCACACCAGCCACCGGTCACGCCGGGCTCAGCCGGCTTGAGCCTCTAGTAGGTTGGGCCGATGCCCGAATCCCTGCCGCCCGGCGGCACTGTGCTCACCGCGGACGAATTGGAGGCCCGTTGGGTGGACGCCTGGCGTCCGGAACAAGTCGCGGAGCGCTTGGACGGGGTCGGTACGTCCTGGTGCGTCGCGGCGGGGTGGGCGCTGGACCTGTTCCGCGGGGAACAGTCGCGGCCGCACGGGGATCTGGAAATCGCCGTGCCCGCGGCGGGGTTCCCGGAGATCCAGAACCGCTTTCCCGAGTACGTGTTTGACGCGGTCGGTTCGGGGCGGGTCTGGCCAGAGGCGGGAGCGGACGTGCTGGCGGCCACGCACCAGACTTGGCTGCGCGATCCGGCGAGCGGTCAGTTCCTGTTCGACGTCTTCCGTGAGCCGCACGAGGGCGGGACGTGGATCTGCCGAAGGGACGAGAAGCTGCGCCTGCCGTACGGCGCGATCACCGAGCGAACGCAGGACGGGGTGCCGTACCTGGTACCGGAGTTGGTGCTGCTGTTCAAGGCGAAGGCACAACGGCCCAAGGATCAGGCGGACTTCGAGGGGGTGCTGCCGCTGCTGGGCCGGGCACGGCGGGATGCCCTCCGCGGGTGGCTCGAGCTCATCCACCCCGGGCATCCGTGGCTCGCGGAGCTGGCGGGGTGAGTCCCGTAGCTTCGAGAGGTAGCGGGACGCGTCGCCGAACTGGCGGCGCACACTCCCGACAGCCGCCCCATCCCGGTCGGGCCGACTGCCCGAGACTTCCTGGAAATGCTGCCCATACTGTCCACCGGCGAGGCCGTCTCACCGGTCAACCTGCAGGCCACCCGCTACTTCGCCCGGCCGGAAGTTGACCGCCAGTGCGTGGCTGCCGTCGCGGGTCGTCACCCCGACCGCGACCGTGCCGTGGAAGCTGCCGCCGTGTGCCCAGATTTCCTTGCCGCAGCTCGCCTTGGACTGCCGGAGGCCGAGACCGTAACGGAGGTCTGGGTTTCCCTCGTCCATCGGGACCGTTGTCGTCATCTCGTCCAGCTGCTTCTTCGGCAGCAGTTGGCCGCGCATCAGCGCCGTGAAGAAGCGGTTCAGATCCGCCGAGTCGGAGATCATCTCGCCCGCCGCGGATCTGCCCCTCCGCTTCCAGCTGGAGCAGCACGGTCGACACGAAGGTCTTGATGGTGCTGGCGACGCGGTAGCGGTCCTTGGCGCCGCGCGGCTGCTGGGTCTTCAGGTTTCCGACGCCCGAAGTGCCGTTCCAGGTCCCGTACTTGTCGATCGCCTGGCCGGTCACTCCGGGCACGCCGTCCTTGACGGCGGCGTCCATGGCCTGCTGGGTCGACCGGTGGCGGTCTCTCGCCTGGTCGCCGGCGGGGGCGGGCGCGTTAGCGGGGTCCGCTACGGCGGGCGCTGTGAACGACGCGGCAGTCATGGCTGCTGCCGCCACCGTGGCCGCCAAACCGACTCTCATCGTACGGTTTGTCATGTGCCGTCCCTCTCGTTGATGACGATCGACGGGAGGGACCCGGACGGTGTGCGCGAAGGTTGCCCGCCCACAGGGCGGTTGAGTGGCTTTCAGCCTTATTCAGGGCCGACACGGCCCGCTGCCCGGGAGGGCGGCGGGCCGTCGAGTCTTGCTGTGCGGCCCGGGTGTGCAGCCCGGGCCGGTCCAGCTCAGTGACCCCGCTGCCAGGCGGCGAGGTCCTTACGGCGTACGGAGCGGAGTCCGGCGATGTCCGTGTCGTAGAGCTCGCCGGTCCAGCTCTTCTTCACCGAGTACTCCGTGCTGCCGCCGAAGTTCTCCCGGAGCCAGTACCAGGGCTGCAGCGGCAGCCAGCACAGGCCGGCGAGCCAGCGGTTCAGGGCGCGGATCGGGCCGGGGCGGCCGGCGTCAGCTGCGCGCATCACGCGGATGCCGAAGAGCAGCTTGCCGACACTGCCGCGGAACAGCACCGTCAGGACGCACTGGTTGGTGAAGGACACCACCGGTATCAGGGCGTACAAGGTCCACCATGGGCTGGTCTCCGGGACCAGGTCGGCGATTGCCACCGCGCCGTACAGGGCGACTATCAGGTCGACGGTCACTGCGAGGTATCGGCGTGCTTCCCCTGCCAGGGTCGGCAGCCGGCTCGACGGTGTCTGCCCTGAAGCAGGCGTCCAGGCTGCGGAGTTCGGCGTTCCGTACGCCGCGGGCTCTCCGTAGGGTGTGGGTTGCCCGTAAGGCGCGGGTTGCCCGTAGGGCGCTTGCTGCGCGTAGGGATGCGGCGCTTGTGGTGCCTGGCCGCCATACGGTGCTTGTTGCTGAGCATGTTGTTGGTACTGCCCCCGATGATCATTCATGCCAGCATCATGCCTCACACCAACGGCAGCACTCCAAGCCCCCGATCCGGCTTCGCTCGACCCGCACAGGAACTCCACGGTGCCGTGGTGATCACACCGCCAGGTTCCAGGTACTCGGGCGAGCGCAGATGCGCCTCCAACGCGGCGATCTCCCAGATGTGGCCACCGGGATCACGGAAACTGGCGGTCCGGATTGCCCCGGTGGAAATGACCAGCCACCGATGAGTTCGACGACCGGACGAGGTCTACACCCACACACCGAAAGCTGCACACAGGATCAGTGAGGGACCATGAGCGCCAACGCACTACCTCCCGTCGTCGACGCCGACACCTGGCAGCATGAGCTCGACGCCGTGCGCGCCCGGGAGAAAGCCGCGACCCGGGAACTCGACGCGATCGCCGCCCAGCGCCGCCGTCTGCCGATGGTCAGGATGCCCGACTACACCCTTGAGGGCGAAGACGGACCGATTCGGCTGGTGGACATCTTCGAAGGCAAGCGGCAGCTGATCGTCTACAACCACATGTGGTTTCCCGGCGAGCAATGGCAGTGCCCGGGCTGTACGGGGTTCACCTCGCAGTTCACCCGGTTGGAATTCCTGGACAATTACGATGCCCGGTTCGTCATCGTCACCCAGGGCCCGATCGACGAGGCACTCGCCTATAAGCGGCGGGTCGGGAACCAGATGACCTGGTATTCCACCGCGAACAGCCCGTTCGGTACCGATGTCGGCGCACCGCCCGGCGGAGGATTCGCCGTCAATGTGTTTCTGCGCGACGGCGACACGGTCTATCGCACCTGGCACACCAACGGCCGTGGCACCGAGCAACTCAGCCACACCTTCCCGCTGATCGACGTGTTGCCGTACGGGCGGCAGGAGGAGTGGCAGGACTCGCCCGACGGTTGGCCGCAGGATCCGACGTACAGCCGGTGGGCCTCCGCCAAGGACATCGCCGCGCACTACGGCCCGGCTACCGACTGAGCCGTGGCCGAGCCCCGCCCGAAGCCGGGCGCGCCTACTGCGGCTGCGTCGCGATCTGGATCAGGTTGCCGCAGGTGTCGTCGAAGACTGCGGTGGTGACGGGGCCCATCTCCAGGGGCTCCTGGGTGAAGCGGACGCCGAGGCCCTGCATGCGCTCGTACTCCGCCTGTACGTCGTCGACGGCGAACTGTGCGAGCGGGATGCCGTCCTGGACGAGCGCGTCGCGGTACGTCTTGACGGCCGGGTGTCCTGCGGGCTCCAGGAGGAGTTCGGTGCCGCCGGGCTCGTCGGGCGACACGACGGTCAGCCACCGGTCCTTCTCGCCCACCGGAACGTCGTGCTTCTTCACGAAGCCGAGGATGTCGGTGTAGAAGCTCAGGGCCGTGGCCTGGTCGTCGACAAAGACGCTGGTCAGGTGGATCTTCATGGGGTGCTCTCCTGCGGTCCGGAGGTTTCGGGCACGGGCCATCGCTCGGCGATCTGCCGCAGCGGGGCCGTATGCAGGTCGTGGAACTTGTAGCGGCCCTCCCGCCTCGTCTCGACGAGCCCGGCAGCTTCCAGCACGGCAAGGTGCTGGGAGACTCCCTGGCGCGAGATGCCCAGCTGATGCTTCATGCTCAGCCGCGAGCAGATCTCGAACAGTGTCTGCCCGGACTCCTCCGTGAGCTCGTCGAGGATGATGCGGCGGGTGGGGTCGGCCAAGGCTTTGAAGAGGTCGTCGGCCACGACCCCAGGATAGGCAAATGCTCACTTGCCTATCAAGTCGAGGAGGGCCCCATCCCGAGTCGGCCCGTCGAATCAGCCGGCGTCCGCCCCAGGCCGGACGTGAACCGCTCGTCGGGGCGATGCGCAGGTAGTGACCAGGGCCCACCATGCCCACGACCTTCTGACGGCCCTGCGCGACGTTGCGGAACTTGCGGGTCCGCAGGACGGAGGCACCCGTACCTGGGTCCAAGCCAGGCTAGATGGCCCCCGAGCCGGCCGATGGCAATGCCCTCGCCACTAGCGACCTACAAGCACGAGGGCCGATTCGTCAGTGGCTGCCCGTGAGTTCGCCGCTGAGCTTTTCGTGGATCTGGGCGCTCGGGCTGTTCAGGCCGATGATCTCGACCTGCTTGCCGCGCTGGGCGTACTTCGCCTCGATGGCGTCCAGTGCGGACACGGACGAGGCGTCCCAGATGTGGGCCGCCGTGAGGTCGATGACGACCTTGTCGGGGTCGGTGGCGTAGTTGAACTGGCCGACGAGGTCGTTGGAGGAGGCGAAGAAGAGCTCGCCGGTCACGGAGTAGACCACGGTGCCGCCGTCCGGGTCCGTGACCGCGGTGACGTTGGCGAGGTGGGCGACGCGCTTGGCGAAGATGACCATGGCGGTGACGGAGCCGACGACGACGCCGATGGCGAGGTTGCCGGTGGCGACCACGCAGACGACCGTGATGACCATGACGGCGATCTCCCCCGCGGGCATCCGCTTGAGGGTCTTGGGGGCGATGGAGTGCCAGTCGAAGGTCGCGAAGCACACCATCACCATCACGGCGACGAGGGCGGCCATGGGGATGTCGGAGACGACCGGGCCGAAGACGATGCACAGCACCATCAGGAACGCCCCCGCCAGGAAGGTGGACAGGCGGGTGCGGGCGCCGGACACCTTTACGTTGATCATCGTCTGGCCGATCATGGCGCAGCCGCCCATGCCGCCGAAGAAGCCGGTGACGATGTTGGCGATGCCCTGGCCGATGGACTCGCGGGTCTTCGAGGAGTGGGTGTCGGTGATGTCGTCGACCAGCTTGGCCGTCATCAGGGACTCCATCAGACCGACCAGCGCCATGGCGAGGGCGTACGGCGCGATCGTGGTCAGGGTGTCCAGGGTGAAGGGCACATCGGGCAGGCCCGGCACCGGGAGAGACGACGGCAGCTCGCCCTTGTCGCCGACCGTCGGCACCGCGATGCCCGCGGCGACCGTGATCACGGTGAGGACGACGATGGAGACGAGCGGCGCCGGGATCACCTTGGTGACCTTCGGGAAGAACACCATGAGCGCGAGGCCGCCGGCGAGCAGCGGGTAGACGGGCCAGGGCACGTCATGCATCTCCGGGACCTGGGCCACGAAGACGAGGATGGCGAGGGAGTTGACGAAGCCGACCATCACCGAGCGGGGCAGGAACCGCATCAGCTTGGCGACGCCGAGCAATCCGAGGACGATCTGGAAGACGCCGGCCAGGATGACCGCTGCGACCAGGTAGCCCAGGCCGTGTTCGCGGTTGAGCGGGGCGATGACCAGGGCGACGGCGCCGGTCGCCGCCGAGATCATCGCGCGGCGACCGCCGACGATGGAGATGGTGACGGCCATGGTGAAGGACGCGAACAGGCCGATCGCGGGGTCGACCCCGGCGATGATCGAGAACGAGATCGCCTCGGGGATCAGCGCGAGGGCGACGACGAGGCCGGCCAGGATCTCGGTGCGCCAGACCTTCGGGTCGTTCAGCCAGTCGGGGCGCAGACCGCGCAGGCGCGCGGCCGGGGACAGTGCGGACGTGGACAAGACGAGTACCTGTCGTGCTCGGGCACACCCGGCCGTCGTCGGGGGCGTGCGGAAGGCGCCGGATGGCCGGGGTGGCCATCTGCGAAGCCCACGTACGGGTGCGGGCTGAAGTCAGAAGGCGGCAGCGGGCGCGAGCGGGAGTGCGCGCGGCTGCTTCAGGGGCGAAGGTTCACGGCGGGCAGGCGGCGGCGCTGGGCGTCTGAGGCATGCGCACGCTCTCTCCTGCAGGCATCGGGCTTCGCCGGGGGCATCATCGGCCCCGACACGGCTGACGGTGAGGGAGTCGATCCATCCCGCACCGTGACGCGGGGACAGCTTGGAGCCGCCCCCGGCGAACACGTACTCTAACCTAACGTTACGGTAGAGATCGACGCCGGCCGCCTGTGGCCTTGGCGACAGGAGAGAAGGGTGTCCGCGTGAGCGGCGAGCACATGCAGATCGGCGAGGTCGCCACGCGGACCGAGCTTTCGCTGCGCACCATCCGGCACTACGAGGAGACCGGCCTGGTCATCCCGTCCGCCCGCTCCCAGGGCGGCTTCCGCCTCTACACCGAGGCCGACGTCGCCCGCCTCATGGTCATCCGCCGCATGAAGCCGCTCGGCTTCACCCTCGACCAGATGCGCGACCTGCTGGACGCCACCGACCGCCTCGACTCCGGCGAGGAACTGGCGGCCGACGAGCGGGAGGCCCTGCTGGAGCGCGTGCGCGCCTACGAGCAGAGCGCGTCCGAGCAGACGGAGAAGCTGCGTACGCAACTGGCGCGGGCCGAGGAGTTCGCCGCCGACCTCCGCGAACGACTGGATCGGGTCACCACGGCCTAGCCTGCCCTTCTGGCGATGGCTGCCCTGAGGCTCTGGCTCACTCCGTCACGGGCAGACACTCGGCGAGCAGGTCGACGACGTCGCGCCAGGCTCGTTGCGCATGCTGCGGGTGGTGGCCGACGCCGGGGAGCACGGTCTGCTCGTGGTCGACCGGCGGGTGATGGAAGGCGTGCAGGGCTCCGCCGTAGACCATGAGGCGCCAGTCGACGCCCGCGGCCTGCATCTCGGCGGCGAAGGCGTCCCGTTGCGCGGGCGGCATGATCGGGTCCTCCGATCCGACCCCGGCCCACACGGGGCAACGGATGCGCGCCGCCTCGCCCGGTCGGCCCGTGGTCAGTGCGTTGACCGTCCCGATCACCTGCAAGTCGACGCCGTCGCGCCCGAGTTCCAGCGCGATTGCGCCCCCGGTGCCGTAGCCGATGGCGGCGATCCGGTCGGGGTCGGTTCGCGGTTCGGCGCGCAGCACGTCGAGTGCCGCGTGGCCGATGCCCCGCATCCGGTCGGGGTCGGCGAGCAGCGGGGTCACGTGCGCCAGCATCTCCTGTGGGTCGGTGAACCAGCGCCCGCCGTTGATGTCGAAGGCCAGGGCCACGTACCCCAGTTCGGCGAGGGCGTCGGCCCGGCGGCGCTGGAAGTCGTTCAGGCCCGGCCCCTCGGGCCCGATCAGGACTGCGGGCCGGCGGTCGACACCGGCGGGGAGCGCGAGGTGCCCGATCATCGTCAGACCGTCGGCCGGGTATTCGACCGTGTGCGTCGTAATCGTCGTCATCGTCGTCATGAGACGGGACGGTAGTGATCGTCGAGCCCGGCCGGGCCGAGCTTAGCCATCAGCAGAACAGCGCGGGCGTGGGGCTTTGCGGTGACGGAAGGCGAGTCTGAGCGAGCCCGCCGGAGACCGTCAGTCGTCGAAGCAGGCCCTGGCGACGGCGTAGGTGTCCTCGTAGAGGTGGTAGCGGGTGATCCGCCCGTCCCGGACCGTGGTGTGCAGGGCGAACGCGGTGTCGATGTCGCGGCCCGTCTTCTTGACCTCGGAGACCATGCGCCCGATGAGCACCACATCGTCGCCCTCGGCGATGATCTGGCGGAGGTCGAACTCCTTGGCCTGCACGTGGGTCCGCAGCAGCTCGAAGAACGTCCGCATGCCGTCCGCCGAGTCGAGTCCGCGCCGGTGACTCTGCTGTCATGTGCGCCGACCTTGCAGGCCGGATCCGATGGGCCCGGCGTGATTCACGCTTGGGCTGAGGCCGACCCTCGCCAGCACCTGCTCGGCCAACTCCTGGGGGGTCAACTCGCCGTCCAGGAACACCGTGCCGCCGGGCAGCGTGTCCGCCGCGGCCATGCACGCATCGATCCTGTCCTTGCCCCAACGCCGGACCCGCTCCTCCCTCTCAGGATCGTCAGGGAAGAAGGTCCGCCCGTCGATCCGTTTCTCCAGGACCTCGCGGGAGACCTTGAGGAAGAAGTGGTGGACGTCGATGCCGGCGTCCTTCAGCGCGCTGAAGATCTCGCCTACGTAGCCGGGGTTGACCAGGGTCATGGGAACCAGGACCGGACGCTGGTACTCCTCGACCAGGCCCACCGCCAGGTCGGCAACCTGCCGCCGCCACAGCCGAAGATCCTGGAAGTCACCGGTCGGTACCTCCACGATTTCCCGCAGCACAAAGCCGACCATCTCCGGGTCATAGACCAGGGCTTCGGGCCAGCGCGGGCCCAACTCCTCGACCAGCGTGCTCTTTCCGCTGCCGAACGCACCGTTCACCCAGACGATCAACGCGATCCTCCCCGTCCCGTGGCCTTGCCCGCACGTCGGGCCCGGCACCTCGGATCAGCATGCCAGGCGGCTGCCGGCTGGTTCGAGATCGCTTCCACGACACTCGCGATGCCGCTCGTCGTCGAAGGCGGTGGGGTCGACGCCCGCCGCGCCCACCAGCGCGACGGAGTGGCAGAAGCCTGCCAACGCGCCCCGCCAGCTCCTCCCGGTGCGTGGCGAAGGCGTCCTGGGAGCCGCTGAAGACGAACAGTGCCTCGGAGCGCCCGACACCTGCATGAACACGGACTCCGCCTGGCCCAGGAACTGGAAAAGCACCTGCGCAAGACGCTCGCCTGGCACCGCGAGGTCGACTTCGAGCCGGGGGCCGACGCCGCCTCGCCAGCGCCCATGCCCTCGCTGACCGGCCTGTGGAGGCCGAGCGTGGCGACGTGGATCGCATCACTGCCCGCGTCCTCGCGGCGCTGGGAAGCGAGGTGTTCGGCGCGGAGGACTGACGCGCCGGTCGACCACTGCCTTCACGACTTCGACGCCAGCTGCTCTGCAGCTACTCGGCAGGGTCCTCCTTCGCACGCCGGACGGCCTGCCGCACCGCATCGCCGACCTCGGAGCTGTCCTGCCCGGTCGCCTTTGCATGGTGCGCGATGGCTGCCTGCACCATCGTCGACGCCTCACGCCACCGGCGCTTCTGCACCGCGTACTCCTCACCCTCAAGGCCCGCGAGCTTCGCGCGCTCTTCCTCGGCCCAGCGTTCCAGCCTGATCAATTCATCCGAAATGTCTGCCACGCCCGGATCCTAGGACGGGTCCGGGACGATCGGGTGCGGCACCACTCCAGCGGGAAGCCTCGGGGTGAGTATGAGATCTGAGTCAGCACACCGAGAACACGCACGACCGCGTGCGGGCACGAAGGAGACCGGCAGATGCTGTTCGGCAAAGAGCACGTCGAGCGTTACGTAGCGACCGATGGCGTGGAAGGCCACGATTGGCAGGGCACCACGGTACTGATCCTCACCACCATCGGCCGCAAGAGCGGTCGGCAGCGCAGCACTCCGCTGATCTACCAGCCTTACGGCGATGCGGTGCTCGTGGTGGCCTCCAACGGCGGAGCCGACGCGCCGCCCCTGTGGTACCGCAACCTCGAAGCCAACCCTGAGGTCCAGGTGCAGGTGAAGGGGGACAGCTACACCGCCCGTGCGCGTACCGCGAGCCCGGACGAGAAGCCGGACATGTGGCGGACCATGGCCGCCACTTGGCCCGCCTATGACGATTACCAGCGCAAGACCGACCGGGAAATCCCGGTGGTGGTCCTGGAACGCGTCTGACAGAGGCAGCGGGCAGCGGACCCCGGCTCCCGTTGAGCCGGGGGTCGGCAGCTCCCTCCCGAGGCCAGCACCGGCCGGGTGCGGGTTGGCCGTTCGGTGCAGGAATGAGTGGGGGTAGACCGGTGTCGGTCCTTCTACCGGGATCCGCCGCAGGTCGTGGGTCGTCGGGACCGACCGCGTCGATCCGCAGGTCGAAGGTCTCGGTGAGCTCGTCGTAGTACGCCGCCCACTCGGTGCCCTGCTTGATGCCCGGGATCCAGATCCGGTGCCCTGTCAGGTCCGCCGGGGTCAAAGACTTGGCGGAGGCGAGCGGGTGGCCCGGTCCGACGAGCAGTTGCAGCGGGTCGTCCAGGACGCGCTCGGCGCTGACGCCCTCGGGCAGGTCGCCCGCGGCTACGGCTCGGAAAGTCGCGTCGATCTCGCCTGCCGGCACGGCCTCGATCGCCGTGGTCGCGTTCGCGTCCGAGAGCGTGACCACGTCCAGGTCCGCGCCGGGCTGGGACTGGTAGAAGCCTCGCAGGGCCAATGCGGGGGCGATGCGCCGGTGGAGTACGTCGACTCGAAGCGCCCGCTCACCGGGACGTACGGAGGCGGCGGCCCGTTCCCCAGGCCGTCCGATCCGCTGAGGGACCTGCTCCATGGACGCTGCCTTCTGTGGATCGCGACGTCTCGCGAGCATCCTCGCCCCGGCCCGGACCTGCGGCGCCCCGGCAGCAGAGGGGCGCCACCCGGCCTCAACTCCTTCACGTCACACCGCGATCACCTTCACGCCGGCCTCCGTGAGGCGTGCGGACGATTCCGGGGAGATGTTGACGTCGGTGACCAGGGTGTCCACCCGGTCGAGGTCGCAGATTCTGGCGAAGGCGCGCTTGCCCAGCTTGGACGAGTCGGTCACGACGATGACGCGGTTGGCCCGCTCGGTGAAGAGCCTGCTGACGCCGGCCTCGTCCTCGTGGTGCGCCATGATGCCGAGCTGCGGGTCGATCCCGTCGACTCCGAGAACGGCGGCGTCGAGCACGACCTCTTTCAGTACGCCACCGGTCAGCGGCCCGACGAGTTCGTAGGACTGCGGGCGGGCGACGCCGCCGGTGGACACGATCTTGACCTGGGGGCGGACGGCGAGTTCGGCGGCGATGTTGAGGGCGTTGGTGACGACGGTCAGCGCGGGCGAGGAGGCGACGGGGGCTCCCGCTTCGGCGCCGTCCCGCCGGCTGCCGCCGACCCGTAGCGCGAGCACCCGGGCGACCTCGGTGGTGGTCGTACCGCCGTTGAGGCCCACCACCTCGCCGTCGCCGATGAGGTCGGCGGCCGCCGCGGCGATGCGCTGCTTCTCGGGCGCGCGCCGGGACATCTTGTAGCGCAGCGGCAGTTCGTAGGAGACGCCGTGGGCGACCGCGCCGCCGCGTGTGCGGACCAGCATCTGCTGCTCGGCCAGTTCGTCGAGGTCCCTGCGGATGGTGGCGCTGGAGACGTCGAGGGCGCCCGCGGCCTCCTCGACCTCCAACCGCCCCTCGGCGGCCAGCAGTTCAAGCAGCGCGCTCCAGCGGTCGCGTTTGGACATTGTTCTGGGACTCCTGCCCGCTCCGTCTGATCCACCGGCCTGTCTGATCCACCGGCCCTGTCACTGATCGTAGGCACGGAACCTCAACATGAACAGTTCGCACACTCACTATGCTCGATTCTGCACGTTTCAGTGCTCCAGCAAGCAACTATTGACATCATGCATGTCGATACGACAGCGTGCCAGGCGCAGGAGACGTCTCGTCGTCGCCCGTCTGTCCCCTCACCAAGGAGCACTCGCCATGGCCGCCCCGCACACCTGCCGCACCTCCCTGGAGATCGCTTCCCAGCCGGACACCTGGCGCCGGGCCGCCGCTTCCGCCGACTCGCTCTCCACCGCCCTGCCCCGGCGCGGTGAGCGCGTGGCCGTGGTGGGCTGTGGCACCTCGTGGTTCATGGCCATCGCGTACGCGCAGCTGCGGGAGACCGGCGGGCACGGCGAGACGGACGCCTTCGCCGCGTCCGAGTTCCCGACCGGGCGTGACTACGACCGGGTCCTTGCCATCACGCGGTCCGGGACCACGACGGAGGTCCTGGACCTGCTCGCCCGCCTCAAGGGCACCATTGCGACGTCGGCGATCACCGCCGATCCCGCCACCGCCGTCATGGACCTGGCCGACAGCGTCGCCGTCCTGGACTTCGCCGACGAGGAGTCGGTGGTCCAGACGCGCTTCGCCACCTCGGTCCTCGCCCTGCTCCGCGCGCATCTGGAGGCGGAGGGCGCCCTGCCGGACGGGGTGCGTCCGATGGCCGGTGCGATCGAGGACGCGCAGCGCGCCGTCGACGCCCCGATCGGCGACGACGTGCGTGGCGCCGAGCAGTTCACCTTCCTCGGCACCGGCTGGTCCTACGGGCTCGCGCTGGAGGCCGGGCTCAAGATGCGTGAGGCGGCGGGCGCCTGGACCGAGGCGTATCCGGCGATGGAGTACCGGCACGGGCCGATCAGCATCACCGGACCGAACCGCGTGGCGTGGCTGTTCGGAACCGCTCCGCAGGGCCTGGCCGACGACGTCGCCAAGGTCGGCGGCGCCTTCGTCGCCGGTTCCGAGGCTGCGGGCGGACTCGATCCGCTGGCCGACCTGATCCTCGTACAGCGACTTGCGGTCCTCATCGCGCAGGACCGCGGATACGACCCGGACCGACCCCGCAACCTGACCCGCTCCGTGATCCTGGCCGACGGTCAGGCCTGATCGCGGTGGCGCGGCCACCCGTCTGTCCGCCCTGAACCGGCGCCGCGTTCGTGGTGAGGCCGCGAGGCAGCGAGGCGTTGGGCGCTCGTGCTTGGGGCGACCCGACGCCTCACCCTCGCAGTACAACGCCCGCACCCTCCCCCCGGCCAAGTCCCTTACGCCCCACACGCGTTCAGCAGCCACTCCTCTGGAGAAGCCCCATGCCCCTCTCCCCCACCGGCACCATCACCCACGCCGCCGGCCAACAGCGCTCGGGCGTCGGCGCCTTCAACGTCGTCCAGATCGAGCACGCCGAAGCCATCGTCGCCGGCGCGGAAGCCGCACAACGGCCCGTCATCCTCCAGATCAGCGAGAACACCGCCCGCTACCACGGCGCCCTGGCCCCGCTCGCCCTGGCGACCCTCGCGATCGCCCGCGCCGCGCACGTCCCCGTAGCCGTCCACCTCGACCACGCCGAATCGGCCGACCTGGTCCGTGAAGCCGTCGAACTCGGCTTCACCTCCGTCATGTTCGACGCCTCGACGCTGCCGTACGAGGAGAACGTGGCCGCCACCCGCTCCATCACGGAGTACTGCCACCGCGCCGACGTCTGGGTCGAGGCGGAGCTCGGGGAGATCGGCGGCAAGGACGGCGCCCATGCCCCCGGTGTCCGCACCGACCCCGACGAGGCCCGTGCGTTCACCGACGCCACCGCCGTCGACGCGCTCGCCGTCGCCGTCGGCAGCTCGCACGCCATGCACACCCGCGACGCCGCCCTCGACTTCGCCCTCATCCAGCGGCTCCGCACCGCCCTCGCCGTCCCCCTGGTCCTGCACGGCTCATCCGGTGTCAGCGACACCGACCTGGCCAAGGCCATCGCGGCCGGCATGACGAAGGTGAACATATCCACCCATCTGAACAAGCTGTTCACCAGTACGGTGCGTGCACGCCTCGCCGCGGCGCCGGACCTCGCCGACCCCCGCAAGTACCTCGGCCCCGCCCGCGACGCCGTCGCCACGGAAGTCACCCGGCTCCTGGGGATCCTCAGCCAGCCCTGACTTCCGGCGCTCGAGATCTGCTTTCGATACAGGCTCCAGGAGCCAGGGGGCCCGAGGGAACTCGCCGGGGGCGAGCGGCGAAGGAGAGGTGAAAGCCCAAGCCTTCGAAGCATGTTCCCTTGAACGAGAGGAGCCCCGATGACCGTCGAGCCAGGCGTCCGCACGGGGGCGGAGAGTGATGCCTCGGTGATTGCGCGGTCCCGGGACGAGCCCGAGGCATTCGCCGTGCTCTTCGACCGATACGCGGAAGCGGTCCATCGTTATCTGGCTCGTAGGCTCGGCGGCGAGCCGGCCGACGACCTCATGGCGGAGACCTTCACCACTGCTTTCCAGCAGCGGCACCGTTACGACCCCTCGCGGGCCACGGGCGATGGCGCCCGGCCCTGGCTGTTCGGCATAGCGACCAATCTGGTCGGCCGACACCGGAGGGCTGAGGCGCGCCGCTTCAAGGCCCTGGCCCGCATCCCGGCTCCGGCCGATCACGAGGAGCCGCTGGCCGACCGTGCTGCGGCCCGGGTGGGGGCACAGGCCGTAGGCCGCGAGCTGGCAGCGGCACTGGCTGCACTGCCCGCGCGGCACCGGGACGTGGTGTTGCTGGTGGCGTGGGGCGGTCTCGGCTACGAGGAGGTGGCCCAGGCCCTCGGTGTCCCCATCGGCACGGTCAGATCACGGCTGCACCGGGCTCGCAGCAAGCTACGCGAAGCGTTGGGCGGATCCGATCCGACGACACTGCGAGAGGTATCCGACCATGACTGACGAACTCGAACTCCTGCGGGACTGGGACGCGGACGCGGCCCCGCTCACCGAACCGGCCCGAGCGAAGGCCCGCCACCGACTCCTGAACACGATGGCGCGCGCGGAGCGGCACACCGACGCCGCCCCCAGCCGCCGCCACGCGCTCCGCCTCGCGACAGCCGCCGTGGCCGCTGTGGCGGTGACGGGAACGGCGGTACTGATCACCGAGGGCGGCGCCGACGAGACCCCGCGGATGGGCAACGTCAGCGCCGCAACGGTACTTAACGGGGCAGCAGTGCGGACGGGTAGGCACGAGAAGACTGTGGCGCCGCGCGACGACCAGTTCATCTACTCGAAGCGGGTCATCAAGGAGACGGAGCGCAAGACCGGCGCGGTCAAGACATACGAGGACGTGAACTGGGACTCAGTGGACGGCTCCAAGCGCTCCTTGACCATGGAGCTCGGCCGGGTGATCTGGGAGAAGCCCTTGGAGAAGGGCGAGGGCGTGTGGCCGCCTCGGGAGTGGAGCAAGCTGAAGAAGCTGCCGACCGACCCGAAGAAGCTCATCCCGAAAATCATCGGCGTAGGAACGTCCAGCAAGCCGATCAGCGACTTCACCAAACACGACTGGTACGACGCCTACTTCATGCTCGGCGAGCTCCTCAAGTGGCCGGTGCTGCCCCAGGGGCTGCGTCCAGCCGCGTACGAGGCGCTGGCCCTGGTGCCCGGGGTCACAGCGATTCCGGGGGTGAAGGACTCTGCCGGGCGCACCGGGGTGGGGATCTCATACCCCAAGAGTCCGTTCGCGAAGGGCAAGTACCTCATCTTCGATCCGGAATCCTATGAATTCCTGGGCTTCCGGGACGAGCGGACTTCGGCGTCCGGCGACAAGACGTACATCCAGCTGTCACACGTGGTGGACTGGGCGATCGTCGACCGGTTGAAGCAGCGCCCCTAGCTTGCCGTTTCGTTCGGGTGTGGCTGTCGTCGATACGGAAACGCCCGTCGGGCGACGAGACGGGCGCGGGTCAACTCCAGTAGGCGGCCCACCCAGTTGCGTCCGCGGCCGTCAGCGGCGTCCCTCCAGTACGGGGAGTCCGACAGGCCGGTGTAGCTGATCACGCTGTCCCCGGTGGCGAGGAGGATCTCGGCGAGCTCGGGGTGCTGAGTGAACTTCGCGTCCAGCAAGCCGTCCATCACCGCCGGCCGCATCCTGGGCCAGTCCGCTCTCCGCTCCACCCGGCCGCCCATCTCGTGCGCGTCCCGAACGCTCGGCGCGTCCCGTATCCGGTCGTGGTCGAGGGGGTCGGCCGCCGACAGGGCCCAGTAGCCGTGGCTCACGGAAGGGTAGGTTTCCCCGGCGAACACCACCGGCGCCGGGTACTCGTTGCGCAGGACGAACGGGCCGAGCGCGTCCGGCCAGCCCTGCGGATAGACCGTTTCCAGCGAAGTGAGGGCGGCCCGGCCCGCCTCGGCCGGATCGTCGGCGTACCGCATCGCGCGCTGTTCCTGCGCCCGTTCGACCGCCTGGTCCACCTGATGGAAGTAGTCCAGGGCCTGCTGGTGCATGTCCGGTGTCGCCACCGGGCCGTCCCCGTCGACGGCCTCCCCCACCTCGGTGAGCAGAATCCGCAGCGGGCGGTCCTGGTGGTCCATGTCGCCGAGTACGAAGACACGCAGGTGCGGTGGAACCGCGAGGTAGGCCTCTCGCAGTGCGGTGCGGTTGGGCTCGCCGGGGTCCTGCTGGAAACGCCGGATCGCCTCCCGGCAGCGCTGCCCGGCCGTGGGCCGCCCGCTCAACTCTTCGACCTTGTCGGCGACTTCGAGGAGGAATCCCTGCGGGGTCAGTGGTTCGCCGTATCGGGCACGCCACTTCGACGGTGGGGCAGGAGCCGTTGGCGCTCCCGGCTCCGTGATCGCGATGTCGCCCGATGCCAGGAGCTTCTCCTGGCCGGGCAGGTCGGTCCACTCCTCGCACTTGACCGCGCCGTCCGCGAAAACGATCAGATCGTCGAGGAAGTGCCCGTCATCCCACGCTCTGCGCCGCCAGACGTGGCACCAGGCCCCGTCGATCGTCTGCCCGTCCACGGTCCGATGTGTCGGTTCTCGCCATGTCATCGGAGCACGCTATCCCCGGAAGCGGAGAGCCGCCCACGTCACTTGACCGCGCCCGCCGTCATCCCCGCACGCCAGAACCGCTGCAGCGCCAGGAACGCCACGATCAGCGGGACCACCGACACCAGCGAACCCACCACGACCAACGACGCCGGAACCGCCACTCCATGAGCGGCGTTCCACCCGACAAGACCCACGGTGACCGGCTGCAGGCGGTCGTCCCCCAACACCATCGCGGGCAGCAGGTAGTTGTTCCAGATCTCCACGAACTGGAACAGGAAGATCGTCACCAGCGCCGGCAGCATCATCGGCAACGCGATCGTCCGGAAGATGCGGAACTCCCCCGCGCCGTCGAGGCGTCCGGCCTCGATCACCTCGGCAGGCACCGCCTGGGCGGCGAAGACCCGTGCCAGATAGACGCCGAACGGGCTGACGATGCTGGGCAGCAGCACGGCGAGGGGATTGTTGATCAGGCCGACCTCGGAGAACATCAGGTACAGCGGCAGCGTGAAGAGGATCTTCGGGACCAGTACGGCCGCGAGGACCGCCCCGAACAGCGCGCCCTTGCCCCGGAATTCGTACTTGGCAAGGAGGTAGCCGGCCATCGCCGACAGCAGGGTGGCGCCCAGTGCGCCGATCCCGCAGTACAGGACGCTGTTGAGCATCCAGCGCCAGAAGATGCCGTCGCTCTGCGCGGTCAGCCGGCTGAGGTTGTCGAAGAGGCCGAAGCCGTCGAACCAGAGTCCGCTGCCGCTGAATTGGCGGCCGAAGGGCTTGGTCACCGAGACCAGGAGCCACCACAGCGGGAAGAGGAAGTACGCGGTGGAGATCAGCAGCAGGGTCAGGACGACGCCGCGGCCTGCCGCCGTGGTCTCCCGGCGCGGCGCCGTCGTGGCGGTGCGGCGCGCCCCGGACGGGGCGGCGGGTCGCGTCACGGTGGTGCTCATGCCTTGTCACCCCGGTTGGTCAGCTTGAAGAAGACGAAGGACAGCACGCCGACGGCGACGGCGAGGATCACCGACTGGGCGGCGGCGTAGTGGTAGTTGCCTGCCGCCACCGCCGACTGCGCGGACATGATCGGTGTGAACGTGGAGGAGACGGAGCCGCCGGAGATGGGCTGGAGCACCGTCGGTTCGTTGTAGAGCTGTGCGGAGCCGATGATCGAGAAGACCGCGGTGAGCACCAGTGAGCTGCGGACGGCCGGGATCTTGATGTTCCAGGCGATCCGCAGGGCGGACGCGCCGTCCATCTTCGCGGCCTCCAGGACCTCACCGGGGATCAGCTGCAGCGCACTGTAGATAATGATCATGTTGTAGCCGGTCCAGCTCCACGTGACGATGTTCGCCACCGACCACAGGACCGAGCCGCTGGAGAAGAACGGGATCTGGATGCCGAGCGGCTCGACGAGGTTGTTGATCGGGCTGGATTCGGCGGAGTACATGAACGACCACACCAGGGCGGCACTGACGCCCGGGATCGCGTAGGGCAGGAACGACGCGAGACGGAAGAACCCTTTGCCGCGGGCCGACTTGGCGTCGATGAGCAGGGCGAGGCCGAGGGCGAGGCCCAGCATCAAGGGGACTTGGACGACGGCGAACAGGCCCACCCGGCCAAGCGCGGCGAGGAAGTCGTGGTCCCCGAAGGCCTGCGCGAAGTTGTGCAGCGGGTCGAACTCCTTGGTCGGCGCGGTCAGTCCGAGGCCCGAGCGCTTGACGACGTACAGGCTGCTCACCGTCGCGTAGGCGATGGGCGCGATGTACATCGCCGCGAACAGGGCCACGAACGGCCCGCCGAACAGCAGCAGGGTGCGCTTGGTGAGTGCCGTCTCCCGGCCGCGGCGCCTGGGCGGCGGGGCGTCCTGCCGCGGTGGTGCGGCAGGTTCGGCCGCGCTGAGTGTTGTGGTCACGAGCTCTCTTCCGGTTCGACGCCTGGCGGGGCGGCCGGTCCCAGCGGCCGGCCGTCCCGGGTGGATCGGGAGCAACGAGTGCATCGGGAGCGACGGGGCGTCCGCCCTACTCGGTCACCTTCAGGCCCTGGTTCTTCAGTTCGCCGACCGTCTTGTCCTGGGTGGTGCGCAGGGCGTCCTTGAAGGTGCCCTTGCCGGCCCAGGCCTTGCCCAGCGCGTCGTCCAGGTCCGCGGAGGTCTTGGTCATGACGGGGCCCCACGTCCAGTCGGATTTGACCTTGGGTGCCGCGGCCGCGAAGACGTCGTAGATCTTCTGGCCGCCGAAGTAGGGGTCCTTGGCCTTGAGTTGGGGCAGGTCGAGGAGGGCGGGCGCGGCCGGGTAGAGCGATGCCTTGTCGACGAGACCGCCGTACGCCTTGCGGTCGGTGCTCAGCCAGTGGGCGAAGGTCCACGCGGCCTCGGTGGACTCGCAGCCCTTGAGGACCGCGGTCGCCGAGCCGCCCGCGTTGCCGACCGCGGTGTCGCCCGCCTGCCACTGCGGCATCGGCGCAACGGCCCAGTCGCCGGAGCCGTCCTTGGCGCCGCCCTTGATGACGCCGGCCTGCCAGACGGCGCCCACGACGGACGCGATGTTACCGTTGCCAATTCCGGTGTACCAGGACTGGTCGTACATGGGGGCCTTGCTGATCAGGCCGTCGTCGGCCAGGCCCTGCCAGTATCCGGCGACCTTCTCATTGGCCTTCGATGCGAGGCCCACCTTCCAGGCGTCGCCGTCGATGCCGAACCAGCTGGCGCCCGCCTGCCAGGACAGACCCGCGTAGTCGTAGTTCAGATAGGGCGAGGAGATGTAGCGCTCGGGGTCGGATGCGTGGATCTTCTTGGCCTGGGTCCTGTACTCGTCCCAGGTCTTCGGCGGCTTCAGGTCCAGCTCGTCGTAGACCTTCTTGTTGTAGAAGAGGGCCATCGGGCCGGTGTCGACGGGCGCCCCGTACACCGCGTCCCCCAGGGAGACCGAACGCCAGGCCGCCTGATGGAAGTCGTCCTTGTCGCCGTTCGCGTACTTCGATACGTCACTCAGGGCGCCCTGCGCGGCGAAGCTCGGCAGCGTCTCGTAGCCGACCTGGGCCAGGCAGGGCGCGTTGCCCGCCTGCACCGCGTTGAGCATCTTCTGGTAGCCGCCCTTGGCGCCGGGCTGCACTTCCTGGTACTCGACCTTGATGTCGGGGTGCGATGTGTTGAACGCCTTGACCGCGTCGGCGTACCCCGGCGACCAGCCCCAGAACTTCAGCGTCCCGGTCCCGTCACCGCCGCCGGCGGAATCCGAACCGGACGACGAGCATCCGCCGAGCACCAGCGTGAGAGTGACGGCTGCGGCGATGCCCGCTACGCGCATACGGGTCCTCTGCACGGCCCCTCCTTGTGTTCGTGGGCAGGGATCAGACCCGGACACCGAGGGCGGGGCCTGCTGTGGGATCGATGCACCATGGGCCGCATGAGGCCTCATTCGGCGCACCGATGGCCGGAACTATGGCAGAGAATGTTATCGATGCCAATAGGTCTTTCCCCTTGCGCTCTCGGGCCGGTGAGACGGCGATGAGGCCGGTATCATCCGGCACACGGAACGACGTACGGAGCTACGTACGGAACAAAGTGAGGACGCGTGGAGACAGTGGACGCATGGATGCAGTGAACGGTGGCGAGGGCGGCGGACGGCCGCCCGGCATGGCCGACGTGGCCCGGGTCGCGGGAGTCTCCGCGCAGACGGTCTCGCGCGCCCTCTCCGACCATCCCAACGTCCGGGAGGAGACGCGGGCCAAGGTGCTCGCCGCCGTGGAACGGCTTGGGTACCGCAAGAACAGCGCCGCCCGGATCCTGTCCTCCGGGCGCAGCCGGACGATCGGCGTGGTCACGCTGCAGACCACGTTCTACTCCCGGCTTACGCTGACCTTCGGTATCGAGAGCGCCGCGTACGAGGCCGGTTACTCGGTCTCCACCGCCTCCACCGCCTCACTGGACACCTCGGCGGTCGAGGCGGCGCTGTCCCGGCTCGCGGACCAGCGCGTCGAGGGGATCATCCTCGCCATCCCGCTCATCCATGTGAGCCCCCGCATCGAGCAGTTGACGGACTCCCTGCCCACGGTGACCGTCGACGGCTCGCGCACGGCGGCCTCCGAGGTCGTCGCAGTGGACCAGGTCCAGGCCGCCCGCCTCGCCACGCGCCATCTGCTCGACCTCGGACACGAGACGGTCTGGCATGTCGCGGGCCCCGGCGAATGGCTGGACGCGGCGAGCCGCCTGAAGGGCTGGCGGGAGACCCTGGAGGCGGAGGGCCGCACGGCCCCACCCGTCCTGGAGGGCGACTGGTCCCCCTCGTCCGGCTACCGCAACGGCCTCATCCTGGGCCGTATCCCCGACGTGACGGCGGTGTTCGCCGCCAGCGACGAGATGGCCTTCGGAGTGATCCGCGCCCTGCATGAACTGGACCGGCGCGTTCCGCAGGACATCTCCGTGGTCGGCGTCGACAACATCGACCTGGCCGAGTACTGCTCGCCGTCCCTGACCACCGTCGCCCAACCCTTCGCCGAGATGGGCGCGTTGGCCTTCGGCCATCTGCTGCGGCTGATCGAGAACCCCGACGCCGAGCACGAACCGGCGTCCGTCGAACCGAAGCTGATCGTGCGTACGAGTACGGCACCGGTCGGCCGCGGGACGGTGTGAGCACGCCGGCGACACCGCTCGTGCGTTGACGTACGCACCTCAAGTGAGCCTGACATCAAGGCGGTTCAGCGAGTGGGGGTCGTGAGGCCGCGATCTCCATCACTGTTCCTCTCCCTGCCTCGCCTGTCGAGCGGTGGTGTGATGGGGTGGACGACCATGACAGCGAGCCCGATTCTGAGCGTCCCCACCCATGCGACGGGCTACCCGGGGGTGGCCTTCGGCGGCTATGTCGCCGGGCTGCTTGCCGCCCGCGCGGAGGCCAAGACGGTACGCGTCGACTTCCGTGGCGCGGTGCGTCCCGATACTCCGCTGCAGGTTACGCAGGCCCCGGACGGCGGCTGCCTGCTCGGCGACGCCGAGAACGGCACCCTGGTGGCGTGCGCGCCCGCCGAGCTGCTGCTCGATCCGCCGAAGATGCCGACCTGGGAGCAGGCGCGGGCGGCCACCGAGGACTATCTCGGGTACATCCGCAAGTTCCCGCCGCCGATTCCCGACTGTTTCGGCTGCAGCCCGGTGCCTGCGGGGCGCGGTGTACGGGTCTTTTCGTCCCTTGTCCCCGGGCGCGAGCTGCTCGCCGCAGCCTGGGTCCCCGATGCCGAACTCGCTCTCGATGACGGTACGTTGGCGCCGGAAATGGTCTGGTCGACCCTCGACTGCCCCGGCGGCTGGGCGGGCATCAGGCTCGGGCTGATGAGGCCGGGCTCGGTGACGGCCGCGCTCACCGGGACACAGCTGCGGCCGGTGCGAGCGGGCGAGCGCCATGTGTCCTATGCCTGGCCCATCGCCGCCGAGGGCCGGAAGGTCACCGTGGGAGTGGCGCTCGCGACGGCCGAGGGCGAACTGTGCGCGCTGGCCGAGGCGCTGTGGATCAGCCCTCGGGAGCGAGGGGACGCCGCCCCGGCACCAGGGACGTGACGCAACCGCGCATCCGCCCCCTGCCTCGCCCCTAACCGGCAACAGAATCCGAGCGAGAAGCGGCAGCCACCAGAATGGCGCCCAGTTGTACCGAGACCAGCCTGCGCAGCTCGATCGCCGGGCCCGGGGAGTCGGCCTCGGCTTCCGTGAACAGAGGTCGAATCGCTCGGTGAGCAGGCGATGTTGCTCGTGGACGGCGGGGGCCGGTCATCCAGGCCGCCCAGCGCTTCCACCTGTTCGGTGAGCGTGCGGAACGTATCCAGTGTGGTCTCGGTCGAGCGGCGGAACGGCGAGTGCACGGTGAGATCGTCCGAGACGGCGTCCAGGGCCGCGCCGGGTGTCGCGATCAGCTCGCGCCGCGCCGCCGCCCCGGCGGTGGCGATCTCCTGGTGGGTGCGGCCGCTTTCGGTCTGGTCGCGACGCGGCCGTCGGACCAGTAGGGCACCTCCGTCACGAGATGGAGCGCCCCGAAGCGGGCCGCGTAGTCGGCGCTGCTGGCGCCCGCGTTGAACGCGGCGCCCACCTGTGCTCCGTCGGGAGTCGAGCAGACGCCCGGCACGATCGGTTTCGGGCCGGGCGGGGCACGGTCGTTCGGCCGAACCGGTCGGCCGGAGCTACGAGATCCCCGAGCAGGGGCGCAGGCTCGGCACGGCGCTTGATCGGCTCGGCGTCGAGCACGCCGTCGTCGTCGGCCATTCCAGCGGTGGCTACGCCGCCACCGCTCTCGCCGAGCAACGCCCGGGGCTGGTGACCGCGCTCGTACTCATCAACACCGGCCCCAGCATGGACGCCTTCATCGCACCGGAGTCCGCCCCGATCGACCCCGCGCAATGGCCACCGACCGACGAGCGGATCCGGCAGTTCCCAGCAGGCGCTCCCGGATCGGCTGCTGGCACTCGGCAAGCCACTGCATGTGATCTTCGGCCAGCAGGACCGCAGGTGGCGGCCCTCGTCCGCGGCCGACTACCGCGTCGTACCGGGAGCGACAGTCGAGTTGCTGCCCGGTGCCGGACACACGCCCATCCTGGAGGAACCGGCACGGACCGCCGCGCTGCTCCTGGCCTTCAGCCGGGAAGCTCCTCGATCCGCTCGCGGTTGAGCAGGTACGTGGGCAGGTGCGGCTGCTTCAGAGGGACGGGGAACCCGTAGTCGTAGGCCAGGCTCGCCATCGCGAGCGGGCCGAGCGCCACCTGGGCCCGGGGCGCCGCCGAGTCGCCCCAGTACGCGCCGTGGTGTGCGACGGCTTCGGCGAGGGTCTCGTTGAAGGTGTCGTGGTCGCGGGCGATCAGGCGGTGGAAGAGGGCGATGGGCTGGTAGTCGATCTGGTTCACGAAGTCCATCGGCGCGTGGGTCACGGTCTCGGGCATGGACGTTTCCATGGTGGCCAGGAGTTTCTGTACGACGTCGTCCATGGGTTGCTGGGACCAGTAGGTCTGCAGCGTGTCGATCCAGTGCAGCACGTAGGCGTCCACGGAGTCGTCCTGCCGCAGCGCCTCAAGCGGCACCTGGCACAGCCGGTCGGCCCGGTCCTGTCGGCGGCACGCGAGGGCGAGGTAGAAGGCGTCGAGCCAGGCGCGAGCGTCCGCGGGGGGCTCGGCGGCGATGGCGGGCAGCTGCGGTTCGATGTCCTCGCCCAGTCGGCATTTCTGCGCCTGCGCGCCGGTGAACAGCGCGGAGCCGAGCTGTACGGCGGTGGCCCAGGCGTCCCAGGTGTCGATGTGCGCCAGTTGGGGGTCGGCGGCGCAATGGCTGTGGGCGAGTGTGAGAGCCGAGGCGAAGGCGTCACCCAGTCCGGCCGGCTCCTGGGTGAGCCGGGTTATCGACTCGGTTGTGGTGCGGGTGAGTTGAGCTGTGTCGGGCGCCTCGGCGGTGGTGCTCGTGGCGAGCCGTCCGGCGCCGTCGAGGCGGACCAGGCCCTTCATCAGGCTGAGCAGTTCCGGCGGCGGCCGCAACGAGAAGGTACGGGTGTCGGGGTCTATGACCGTGAGCGACGTCAGCGCGCCCTTGTGCCACCAGTAGACCCGCGGGGACAGCGCGCCCGGTCCGTCCTCGTGGGCCCCGAAGGCGTACGCGGCAAGGCCGTTGACGGCGTCGACAACGGAGCCGTCGGCGATCGGGTGGTACGCAAGGAGATTCCGCTGCGGCATGACGACCAGGGCCCCGGCGTCGGGCAGTGCCTCGCCGGTGATCTGCCGGGCCGCTTCGGACAGGAACAGCGCCTTGCTCGCGATGAACGGGGAGTCGCCGTACACGGAGTGCAGCAACGCCCCTCCCTCGACCGGGACTTCCTCGTGTTCGACGGGTACGCGCATGACGTTCGCGTACGCCGCACGGCCCAGTTCCTCAAGACCGGCGCGCTCCACGTCGGCGTCGGTCAGGATCCGGACGCTGGTCGGCATGTCGAGGCCGTAGGCGAAGACGAGCCCATCGGCCACCACGCGTGCGTAGCGCAGGGCACCGGCAAGCTCGGGGCCGATCGAATCCGTGGGCAGCAGCCGCGCATGCACGCCGCGCAGCAGTTCCTCGGCGCTCTCGCCACCCCGGCTCCCTTCCCGCAAGGCGGCGAAGTGCGCCTCCACCAAGGCCGGCCAGCGGTCCTCCGGCGCATGGCGGCACTGCTGCGCCAGGTTGTGCAAGGAATAGCTGCGACCGTCCTCGCAGTACGGGGCGGCCAGGGCCCGCAGGCGTACGGCTTGCGCGACGGTCAGCATCGGCAAGGCGGGATCGGGAGTTGCTGGTGCGGCGAGGGCGTCGTCGTGGTTCACCCCTCCGACCCTACGAGTTGGGAGAACGACGGCTGCCGCCGGGTCGTACCGCACCACCGCTTGATCACAGCTCGGCGGGGCCTTTCGCCCACACAAAGACCTCGGTGCTCGGCTGGCGCTCTGAGAAGCGGCCGGACGGGGAGGTGTCCAGGAGCAGGCGGCGCAGGTCCGCCTCGAAGGCGTCGCGGTCCACGCCGAACAGGTGCGGGGCCGAGAACGACATCGAGAACACCCCCGCGACCGCGTCGTCGACCGTGCGCTCCAACGCCTGGCCGCCGGGCACCACATGACGCCGGGGTCCGGTGAATCCCGCGCGGGCGAACATCAGCGCCTCACCGCCGGGTGTCCCCTGGGGCAGCACGCCGCGGCCGGCCCTGCGGACCGGTCCCAGGTAGCGTCCGACCAGCTCGTCCATCGCCGCATAGGGGACCGCCGGATACGGGAGGCCCTCGGTGGCCCGGGGCTCCGACTTCTCGTCCGAGATGTGTACGAGGACTCCACCGGGCTCGAGCAGGTCCCTGATGGTCGACGCCACCAGGTCACGGTCCATCCAGTGGAAGGACTGGGCGAAGGTCGCGACGGTGAACGTGCCGAGCCCCGCGGGCAGTTCCTCGGCCCGGGCCCGCACCCACCGCGCCTTCCCTGCCACTCCGCGCTCGGTGGCCACGCGCCCGGCCTCGGCGATCATCCCGCGGTCCGGGTCGACGCCGACGACCTCGGCAAACAGGTGCGCCAGGGTCAGGGCGACGGTTCCCGGTCCGCAGCCCACGTCGATGAGGCGTCCGCGCCCGTCCAGGTGCAGAACCTCGGCGAGTTCGTCCGCAAGGCCGGGGGCGTAAGGCAGCCGACCGCGTTGGTAGTAGGCGGCCGTTCCCGAGAACAGCGTCTCGTCCCACTCCCAACCTGCCGTCATGCCCGGCACCGCCTTCACTGTCATGCGCCCCTGTCGGACGGACGGACGATGATTCCACGGCGCGACCGACGGCCGTGGCATCCGGGCTGGTCGAGGGTGAGCGCCGTGTCGGCCGTGTCGACGGTTCGATAGCCTCGGGCTTCTTGTGTGCCGGTGGGCGTGCGTGCGCCTCGACCTGGGAGGGCTTGGGATGGCGGAGCAGACGGAGAGTGCGGCGGGCCGGGCCGCCGTCGAAGAGCGCTTCCTGCGGGAGTGGGGGTTCGAACTGCCCGAGTCGGTCTTCCGGTTCTGGACGTTCCTGGGCTCGCTCGGCCCCGTGGAGGAACAGGCGCTCGCGGACCTGGACGTGAGCCCCGTCGGCATCATGGACCTGTTCGCAGACCCTGGTCTGCGGCCGCGCGACGGCATCGACGTACGCGTGCACGGTCGCTACTACCGTGACCCGCCCGAGTTCCTGACCTTCCTGCACGGCGGCTCCGACGGTCTGCACCACGGGCTGTGGTTCGACGACGGCCGCACCTGCAGCGGCGTCGCGTCGTACTACAACAACGACGGCGGCGGCATCAACACACGTTCGTGCACCCCGCTGGAGGCGGTGCGCGCGATCCTCGAACTCGTCTGGCGCGACCTCGACGACGACGTGCAGGACGAGGAAGTGGCCGCACGGCGCTCCCGCCTTGCCCTGCTGCGCGATGCCCTGACCGCCTTCGAGACCGGCGACAGGACCGAGGTCGGCCTCGTCTACTCCAGGGCGTACGACTGGGCCATCCCGCCCGTGGACTCCGACCGGGTCACGACGCTGGACGGCGCGGGCGCACTCGCATCGGGGGAATCCGTGCTGGACCGCCCTGCCCACAACGGGGCCGACGAGTACAAGTTCGCGACGTACATGTACGCCCTCTTCGACGACGCCGAGGCGCTGCAGGCGAACGTGGAGGAAGCCCGCAGCCGTTGCTCGGCGGGCGATCCGACGGAGGCCCTCCTCCTCGGCCGCGACCTGCACTGGGCATCGGGCGGCGACCCGGCCCGCGAGGAGCTCGCGGGCGAACTCCTCGTGATGGCCTATCGCGCGCTGGATCGCCCCTCACTGGCGGCGATCGCGGAGGCGCATCACCGGCACCGTTCCTTGGAGAAGGTGAACGTGCTGGAGACGAAGAAGGCTTGAACCGGGCCGACGGTGCGCTCGCGTCGTCAGAGGACGTCGTAGGTCAGGTGCGTCGCGGTCGATGTGGGGGTCACGCTCCGCTGCACCAGCGTGCGCGGCGCTCCGCCGGTGAACAGTGGTGTCCCCGCACCCAGCACGACGGGCGCGAGGTGCAGCGTCAGCACGTCGACAAGCCCGGCGTCGAGCGCCGAACGGACCGTGGCTCCGCCGCCCATGAGGACGACGTCGAGGTCCTTGCCGCCGGCCGACGACGCCGCCTCGGCGTGTTCGCGCGCGGCCGTGACGGCGTCGGGCAGACCGGTGGTGACGAACGTCCAGTCGAGGCCGGTGAGCCGCACCGACTCCGGACGCGAGCTCGTCACGACGACGAACGCGGGCTTGCCCACCTCGGCCGCGCCGTAGCCGACCTTGTCGTCCCAGCCGTGCGGCCCGTCGACCACGTCGAAGAGGTGGCGGCCGAGGATGACGGCTCCCGAGCGGGCGGTCGCCTCGCGCAGGACCCGGCGGTCGTCCGGGTCGTCGGAGAACGCCCAGGTGTGCAGGGCCTCGCCGCCCGTGCCCAGTCCGCTTTCCGGGCCGGGGTCGGGCCCGGTGACGAAGCCGTCGAGGGAGACCGAGATGTCAGCGATGATGCGCGTCATACCAGGGCAGACCCGATCCGCCGCCCGAACTCATCGCTCAGGCATGAAGCGCCCTCGGCGCGACTTCAGTACCCGATGGTGAAGCGGCGCTGCACGAAGCGGGGCAGTTCCGCCTCGTCGACGAGGGCGACGGCGGCGTCCTCGGCCGAGATGCGGCTGCGGCCTTCGGCGTCCAGAACGGGCTGGTCACCGCCGGTGCGGAAGCGGCCCGTGCGTTCGCCGGGGGCGATGTCCTCGGCGGGGCTGAAGTAGGTCCACAGGCGGTTCGACGTGCGCAGGACGTTCAGGGCGTCCCGATGGCCGCGCACGGCCGCCGCATAGGCGCGGGGCAGGCCGACCTGGTCCAGGGTCGCGTGCAGCAGTTCGTCGGAGTCGGCTCGCACCACTCCTGGTTCCACCTCCAGGCTGCCCGCGCCGCCGATGACGATCAGCCGGGTCCGGGGGTGGCTCTCCAGCGCCTTCAGCAGGGCGCGCGCCGCGGCGGCGTAGACGGTGGGGTCGGCGATCGAGCGCCGCACGGTGTCCGTGATGTCGTGGGCGGCGTTGCCGGGCTGGAATCCGCTGATCAGGACGTCGAGGCCGGGCAGGGCGGCGGCGACGGCCGCGGGGTCCAGGACGTCGAGGCTGGACCAAGTGATGTTCTCCCGCTGTTCCTTGCCCGCGGCCGACGAGGCGTCGCGGCTGAACGCCTTGACGTGGTGCCCCCGGCTCAGCGCTTCGGTGACGACCCGGCTGCCGATGGTTCCCGTCGCTCCGATGACTCCGATGTGCATGGCTCTCCCCTGTGCATGCGAAGGTACGACGCCTCCTCTTGGTGACGCCGTGCGGAAACTATACGGCGTGCAGTTTTCGCACGGCATGCATAAAATTGACGCTGTAGATTGGCCGCGTGGCAGTTACAGGCAGCAGGGGCAGGCGCGAGCGGCTACGGGCCGAGACGACCGCCGAAATCAAGGACGTGGCCTTGGCGCTGATGGCATCGGGCGGCCCCGACGCCATCACTTTGCGGGCCATCGCCCGTGAGATGGGCATGACCGCGAACGCCATCTACGGGTATTTCGCCACCCGGGACGACCTGATCACCGTGCTCATCAACGACGTGTACACGGCCCTCGCGGACGCCGTGGACAGCTCCTGGGAGGCCACCTCCGCCAAGAGCCCGGCCGCCCGCATCCACGCTTGGTCCTGCACCTTCCGGGACTGGGCCCTGGCCAATCCGCAGGGCTTCCGGCTCATCTACGGAGATCCCGTTCCCGGCTACCACTCCCCCGAAGGCGGCGCCGCCCCGGACGCCGCGCGCCGCGTCTGCACCGGGCTCACCGCCCTGGCGGCCGCAGCCTGGCCGCACGCCGAACACCTCTACGAGGACAGCGAGTTCGCATGGTCGGACTTCGACGCGGGGCTGCTCGACAAGGTGCGCCCGGCCTTCCCGGAGCTGCCGCCTGCGGCCGTCGCCCTCGCGCTCCGCGTCTGGGGTCATCTGCACGGCCTGGTGTCGCTGGAGGTCTACGGCCATCTGCGCACCCAGACCGCAAGCCCTGACAAGCTCTTCCAGGAGGAACTCGCCCAGCTGGTACGGATGTTGGGCCTCCCGCAGCAGCGCTGACGGGCCGCCCCGACCGGATGTGAAGTGAATCACCGCGGCGGACTGTCACGGTTCGCCGGTCCGGAGTGTCTCGATGGGCGTCCGAGGAGGTGGGCGTCCGACGAGAGGGGCGTCCGACGAGAGGAGCCGGGTGTGATGTCGAGGTACCGACAAGTGCTTGCCGTGGGGGCGGGCCATGGCTGAGGACGCCTTCACCGAGCATCGTCCGCTGCTGTTCACCATCGCCTACGAGATGCTGGGCAGCGCCGCCGACGCCGAGGACGTGCTGCAGGAGAGCTACTTGCGGTGGAGCGCGGTCGATCCGGCGACGGTCGAGCATCCGCGCGCCTACCTGGTCCGCCTGGTGACCCGGCAGGGCCTCAACCACCTGCGCGCGGTCAAGGCCCGGCGCGAGGAGTACGTCGGCCCATGGCTGCCCGAGCCGATCCGCACCGTACCCGAGGTGAGCGAGGACGCGATCCTGGCCGAGTCGGTGTCGATGGCCATGCTGCTCGTCCTGGAGACACTCAACCCGACCGAGCGCGCGGTGTTCGTGCTGCACGACGTGTTCGGCTACACCCACGGCGAGATCGCCGCGTCGATCGGCAAGGCCGAGGTAACCGTCCGTCAGATCGCCCACCGCGCACGTCGGCACGTCCACGCGCGGCGCCGCCGCTTCGAGCCCGACTCCGACGCCACCCGGCAGATCGTCCAGCGGTTCCTGCTCGCGGCGTCGACCGGCCGGATCCAGGATCTGATGGACCTGCTGGCGCCCGATGTCGTGCAGATCTCCGACGGCGGCGGGAAGGTGGTCGCCGCCCGTCGTCCGATCACCGGCCGCGACGACGTCGCCCGCTTCGTCCTCGGCGTGATCCGCACCACCGGCTCGACGACCCGTGTCGAGCCCGCCACCTACAACGGCATGCCCGCGGCCCGGTTCCTCACCGGCGACGCACTCGACTGGCTGGTCGCGTTCGAGATCCACGACGGACGGATCACCGGCCTCTACGGCATGCGCAACCCGGACAAGCTGCGCCGCGCCGACGCGGTGCGCCCACTCGACAGAGGAGGACTCTGACCATGGAAACCATGACCGTCGAACGCGTCATCGCCGCCCCGGTCGAGAAGGTGTTCGCCTGGCTCACCACGACCACCAACTACACCCGTTCGCCCCTGGTGGTGCGCTGCCGCCTGACGCGGCGCGGCGAGAGCGCGCCCTACGGCGTCGGCGCGGTGCGCAGTCACCTCTGGCTGATCGGCTGGTTCCGGGAGCGCATCACCCGCTACGACCCGCCGTACGCCACCGAGTACGTCGTCGAGCGCAGCCTGCCGCCGGCCCGGCACGAGATCGGCCGTATGACGTTCGCGGAGGTCGACGGCGGCACCCTGGTGCGCTGGAGCACCCGCGCCGAGATCGGCGTCCCGCTGCTCGGCCCGCTGCTCACCCGGCGCCTCGCCCGGCCGATCATCACGCGCACGTTCGGGGGCATCCTCGACGCCGCCGCCACGGCGCTCGCCCAACACCCGCAGCACACACCCGAAGGGTGAACTGGTGTACGCGTACTGATCGTTGGGACGTAGGTTGTGCCGTGGAAACAGTTCACGCCTCGGTGGAAAGACGGACGGTACCCATGACCGACCCTGCGACGACGCCCGGGTCTGCGGCGCAGCAGCAGATCGACACCTCTGTGCCGCACTCGGCGCGTATCTGGAACTACTGGCTGGGCGGGAAGGACAACTACGCCGTCGACGAGGCGGCAGGTGACGCGTACAGCGCCGTCTTCCCCGGCATCGTCACCGTCGCCCGCAGCAGCCGTGCCTTCCTGCGCCGCACCATCACGTACCTGGTCGACGATGCGGGCATCCGGCAGTTCCTCGACATCGGTACGGGTCTGCCGACCGGGGACAACACCCACGAGGTCGCCCAGCGGCTCGCCCCCGAGACGCGGATCGTCTACGTCGACCACGACCCGATGGTGCTCGCGCACGCCCGCGCCCTGCTCACCTCGACCCCGGAGGGGGCGACCGCCTACATCGACGCCGATCTGTCCGACCCCGACCGCATCCTGGCGACGGCCGCGGAGACGCTGGATCTCTCGCGCCCCACGGGGTTGATCCTCAGCAACATCCTTGGCCACGTCGCCGATTACGACCAGGCGCGCGCCATCGTCGCCCGTCTGATGGAGGGGCTGCCGTCCGGCAGTTTCCTCTCCATCAACGACGGTTCACGGGGCACGGACGCCGATTACGAGCAGGCCCAGGACGCCTACAACGAAACCGGCGCCGTCCCCTACTTCCTGCGTTCCGTCGACGAGATCACGGCGTTCTTCGACGGCTTGGAGCTGCTTGAGCCCGGGGTCGTCTCGGTCCCGCTCTGGCGGCCGGACGGCACCGCCCCCGTGCCGGGGCCCATCGGCGAGCACGGCGGTCTGGCCCGCAAGCTGTAATCGTTCTGACCCTTCAGGCCCCTCAAGCTTCTCAAGCTCCTCAGGCCGGGAGAGCCTCGACGTTGCGTACAACCGTGCCGAACAGGTCGGTGATCGCGGTCAGTGCGGCGGCCTGGAGCCCGGCGGCGGGCAGGACGGTGCCGTCGGGCGTGGTGAGGGCGCGCGTGGCGGTGGTCTCGGCGACGACGGTGGGCCGGTAGCCGAGGTTGAAGGCGCCCTGGGCCGTGTAGTTGACGCACATGTGCGTCATGAAGCCGCCGAGGATCAGGTCCTTGCCGCTGCCCGGCGCGGCGCCCAGTTCGGTCAGCGTCTTCTCCAGTTCCGTGAGGTGGAAGGAGTTGGGGAACTGCTTGACCACGACGGCCTCGCCGTGCACGGGGGCGACCTCCTCGCTGATGGCCCCGATGTGGGCGCGGATGTCGTACGGGGTGCCCTCGCCACCGTCGTTGATGACGTGGACGACCGGGGTGCCCGCGGCGCGTGCCCGCTCCAGCAGACGGGCGCCCGCCGCGAGGGCCTGCTCGGCGCCGTCCAGGGCCATGACGCCGCTGCGGTAGGTGTTCTGAAAGTCGATCAGGATCAGGACGGATTCGCTCAGCCGGGGCGGCTGGTTGTCCAGGCCGATCACGTCACGCAGGGTCGTCGAGGGCTGGTTCGTGCTCAGCTGATTCGTGCTCATGGGGAACCTTTCATGGGGGAAAGGGCATGGCGAAGCCACAGGGGGCCCGCCTGCGGCGGAGAGACGGATGGTGGATGGATACGTGAAACGGGTCAGGTGGTCTGGGTGCGGAAGCGGCGGCGGTAGGCCCCCGGCGTGGTCGCGAGCTGCCGTTTGAACGCCCGGTGCAGGGTTTCCGCCGAGCCGAGCCCGGCGGCGGTGGCGACCTGGTCGAGCGGGCAGTCGGTGGTTTCGAGCAGGCGGCGTGCCGCCTCCACGCGGGCGGCCTCGACATAGCCGGCCGTACTGGTGCCCGTCTCCTGTTTGAAGACGCGGGCGAAGTGCCGCTCGCTCAGGCACATCCGGGCCGCCAGGGCCTCCGCGGACAGGTCCGCGTCGAGGTGATCGGCGATCCACAGGCGCAGTTCGTCGATGTCACGCCGGGAGGCGGCGGGGCGGCTGAGCGGGACGGAGAACTGGCTCTGGCCGCCCTGCCGCTTGAGGTACATCACCAGCTGCCGGGCCACGGCGAGCGCGGCATCCTCGCCGAGGTCCTCGGCCACCAGGGCCAGCGCGAGGTCCAGGCAGGCACTGATCCCGGCCCCTGTCCACAGCCGGCCCCGGTCCGTGCGTACGAAGATGGGGTCCGGGTCGACCGTGACGGCCGGATGGTCGGAGGCCAGCTGGGCGGCGGTCGACCAGTGGGTGGTCGCCGTCTTCCCGTCGAGCAGTCCGGCCGCGGCCAGGACGTGCGCGCCGACGCACACCGACGCAACGCGCCGGGCGTGCGGGGCGGTCTCCTTGACCCAGGCCACGGCGTCGGTGTCGATGCGGGCGACGGGGCCGTCCTCGGTCATGTCGACCGCGCCGGGCACCAGCAGGGTGTCGACCTGGCCGCCGACCTCGTCAAAGGCGAGATCGGCCATGAGGCGCACACCCGCGGAAGTCCGCACCTCACCGCCGGCGGGCCCGGCGAGGCGGACCTGGTAGCCGGAGCGGCCCGCGGTCTCCCGGTTGGCCAGCGCGAAGACCTCGGCCGGGCCGGTGACGTCGAGGAGGTCGACATCGGGGAAGACCGCGATGACGACACGGTGCGGAGTGGGCATGCCCCCATCCTCACCACCACCGTCCATGGCCGCAATGACGATTCCCTGTCACATCCGGACATGCGGACATCCGACATGCGGCGGCCGGGGTCGGCCTGGTCAGTTCGCGGCCGTGGACGGACTCGATGGCGCAGGACGTAACACCGATGCGGTTGGGTCTGCGGGGGCCGCAGACCCTGGAGGGGCCTCACCGAAGGCGGACCGTACCTGTCGGTGTGATCTCGAAGCTGGGCATGGAAACGTTCTGTCTCTTTGGTCAGCGTCGCGCCCGGATGGGGACGACCGCGAGGGGGAGGGCGTCAGGCGCCGGGCCTGCCCAGCCCGGCCACCGCCCACTTCGCCCGTGTCGAGAGGCCGCTCAACGCCTTCGCCGACTGCTTGCCGACCGTGTTGAGCAGGAGCTTTCCATGCGCCATCGTCGCCCGCGCGAGGTCCGCATCGCCCGCCTCGACCGCGGCCAGCGTCAGCTCCAGGTGCTGTTCCGTGATCAGCCTGCCGAGCCCTCGGCGGTGCCACTCCGCCACCGTGCTGTCCAGAGCGGCGCCGCCGACGCCGACCGCCGACCGCGCCCGCTCCAGGGCTCGCCCCGCCGCCACGAGGTCGCCCTTGCCGCGCTCCAGGCGGGCCAGGATGTACGCCTCCGAGGCCCGGTCCCGTGCCGTGTCCTGGAGCGAGAGGAGGTTGAACTGGGCGCGGGCCGCCTGTGCGTGGTCGCCGATGCGCTCCAGCGCGCGGCTCAGTTCCCTGAGCCGGTCCGCGTGCGGGCCCGTGTCGTCCAGGAGGCGGATGAGCGCCGCTCGGGCGTGCTCGGTGCGCCCCTGCCGGTGAGCCAGCTCGATCCAGGTGAACTCGCTCTCCGCCTCCGCATCCGCATCCCGCCCGTGCCGCTTCGCCTCCTCTGCGCGGGCCCACTCCACGGCACCGGCGCCGTCGGTGACCTGCCCCGAAGTGGCCGACCGCAGCAGCGGAACATCCTGGTCCTGCCCGTACGACGCCACCAGCACCGCGGCAAGACGCCGCTCCTCGAACCACTCGCTCCGCTCGGCATCCTCGCGCTCCAGCAAGAAGCGCAGCAACGGCAGGTCGCCGTCCCGGCGGTCGAACTGCGCCGCCCGCAGCACCCCAGCCCGGAGCACCGGATCCGCGGCCGCCTCCTCCCGCGCGCCGAGGTCGCCGGAGCGCATCCGCTCCAAGGTCTCCCGTCCCGGGCCGAGGACGACGTCGCGCAGGCACTGCCGGTAGGAATCGTGCAGCCGATACGCGCACAGGTCACGGGAGTTGAGCAGGACATGGTCCGGTTCGGTGCGCCCGGCGGCCGAATCCGTCAGGGCGAAGAGCTCGACCAGCGGCCGGTCCGGCAGGCCGAGACCGCTGACCAACGCCGCCCGCTGCGCGTCCAGTTCAGGCGCGAACTCCTCGCGCGCTTCATCGTCCCCCGCACGCACCTGGGCCCGCAGGCCCTCCTCGTCCAGCTCGGCGGTGAGGCCTTCGCACCACTCGGGCAACCGGACGAGCATCTCGAGCGCCTCCCCGACACTGTCGGCGATCAGTACGGCGTCGCCCTCGGAGGACGCGTGGAGCACCGCCTGATCCGCGCACAGGAAGTACGTGCCGCCGGTGTCGTCGCCCGCGATCGGCTCCAGCGGCGCACCTGACGCCAGGTGTACGTCCTCGACGTGGTACGCCCGGCTCACGTCGAAGTTGAAGGGGAACGCGGCCAGTTCGGCCAGGTCGGGGCGGCTGCGCAGAAGCTCCAGTACGCGATCGGTCATACGACCGAACCCTAGCGAGACCGCGACAGCTGCCAGGCATCACCCACTGACAACGGCCACCCCGCACAAGCTCAGAAAGGAACAACCAGCCCGGCCTCACGCAGCCGAAGCAGCGCCCTGTCCATGCACTCGGCAACCGCCCTGCTCCCCGAGCCACTCCAGAACCAGCACCGTCGCATCTTCGACGCCGCTGTCCGGATCCGACTCGGCCCACCGCCCCCGTGTCCCGGTCATGCCCGCAACCCTATGCAGCGTCCCGCCGCGACCGGCACGACGTATGCACACCACGCTCAACGCACCACCACAGACACGCACACCCCGCATCAACCGAACGGCCGACACAGGGGTCGACCCAACGCCCCCGCAGCTCCGTCCGGTTCAGCGACCGCTCAGGCCCCCGGCCCGCCCGAGCATGGACAGTGCGGGCCCAGCGCACGCACACCGGCCCGCCCGCACATGACGCCCCGCAGCCCTCCTGCTCGTACCCCTCCTCGGCCTGGGCCTGCTCGCGACCGCCTGCGGCAGTCCCGCGGCCGACGGCAACGCCGCCGCCGAGCGCAAGCCGTCGGCCACCCGGTCCGACCCGCCCTCCCCCGCCACGAAGCCGCAGCGGACGGCCGCCGACCCCGCCGCCGGCCGGGACCTGCTCGACGCCGCGCGATCCGGTGACGCCGACGCGGTGCGCAGCGCCATCGAGCGGGGTGCCGATCTGGAGACCCGTGACAGCAGCCGCCGTACGCCGCTCCTCCTGGCCGCCACCGGCGATCACGTCGAGGCCGCCCGGCTGCTCGTCGATGCCGGGGCCGACCCCGACTACACGATCCTCAACCGGTACGGCGGCACCTCCCTCATCCCGGCCGGGGAGCACGGCCACGTCGCCTACATCCGGGAGGTCACCACCAACCCGGACATCGATGTGGACATCGACCACGTCAACAACCTCAGCTGGACCGCGCTGCTTGAGGCCGTCATCCTCGGCGACGGCGGGCGCGACCACCAGAAGACGGTGAAGCTGCTCCAGGACGCCGGAGCGGACGCCCGGCTCCTGCGCAAGTGATGCGTGCGATGCGTGATGTATGTGTAGTACTCAGGGAGTGCGGCCTTCCTGACGTGAGGGACGTAAAGGGAAGGAGCCCGAAGTGCTTGAGCGGCTGAACGAGGCGCTGGATCACATCGAGTCGCATCTCGATCAGCGGATCGAGGTGACCGATCTCGCGCGGATCGCGATGACGTCGGAGTACCACTTCCGCCGGATGTTCTCCGCACTGGCGGGGATCTCGCTGTCGGAGTACATCCGGCGCAGGCGGCTGACCATCGCGGGCGCGGAGGTGCTCGCCGGGGAGCGGACGCTGCTGGACATCGCGGTGCGCTACGGCTACGGCTCGGGGGAAGCGTTCGCGCGTGCGTTCCGTGCCGTACACGGTGTGGGGCCGGGTGAGGCCCGGCGGGACGGTGCCGCTCTGCATGCTCAGCCTCGGATGTCCTTCCGTCTCATCGTCGAGGGGAGCGGCAGCATGCGATACCGGGTCGTGGAGAAGGACCAGTTCCAGGTCGTCGGCAAGAAGGTCAGGGTCCCGCTGGTCCACGAGGGGATGAATCCGGCGATCGCGGACTTCATCCGCGGCATCGACGCGGACACGATGCAGCGCATCACCGCGCTCTCCGATCAGCAGCCGGAGGGCATCGTCGGAGTCAGCGACAACCTCGACCCGAGCCGGGCGGAGGGAACCGAACTCGACTACTACCACGCGGTGGTGACCTCGACCGCCGCACCGGAGGACCTGGACGCGCTCACCGTCCCGGCGGGGACCTGGGCGGTCTTCGAGAACTCCGGCCCGTTCCCGCACGCACTCCAGTACCTGTGGCGGGACGTGTTCACGCAGTGGTTCCCGTCCAATCCGTACGAGAGCAGGCCGGGACCCGAGATCCTGCGCACCCGCCTTTCGCAGGACGGGGCACAGGCGGACGCTGAGCTGTGGATCCCCGTGGAGCGCACCGCGGGCTGACCGTCGGACGCCGGCTTCCCTCATAGGCTGAATCGAATCTCGCACGCAAACTCGCACGCGATACAGACAGGAGGCTGAGGTGGCCGTGACGATCACGGTGTGAACCTCAGCAAGCTGCGCGCGCTCGCGAAGCGGCTGAAGACGCAGCAGGAACTCGCGTGCCTGCTCTGGGAGACGGGCGACACCGCGGCGAGACTGCTCGCGCTGCTGATCTGCCGCCCGAAGGCGTTCGGGCGTGACGAGTTGGACGCCATGATGCGCGAGGCGCGCACACCCAAGGTGCACGACTGGCTCGTGAACTACGTGGTGAAGAAGAGCCCGCACGCCGAAGAGCTGCGCCAGGCCTGGTCCGCCGACCCGGATCCCGTGGTCGCGAGCGCCGGCTGGGCGCTGACCACTGAAGGGGGAATGGTCGCGCGGCGGGTGAGCGGTCGAACATCGCTGGTCAGCAGGCGTTCCTTCCGCCCGCATCTGAAGCCGCGGTGAATGGCCTGATTTTACGTACCGCGTCGGCGGTGACGCTGGCTCTCGGTACGGGGCTGGCCGCTCCGCTCTTCCTGGCCGGCACCGCCGGTGCCGATACACCGTCGGCGACCGCCGCGTTCAGCGCGAGCGATCACGCGATCCTCTACACGGCCGCCTCCGGCCAGACCAACAAGGTGACCGTCACCGCGTCGAAGTCCGGCGGCTCCGAAGAGATCACCTACGTGATCGACGACGACGTTCCGGTCAGCGCGGGCGACGGCTGCTCCCACCCCGACGGCGCGGACGACACCAAGGTCTCCTGCACGGTCGCCACCCTGGAGAGCCAGGACCCGTACGCCACGCTGAAGCTGGCCCTCCGCGACGGCGACGACACGGTCGCCTACGACAACACCACCGACCAGACGTACTACTTCGCCTCGGCCGACCTGGGCGACGGCAAGGACACCGCGACCCACACCGGCGGCGTCGACGGCAACTCCGTCCGCGGAGGTGCGGGCGACGACAACCTCTCCGTGGGAGTGGCAGGGGTGGTGGGCGGCGGTGATGGCGACGACACGCTCCACGCCACCGACGGCAGCATCGCGCAGGGCGGCAGCGACGACGAGCTGTACGGCGGCCCCGGCCGGGACACCCTCTCCGGCGGCCCCGGCCGAAACATCGTCCACCAGGACTGACGCTCAGGACTGACGCTTCACACAGCGGGGCGTCAGCGCCTCGCTGTGGCGGTCAGCCATGCGAAGACTACGTACGCGAACTCGTCGCCGCCCCTGGCCTGTTCGGCACCCCGAAGCAGCTCAAGAGAACCTCTGAATCCCATGGAGGTTTCCCTGCTGCCGGTGACAAGGCGATCGGTGATCGGGGATCTTGTCTGCCTACGACAACAGTGCCGCTTCCGGCAGCAAGGACGTTTCCGTGATCGTGTTCCAGGCCGCATTCCTCCTGCTCCTTGCCATCCAGGCCCTGCTGGTCGTGCGGCGCGGCCGCGGCTGGATGCTGGAGTCGGCCGTCACCGCCGGGTTCGCCCTCGCCTTCCTTCTGCTGCCGCCCGACGGCGGCCTGCCCCTGGTGGAGACGGCGCTCAGGGTGTACGTGGCGGTGGGCATCGCCCCGCTCGTGGAGAAGGCCCTCCGCAAGGCCGGCACCCCGCGCACGGCCCTCGACGACTTCCGCGCCCCGCGCTTCTGGATGGCGGCAGCGGCCTGTGCGCTGCTCGCCGCCCTGGTCGCGCGCGTTCCGCTGTAGCGGTCGGCTCGGCCGCCCTTCGCCTCCGCCGGCGTGCCAAGGTGGGTTCATGACGACTCTCGCCCAGCTGCGCAAGGCCGCGCTGTCCCTCCCCGAGACCGTCGAGCAGGGCGTTCGCCCCGGCGTGATCTCGTTCGCCGTGCGCGACAAGCGCTTCGCCGCGGCAGACAAGGACAACTTCGTCCAACTCCACGTCCCCGCCGCGGAGTCGGACGAGGTCCTTGCGGCGCACCCGACCGCGGAGCGGCTGACGCGCGGCGCGACGGCAGTCGGCGTACGCATCCCGCTCGGGGACATCAACGGTCAGCAGCTCAACCACTGGGTACGTCGCGCCTGGATCGCGCGGGCGCCGAAGCGGCTCGCGGCGCAGACTACCGCCGGGGACGGCGCGAACGCGGGCGAGGTCGGTGATCTGCCCAGGGCCATCGGAGGTCCCGCCACGAGGGCGCTCAGCGCCGTCGGCATCACGACGCTCGCCCAGGTCGCCGAGCTGAGCTCCGGGGAACTCCTGGCGATGCACGGGGTCGGCCCGAAGGCGGTTCGCGTCCTCGGCGAGGCGCTCAGCGGTACGGGGCACTCGCTCAAGGACTGACATGAGCCCGTCGGCGGTTCAGCGGGGCTCTCCCGCCGGGTCGTCCTGCAGATCCAAGGACCAGTTCTGGCCGACGAGGTCGTGGCCGAAGCTGTGGTGGGGCGCCTGGTCGGTGAGGGTGAAGCCGAAGTGCTCGTAGATCTTGCGCGCCGACACCAGCACGTCGTTGGTCCACAGCGTCACCTGCCGGTAGCCCGCCTCGCGGGCGAAGGCCAGGCATTCCTCGACGAGACGGGCGCCGAGGCCGAGGCCCCGCGCGGCCGGAGTGACGAGCAGGATGCGGAGCTTGGCCACGCCCGGTTGGTCGCCTGCGACCAGGAAGACGCAGCCCGCGCGCTCACCGTCGACCTCGGCGATCCAGGCCGCCTCCGTGGCCGGGTCGTGCTTGGTTCCGTAGTCGGCGACGATCTTGGCCACCAGAACTTCGAAGTCGGTGTTCCAGCCGAACTGCTGGTCGTAGATCTCGCCGTGGGCCATCACCACCCAGCCCAGGTCTCCTGGACGGTCGGCGCGGCGCACGACGATGTGCCGCTGAGGGCCTCGGCGCGACATCGCTCCCTCTCCCATTCCAGTCGATCACCAACAGCTACTGACACACTCGTGTCACGCCTGGCCGACCTGTCGCTGCGGCCGCTGGCCGAGGCCATCGGCTCCAGCACTCGGGTGTTGATGTTCCTGTTCGGCAACAAGGACGGGCTGGTGCGGGCGCTCCTCGAGCGGGCCCGCACCGACGAATTGGCGCTCCTGGACCGCGTAAGGGCGGCCGACCGGCCCATCGGGCTTGTTCCGGCGGTCGACGAGGTGTGGAGGTGGCTCGCCGCCGACGAGCACCGTCCGCTGCTGCGGCTGTGGGCCGAGGCGTATGCCCGCTCCCTCGTGGAACCCGACGGGGCGTGGGCCGGGTTCGCCCGTACGACCGTGACGGACTGGCTCGATGTCCTGGCCGCCTGCCAACCGCCCTCCGAGCGCGACACCGAAGAGGGTGCCGCCCGCCGCACCCTGGCCCTTGCGGTGCTCCGGGGCGCTCTGCTCGACCTCCTCGCCACGGACGACGAGCGCCGGATCACCACCGCCGTCCGGCATCAACTCGCCCTGCTGCGCGGCTGATCCGCCGCGACGGCTTTCACCCAGTCCTCCACGGCGACGACGTCCGCCCACTGCGGGAACAGCTTCTCGGTGAGGAAACTGTGCGCCTCGGGGTCGAGGTCGAGGCAGGCGTCGTGCAGCACCGTGAGACCGAAGTCCAGGTCATTGGCCTGGCACAGGGTGTACAGCACCACGGCGCTGGTGGCGATGCCCGTGAGGACGAGGCTGTCGATGCCACGTGTCCTGAGCACCAGGTCGAGGTCGCTGCCCGAGAACGCACTTCCCCGCCGCTTGGTGACCACGATGTCGCCCTGCCGCGGCGCGACGTCGTCGTGGATGCCGGTGCCGGGGTCGCCCTCGGTGAACAGACCGGCCTGCACGGCGGAGGTGACCGCGCGGTTGTGCGGGCTGACGTCGGGCGTGCCTCGCCGCAGCGCGATGACCACGTAGATCACGGGTATGTCCGCCGCGCGGGCACCGTCGATCGCCCGCCGCAGGCGGGTCAGATATCCGGAGCCGTCGTCGGCCATGGCGACGATGTCCCGTTGGACGTCCATCACCAGGAGAGCGCTGTTCGGCATGCTTGCCGTCCCTTCTTCCTTCACCGGAGTTCCCTTCAACGGATTCCTCAACGGGACTCCGCTCAACAGGAATTCCATCACTCCCACCGGGAACCAACCATTCGGGTCGGACAGGGGCGTTTTAGCGTCATCCGCTCCCGAACGGCCCGTGCCGCAGCACGTTGTGACCTACACAGGAAGCACGGCAGGAGGACGACGGGCCGCGGGACGGCAGGCACCCCCGAGCGTGGCTGCCGCGCGGGTGAGGGGGGACGCGGTGCTGACCATCAACGTGGCGGTGCTTCTGGCGATCATCGTCGTCGTACGACTCCGGCGCCGCACCGAGGCCAGAAGCCGCAACGACGAACGGCTCACCGTCGTCATCGTCCTCGTGCTCGGCATCCTCATCGCCCCCACCGAGCTCGGGCAGGGCATCCTCCGCGTGACCGGCCAACTCGCCGACGGCATCACGCAGGCGAGCCGCTAGCGGGACCCGACCGGTCAGGCGGCGACGGTCCGCGCCACGTAGTAGGCGTTGAGCGGGTCACCTTCGATCGACTTGATCTGTACGTCGGTGAAGCCGGCCTCCGCGAGCATCCGCCGTGCGGTCTGCTCGCCCCACATGGTGCCGAGTCCCGCGCCGCCGGTGCTCAGCGACGTGGTCATGCAGTAGAAGACCGAGAAGCCGAAGAGGGCGGGCCCGAAGGGGTGGTCGAGGTTCTCCTCCAGCTTGCTGGACGCGGCGATGTCGCACATCAGGAACGTGCCGCTGTCGCGGAGCGAGGCGGCGATGGCGTTCAGGGTCTCCTGAGGCCGGGCCAGGTCGTGGATGACGTCGAAGGCGGTCACCAGGTCGTAGCGTCCCGTGATCTGTGTCGCGTCGCCGACCGTGTAGTGGACGTTGTCCAGGGAAAGGCGTTCGGCCTCCTCGCGGGCGGCCGCGATGCCTTCCTCGGACTGGTCGAGGCCGTGGAAGAGGCTGCGCGGGAACGCCTTGGCCAGGACGAGCGGGGCGTGCCCCTGGCCGGTGCCCACGTCCAGGGCATCGATGCCCTTGCTCAGCTGTTCGGTGAGGCCGGGGACGAGCGGGATGACCGTGTCGACGAGGGCCGCGTCGTACACACGGGCCGTCTCCTGCGCCTGGAGTTCCTGGAAGCGGGGGTAGGCCGAGTACGGGACTCCGCCGCCCTCGCGGAAGGCCTTGAGGACCTGCTGCTCCACCTCGCCCATCAGCCCGATGTAGGGCGTCATCCCGGCGATGTTGTCGGGTCCTGCGGCCGTGGTGAGCGACGCGGCATGCTCGGGCGGCAGCAGGTACGTCTCGCCGTCCGGCTCGTACTCCACGACACCACCCAGAACCATGCCGCCGAGCCACTCGCGTACGTAACGTTCGTCGAGCTGCGCCGCCTTGGCTATGTCGTCACTGGTGGAGGGCGGCAGCGTACTCATCGTGTCGAAAAGGCCGGCCTGGTGACCGGTGCTGACAAGGAGGGCAAGCACCCCCTTGTTGAGCACGTCGACCATCAGGCCGGCGAATTCTTCCTGCCGCACGGGGTCCAGTGTCATGGTCCCTCCTCAGAACGGCATGGCCTTTGCGCCCCGTTTATTACGTTACGCCCCTTCGCTGTGGCGGCGATGGGGGCCGGAGCGGCCCGTCGGCCGGGGTCAGATGCCTTCCGGCCAGGCGGTTCTGCCGCCCCGAACCGTGAGCGGCTCGGCCTTGTCCGCTTCGTAGAACCGGATCGATCCGACATGGACGGAGCCGTCGGCCCGCTGGTGGCGGTCACTCGCCCTGACCGCAAGCCAGCCCAGCAGTTCACCGAGCCGGTCCCAGTCGTCCGGGTGGACCTCCTGCCGGGCGGTCAGGGCCCACCCGTCCGCCTGCCGGACCAGCTCGGAGGTGAGCACGCCGCCGACCTTCCATGCCGCACCGCGGCCGGCCAGGAGGGGCGCCGGCTCGTTCTCCACGACGGGCTCACCGAAGTCGTTCACCACCACGACCGGGAATTCGCGCACGATGCCCAGCCTCCCCGGCTCCGGCCCCGCCCCGAGGTGCCACTGGAGCTCCGCGATCTCCCCCTCGGAGAGGTCGCCTCCCAGGTCCAGAGCGACCGCGACTTCGTAGATGTCTGCCATGGCAGCACCGTAAGGCAGCGGGCTCGGCCCTTATGCGGCCAGGCGTTCGGCCATCAAGAGCACGCCGATCAGGATCATGGCCGCGCCCGAGGCGCGGGTGACGGCACGGGCTGCGGCGGGACGGGCCCGCAGGACGGTGCGGGCCAGGACGCCCACGCCGAGGTAGACCACCGCGCAGCTGAGTGTGTGCACCATGCCGAGCGCGCCGAGCTGGGCGGCCAGCGGCCAGTCTGCGGCAGGGGTGGTGAACTGCGGGAGTATCGCGAGGAAGAGCAGCAGGGCCTTGGGGTTCAAACCGCTGATGCCCGCCCCCTTGAGAATCCCGGCAGCCCGGGACGCGCCGCCGGTGGCGCCCTCCGGGACCCCCGATGCGTCCGTCGCCTCACCGGGTGTTCCGGGCCGGGCCAGGGCCGAGGCGCCCAGCCATATCAGGTACGCGGCGCCGGTCACGGTCAGCGCCGTGAGCACGCCGGGGCTGCTCGCCACCGCGGCGGCCACCCCGCCCGCGACCACGGCGGTCAACGCCACGTAACCGAGCACCAGACCGCTCACGGCCGGCACCACCGAGCCTCCGCGCAGGCCGGCCGTGATGGCGTACGCCCAGTCCGCGCCCGGGACCAGGATGAGGAGGACGGACACCGCCCAGAAGGCGGTGATGGTGCTGATGGCCACGGAAACACTTCTCCTATGAGCGCGATTGATGTGCGATCGAGTCGCGGTGCACAGAGAAGATTAGTTCCGATTTGACCAAAGATGTTTCCAAGTATGATCGCCAGGGCGGTATGTCGTGGAAGAATCTCCCCCATGGATGATGTGGACCGGAAGATTCTTGCCGAGCTCCAGGACGACGGCCGGTTGACCGTCACCGAGCTCGCCGCCCGCGTACGGCTCAGCCTCTCGCCCTGCCACCGCAGGCTGCGCGAGCTGGAGCGCAGCGGCGCCATCCGCGGCTACCGCGCGATCCTCAACACCCAGCAGGTGGGTCTGACGTTCGAGGCGCTCGTCTTCGTCACCATGCGCCAGGAGGACCGGGACACCGTCGCCGACTTCGAGGCGGCCGTCGCGGACATCCCCTACGTGGTGCAGGCCCAGCGGCTCTTCGGCGACCCCGACTTCCTGCTGCGCATCGTCAGCCCCGACCTGCCCGCCTTCCAGCGGCTGTACGACGAGAAGCTGGCCACCCTGCCCGGAGTGATGCGGCTCAGCTCCACGCTCGTCATGAAGCACGTGGTGCAGGAACGCCCGCTGCCGCTGTGACGGACCCCCTCAACCTCCGTGCAGGCGAAGCCACTTGTCGAGGACAGTGAAGTCCGCGTCGGTGAGGCCGATTCGGGCATCGACACGATGCAGCAGGGCGGGCCGCGGGTGGTGCGCCTCCACCCACGCGCGGTCGGCGTCCGTGATCTCGTCGTCCACCCAGGCGAAGGGCCGCCCGGCCGCCCGGCCAACCAAGGCGCGGGTCTTCCAGTGGAGCCCACCCGCCTCGTCATCGTCGGACGGCTCCGGCCAGCTCACCACGGGGAGTTCGGGCAGGCCGAGCCAGGGTGCGACGCAGTCGTTGGCGTCGGACATCCATGTCGTGGCCCACACCAGTTCGCAGGGCAGCGCCCGCAGGCGGCGGCCGTGCGCCGGATCGATCCTGGTGATCAGCGGGTTCGCGTCCGCCATCGCGGGCGCGAATCCGCTGTCGTACGTCGGGTATCCGTCGGGAAGCTGTTGCCGGGTCGCTCCGAAGGGAATGAGCGGGCCGTCGACGTCGAGGAAGAGGAGAGGCAGCGTGGAACCGATCACGCCTGCACGGTAGCGATGTTCAGGCACGCGGCGGTCGGCTCGCGCCGTTCTCCGGGCGCCGTGCCAGGAAGACGAACTCACGCCCCGGCCGATGAGGCGGCAGGCCATCAGGTCGGCCACGGCCAGGTGAATCCTCTGCGGAGAGCAACAGCAGGTTGCCGTGAACGACGACGAGATGCTGCCGGTAACGGAACCCGGCAGTACGGGCACAGGCGCCCGGCTGATGGCCGAACTCGGCCTGATCGCTCACGGCGCCTGCTCGGCTGTGCGATGGAGTTCGGCCCAACCTGCCGCAAGTTGGGCGTCTTCCAGTCCATGGGCCGCGTCGGATCACCTTCGTTCTGGTACAGGATCGCGTTCACTGTCCATGTGCCGTGGCCCCCGGCAGTGTCTGTTCGGCCCAGATCACCTTGCCCTGGGGGGTGTACCGGGTCCCCCAGCGCTCGGCTATCTGGGACACCAGAAACAGGCCCCGGCCTCCCTCGTCCGTCGTCGCGGCGTACCGCAGATGCGGTGAGGTGCTGCTGCCGTCGGCCACCTCGCAGATCAGCGTACGGTCGTGGATCAGCCGTACGTGGATCGGCTCGGAGCCATAGCGGATGGCGTTGGTGATGAGCTCACTCAGGACGAGTTCCATGCTGAAGCCGAGCTCGGACAGGCCCCACTCGTCGAGCTTTTGGGACACGGCGTCGCGCATCCCCGCGACGGCGGCCGGGTCGAGCGGCACATCCCAGTCGGCGATCCGGTCGGACGGCAGTCCCCGGGTGCGGGCGATGAGCAGGGCGACGTCGTCCTGGGGACGCCCGGGCAGCAGCTCGGCCAGCACGGCCTGGCAGCTCTCCTCGGGCGGCCGGTCAGGGTGGCCCGCCAGCGCATCACGCAGCAGTTCCATTCCCACGTCCAGGTCGCGCCTGCGGTCCTCGATGAGGCCGTCGGTGTAGAGGACGAGCTGGGCGCCCTCCGCGAGCTCCAGCTCGGCGGTCCGGAACGGCATGCCGCCGAGGCCGAGAGGAGGCCCGGTCGGCAGGTCCGCAAAGGTGACGGTGCCGTCGGGGTGGACGAGTGCGGGCGCCAGGTGCCCCGCACGCGCCATGACACAGCGGCGCGTCACGGGGTCGTAGATCGCGTACAGGCAGGTGGCCCCCACGACGCCCGCGGCACTGTCAGTCCCCACCTCGTCCTGGTCGATGCGGCCGACCAGGTCGTCCAAGTGGCTCAGCAGCTCGTCGGGCGGCAGATCGAGTGTGGAGAAGTTGTGCACCGCGGTCCGCAGCCGCCCCATCGTGGCGGCTGCGTGGAGGCCGTGGCCGACCACATCGCCGACGACCAGCGCCACCCGGCTCCCCGGCAGGGGAATCACATCGAACCAGTCTCCGCTCACGCCCGACTGGGCGGGGAGGTAGCGGTAGCCGACGTCGAGGGCGCTCTGCTCGGGCAGGGCCCGCGGCAGCAGGCTGCGCTGGAGGGTGACCGCCACGGCGTGTTCGCGGGTGTAGCGGCGGGCGTTGTCGATGCCGACCGCGGCACGGGCCACCAGTTCCTCCGCCAGAGACAGTTCCTCCTCGTCGAAGGGCTCGCGCTGCTCGGAGCGCCAGAAGTTGGCCATGCCAAGGACGACGCCGCGGGCCTGGATCGGGGCGGCGATGAGGGAACGGATGCCGTAGTCAATGATCTCCTTGGTGCGCTCCGGGTCCTGTGCGTGCCAGCCCGTGGCGGTCGACAGGTCGGCCACCAGCTCGGAGTGACCGCTGCCGTAGCCGCGCGCCTGGGGCGTGGAGGGCAGAAAGTCGATCAGCCGACCCTTCTCATAGAGCGGATGGTCGTCCCGGATGCCGCACACGGCCGTGCGTCGCATGGTCGGTGTGGCGGGGGCCGGCTCCTCGCCCTGCAGCACGGCGTCGGCCAGGTCCACGGTGACGAAGTCGGCGAAGCGAGGGACGGCGACCTGTGCCAGCTCCTCGGCGGTGCCACGCACGTCCAGGGTGGTGCCGATGCCGAGTCCGGCGTCGTACAGCAGCTTGAGCCGTTCCCGTGCGATCTCGGCCTTGCCGGTCACGGCCTGCAGCTCGGTGGAGTCGCGCAGCGTCACCACCGTTCCCTTGGGGCCTCCGCCGCGATCCGTCGGCCGCTGGTTGACCGCAAGGAGCCGCTCTCCGGCGAAGTGCACCTCGTCGGTGACCTCGCGTCCGGAGACGAGCAGACCCACTGTCTCGGGGTCGAGGCTCGACAGTTCCGACACGAGTCGCCCCTCGACGTCCGGGGGCAGCTCAAGGAGCCGTTTGGCCTCGTCGTTCGCCAGCAGCAGCCGTCCGTTGCCGGCGACGATGAGCACCCCTTCGCGCACGGAATGCAGTACCGCGTCGTGATGCTCGTACATCCGGGTCATCTCGTCCGGGGCCAAGCTGTGGGTCTGCCGTCGCAGCCGCCTGCCCACCAGCGCCGTCCCGCCGGTGGCCACCGCGAGCGCCCCGGCCCCGGCGCCCAAGATGATCGGTAGTTGCCGGTCCACCTGATTGGTCACATTCTTGACCTTCAGCCCGGCGGAGACGAGGGCCACCACCTTGCTGTCGGCGTTCTCGACGGGGACGATGGCCTGCACCTCGCGGCCGAGCGGGCCGTGGACGCTTTCCGTGTAGACCTTCCCTGCCAGCGACGGTCCGATGGTGCCCACGAACCGCTTGCCGATGCGGTCCGGCAGGGGGTGGGTGTAGCGGATGCCCTTGGTGTCCATGACCACGATGAAGTCGACGCCGGCGGCCTTGCGCCCCACCTCGGTGAGCGGCTGGAGAATCTTGGTCGGGTCGGGGCTCCGCAGTGCCGCCAGGACACCGGGAGAGTGCGCGAAGGTCTGCGCCACGGCTACGGAACGGCGCTTGGCCTCCTCGTTGGTGTCCCGCTCGGACTGCAGGACGAGGGCAATGACGGCGCAGGCCACGAGCAGCACTACGACGGCCACCTGGAGCACGAACACCTGCCCGGCTACGCTTCGCGGACTCTTGCTGACAAGTGGCCTGAGCAATAGGCGACGAAAACGGGCGAAAAGACTCGCCATGCAACCTTTCTAACACTGGCGATCCGGAGCGGCCAGGGCCCGCCCGAGGAGTGATCCCCACCCGGCTGGACCTTGGACGGCCGATCGCCGCGCATGAGTACATACCCCAGCAGGGATAAATGCCCACTTCGACCGATATGATGCATTTCGTGATCACGTTCGGATGGCTGCGACGCCGTCGTCCGCCCTACGGCGACAGGTGGGACGCTGCCCATCTGTCACCGGTGATCCTTACCGTCCTCATCGCCGGCCTGGCGTTCTCCACACCTAGGCAGATTGCCGTCAGTCGCCTTCTGCCCGCCGCCCCCGCCCTCGCCGCCGCCATGTGGCCCGTGCTTCCCACGATCCTGCTGGGGGCGTTCTGCCTGTTGGTCATGATCAGCCTCAGCTTCTTCTACGCCGATCTGGGGACGCAATACACGGCAGCCGCGATCGTCGCAGTCACCCTGGCGGCCGCATACGCAAGCCATGTCCGTCTCCAGCGGGAGGAAATACTCTTCCAGGTCCGGCTCGTCGCCGACGCAGCCCAGAAGGTGCTGCTGCGCCCCCTGCCGCGCCGCTTCGAGGACGTCGAGATCGAGTCGCTGTATCTGGCGGCCCAAGAGCAGGCCCGGATCGGCGGCGACTTCTATGAGGCGGCCGACACACGCTACGGGGTCCGGCTGCTCATCGGCGACGTTCGGGGCAAGGGCCTGTCCGCGGTGGGGGCGGCCTCGGCGGTGATCAGTTGCTTCAGGGAGGCCGCGTACGACGAGCCCGACCTGAGGGGCATCGTCCATCGTCTGGAGACCAGCATCGCCCGCCATAGCGCTGCGTTTCTCGCCCCGGATCTGCCGGAGCACTTTGCCACCGCGCTCATCGCCGAGATCCCGCACGGCGGCGGCCACGTCAGACTTCTCAACTGCGGGCACCCTCCACCACTGCTTGCGCATCGCGGGAAGATCCGCGTCCTGGAGCCCACCACCCCCTCGGCGCCTCTCAACCTCGCAGCACTCATTGGTGACTACTACTGCGTCGACACCGTGGCCTTCGCCCAAGGCGACCAGCTGCTGCTCTACACCGACGGCGTATCGGAGACCCGGGACCGCACCGGCGAGTTCTTCCCGCTGCCGGACTGGATGCGGCGGCAGGGCCCGGAGCAGCCCCGCGAGCTGCTCGACCGGCTTCACCGGGACCTGCTTCACTACAGCGGCGGAAGGCTCGACGACGACATCGCGGCCCTCGCGGTGAGGTGCCCGAACGCCCAGGGCCAGGAGCACCCGGCGTAGGTGGCTCGCCTTCGGGCAAGACGAGGCTCGACTGGCGCCCGAACGTGAGGGCGCTGTCAGCCTCGTGGCGGCAGTCGGCGGCGTCGAGCGCCGCGGTCAGCTCCTCCCGCAGAGTCGTGGCCTCGTACGCCTCGGAGTCCGGCAGGACCAGCGGCGGGAGTTTCGCGGTCGAGCCGGGCCACAGGTGAATTCCGATGCCGGTGCGGGCGAAGTCGACGAGGACGTCGAGCAAGGTCACGTCGGTGGCCTCAGTGGAACTCGTGGATCAGCTGGATCTCGCCGACGATATGGGCGTTGAAGTCGTCGAGCTCTTCGGCCGGCACCCACAGTTCGAGGATCGTGCGGCCGCCGGCCCGCTGGACGGGGTAACGGCTGACGAAGTCCGTGTCGACCTCGAAGCGGGTGACGAAACCGGCTCCGTCGTGCTTCACGTTCCAGTCCCGCGCGATCCTGATCGCGTAGTCCTCGTTGAGGACCGGGTAGAAGATCGGCTGCTCGGGCAGGCGGGGCGGCCAGGCGCGCCAGTTCAGCTCGCGGACCAGGTCCAGCTCCTTGGGGCCCGTCGGGCGCCACAGGGTCGTCGTTGCTTGCCGGGTGGTCATGAGGGGGTCGCTCTCCGGGGGTTGGCGGCTGCCGTTCGAATTTTCGAATTACGGCTGGTCGGAGAGGGGAAGATACCGGGTCCCCGGGCCTGGGGGCCACGTCGTTTCGAACTCCCCTATCACGGCGTCATGTTCGAGGGTCGAGATCGCGACGAACTTCGCTCGCGGGCGGCTCCTGGGCGGACTGTTCCAGTTGTCCGGCCTTTGCGCTCTGCGCGGTGACTGGCATGGCGCGATGCGTGGTCCGGAAGATCGCCGGTCGCCGTCCTCATGGCGTCGTTTCCTCCGGGCCCGTGGCCGAACCCGTAGCGGTCGGCTCGTTGTCATCCGCCCGTCTCGTGACTGACGTTCGCCAGGAAGGCCGCGGCCTCCTGCTTGCGTACGGTGTCGCTGCCGGTCCCGGTGAACTCGGGATAGGCGCTGAGCGCGTCCGTGAGGCCGCTGTAGGTGTAGAAGGAGTTCCGGTTCGGGAACATCTGGTTGAACTGGGCCTCGCTGACGATGAATTCGGCGGCGGCCCGCTCCTTCGCGTCCGACTTCTCCGCGGAGGCGTTGGGGGCGATGGTCAGCAGGGTGAGGGCGGCGGCGGACGCCGTCGCGGTCAGCGTGGCGGCGAGTACACGGGGACGCATGAGCGATCACTCATCGGGCGGACCGGGGCATGCCGGGGGCACGGCCGTCTGCCGTGGGGTGGGGGTTGAGCGGCCAGGAGCGCACCGGCACACCGGAGCTGCGGCTATCCGGAATGACCCCTGCCGCCGTTGAACTAGACCATACCGAGTGACGGATTCACGTCAAGAGGGCTGCGGACAACGGCAGTTGAGAGACATGTACTACCAGGCATGTCATTCGCTGCCCGCCGCGGCCAGTTCCTCGATCACTTCGGTGATGTATGCGGCCCAGGGGCCCACCAGCGGCTGTAGTTCGCCCAGCGCTCCCTCTCCCCCGTGACGTACACGGCGCGTGCGTGGGCGAGCACGGGCCGGTGTTCCTCCGGGAGCCGGGCGAGGGCCCAGTCCGCCGCGGCGTCCTTGGACGTGATGGTCCCGGTCGCCAGGGTCAGCCAGATCCGGGCCAGCGTGAGGACGACGTTGCGGGTGTCGGCCGCGAGGTCCGCGAGGTTCGCGATGTCCGCGAGCAGGTCCGGTACGCCGGCGAGCATCGCGCGCGTGAGGTCCGCACGCGGGACGGGGGCAAGCACCTCACCCGGCGGCGGTCCGGCCAAGGGCGTGGCGGCCATCAGCACCATCGTGATCAGGGGTGCGAGATCGGGGCTCGGCACCGGCGACGGCAGCCGCCCGCGCTCGTACTCCTCGCGCAGCCACTCCCCGTACTGGAACTCGCACCGCGGCGGGTACCTCCACGGGCCGACCTCGCGCCGCACGACGACGGTCAGCTCGACGGGCCGCACGGTCTCGCCCCGCGGCGGCCACGAGGAGACGTCAAGGAGCCCTTCGACGAGCCGCCGCCGCTGCCGGGCCGAGAGCGGCCGCTCCACGACGGCGAACACATCGACGTCGCTGTACGGGCGCAATCCGCCGAGCCGGGCAGAGCCGTACAGATAGACGCCTACGAGGTCCGCGCCGAACGTCTCGCGGAGCAGGTGAACGGTGTCCTCGGTCTGTGTCACTGCGGTCCTTTCCCTGCACGGCAGGGGTGTGATGTGCGGCATCGGCGGATGAACCGGTCGTGATCGTAGGAAGGTCGGGAGCCCCGGAACCAGCGGGTTTCCGACGCGGCGGCGGCGAGTCGTGGCGGACGTACACTGAAGCGGTGTCGGGCAGGCCCCTGCTCCGCCCGGCCACCTGTGGTCAGCCCTCCACGGCCCGGATCCCGTCCGACGCGACCGGCCGGCCGTGCGGCACACAGGTAGCGATCCTCGGCCGTCCCGGCCCTCGGCCCGCACGCAGATATCCCCCTGCGGGGCCCGCTCGCCCAACGCGTCACACCGCGGATTCCGGTTCACCGTCGCCCTTGCCCTCGCCCGTCCGGCCGGGCCTGCGCGGCGTGCCGCCGGCCGCCTTCGAGGGGACACATATGAATCTCAGCGCACTGCTCCATGGGCACGACCACGACGTTCTGCACGGTGACCCGGGAGTGCCGGTCACCGAGGGAATGACCTTCGACGCCGGGCAGGTCAGGTCCGGCTCGCTGTACATCGCCGTTCCCGGGCACGAGGAGGGCGGGCCCGGGGGCATCACGCGGGCCCTGGAGCGGGGAGCGGTGGCGGTTCTCGTCGAGGACGGCGGGGCGCCGGAGGGCGGGGTGCCGGAGGGCGGGGTGCCGGAGGGCTGGGCGGCCGGGCAGGCGTGCGTGGTGCGGGTGGCCGACACGCGGGTCGCGGCCTCGCTCGTCGCCTCCCGCTATTACGGGGAGCCCGGGCGTGCGATGGATGTCGTGGCGATCACCGGTACGAACGGCAAGACCTCGGTCTCGTACATGGTCGAGTCGGCTCTTCGTCTCGCGGAGGGCGCGAAGGTGGGGGTGATCGGCACCTCGGGCAGCCGGATCGGTCAGGAGCGGATCCCGATGCCGCGGTCGGTGCTGAGCACCCCGGAGTCGCCGGACCTCCACTACCTCCTCGGGCACATGCGTGACCGGGACACGGGCAGCGTGGTCCTTGAGGCGACGTCCATGGGTCTGGTGCAGAGCCGCCTCGACCATGTGCCCGTCGACATCGGCGTGTTCACCAATCTCACCCAGGATCACCTGGACGACCACGGGACCATGGCGCACTACAAGGACGCCAAGCTGCGCCTGTTCGGCGGGCTGTGCGACCGTGCGGTGGTCAACGCCGACGACCCCGTCAGTGCCGAGATCCTGGCCCTGATGCCGCGCGCGGTGACCACCTACGGCCTGGACGCGCCGGCCGACTACCGGGCGAGCGATCTGGTCGTGGATGCGGTGGGCAGCCGCTTCACGCTCCATCACGACGGCCGCAAGTATCCGGCCGCGATCCCGGTCCCGGGCCGTTTCTCGGTGTCCAACGCGCTTGCCGCCCTCGCGGTGTGCCATCTTCTCGGGCATGAACTCCCGGCGCTTGTCGCGGCCTTGGACCGGATGCCGCCGACTCCGGGCCGGCTGGAGCGCTTCACCACCGCGCGGGGCGTGTGTGTGATCGTCGACTACGCGCACTCCCCCGACTCGTTGGAGAAGGTCCTCGCCACGATCCGCGGTTTCGCCACCGGGGCGGTGATCACCGTCTTCGGCTGCGGCGGCGACCGTGACACCACGAAACGTGCCCTGATGGGAGAGATCGCCGGCCGCCACTCCGACCTGTGCGTCCTCACCACGGACAATCCGCGCGACGAGGACCCGGAGCGCATCCTGGACCAGATCGTCCCCGGCCTGATGTCCACCGCGACGCCGTTCCACCGCGTGGCCGACCGCCGCGCGGCGATCGCGTGCGCGCTGTCCGCCGCGCGTCCCGGCGATGTCGTCCTGGTCGCGGGCAAGGGCAGCGAGCCCCACCAGATCGTCGGTGAACTGCTCCTGCCCTTCGACGACATGAGCGTGGTCCGCGAACTCGCTGCTGCTGCCGGGTGATCCCGGCGCCGTGCCCGCGCGGCGGCTTCGCGGGTCGATGACCCCGCTCGGTGAGTGTGCGAATCGTCCGTCGCGCCGCTCCGGGCAGTGCGAATCCGGCACTGGTGCGGTGTGGCCTGCGGCGTCTACGTTCCCTGGAATTCCAACACCGCACCTCGCGCGCCGTGTTGCCGCCATCCAGGGAGCTGCCTGTGTCCAAGGATTCGCCGCCGTCCGTCACCGAGGTCGAGACGCATGGGGTCGAGCGCATCCCGGACGCGGATCGCAGCGCCGGGCCGCTCGATCTGTTCCGGCTTGCGTTCGGTGGCGCGAACACCTTCGCCACGTGTGTGCTCGGCGCGTTCCCGATCCTGTTCGGGCTCTCCTTCTGGCAGGGGCTGGCGGCGATGCTGCTCGGGCTGCTCACCGGCGCCCTGCTGCTCGCCCCGATGGCGGTCTTCGGGCCGCGCAACGGCACGAACAACGCCGTCTCCTCGTCGGCGCATCTGGGGGTGCACGGCAGGATCGTCGGGTCCTTCCTCTCCCTGCTCACCGCCGTGGCGTTCTTCTCGCTGTCGGTGTGGAGTTCGGGCGACGCGCTCATCGGCGGGGCGCACCGGCTGCTCGGCGTGCCGGAGAGCGACCTCGCGTACGGCTGCGCGTACGCCGTCTTCGCCGTGCTTGTGCTCGCCGTGTGCGTCCACGGGTTCCGCTTCATGCTGCTCGTCAACAAGGTCGCCGTCATCGCCGCAACCCTGCTGTTCGTCCTGGGCCTCTTCGCCTTCGCCGGTGACTTCGATCCTTCGTACGCCGGGATCTTCACCCCGGACGCCGACCGTGCCACCCAGGACCTGTACTGGCCCTCCTTCATCGGCGCCGCGCTGATCGTGCTGTCCAACCCGGTCTCCTTCGGAGCTTTCCTGGGCGACTGGGCCCGCTACATCCCGGCCGAGACGCCGCGCCGCAAGGTGATGGGCGCGGCGTTCCTCTCACAGCTCGCCACGGTGCTGCCGTTCGGCTTCGGCCTGGCGACCGCGGCGATCATCGCCGAGCGGGCCCCGAAGTATCTGGACCCGGCCGCCCCCAATTTCGTCGGCGGGCTGCTGGCGATCGCGCCCGGCTGGTACTTCCTGCCGGTCTGCCTGATCGCGCTGATCGGCGGCATGTCGACCGGGACGACCGCGCTGTACGGCACCGGCCTCGACTTCTCCTCGGTCTTCCCGCGGCTCAGCCGGGTCCGCGCCACCGTCCTGATCGGCGTACTGTCCATCGCGTTCATCTTCGTAGGACGATTCGGCTTCAACCTCGTCCAGGCGATCTCCACCTTCGCCACGATGATCATCACCTGCACGGTGCCGTGGATGATCGTCATGATGCTCGGCTATGTCACCCGGCGCGGCTGGTACGACCCCGAGGCGCTCCAGGTCTTCACCCGCCGCCAGCGCGGAGGGCGCTACTGGTTCACGCGTGGCTGGAACTGGCGGGGCATGTCGGCCTGGTGGACCGGCGCGGTGACCGGGGTGCTGTTCACCAACATCCCCGGCCAGTTCGTCGGGCCGGGCGGCGACCTCACGGACGGCGCCGACATCAGCCTGCCGCTGGGCGCGGCCGTGGCGGCGATCGTCCACCTCCTCCTGCTCACGGCGTTCCCGGAGCCCCGTGCCGTGTACGGGCCGCAAGGGCCGCGCTGGGTGCGGGCCGCCGACACGGCCGTCGCCCCGATCACCGACGCGGTGAGCGGCCCGGCCCGCGGAGAGGAGCGCCGGAACGCCCGTCAGCCGGGGGTGCCCCGGTAGGTGCGCCGGTAGGCGGCCGGGGTTGTGCCCATCAGACGATGGAAGTGCTGCCGCAGGCCGTCCCCCGTACCGAGGCCGCTGCGTTCGGCGACGGTGTCGACCGGCAGGTCGGTGGTCTCGAGCAGGGTGCGGGCGTAGGTGACGCGCTGCTGGTTGAGCCACCGCAACGGAGTGGTGCCCACCTCGCGGGCGAAGTGGCGTTCGAAGGTGCGTACGCTCATGCCCGCTCGGCCCGCGAGATCGGCGATGGCAAGGGGCTCGTGCAGCCGGGCGAGCGCCCAGTCCAGGACCGGGGCGAGTCCCGCACCCGGAGCGGGCGGAGTCGCGGCGGCGGTCCTGGGGCGGGCGTACTGCGCCTGGCCGCCCTCGCGGTGCGGGGCCACCACCATCCGCCGGCCCACCTCCGCCGCGACCGCCGCGCCGTGGTCACGGCGCACGATGTGCAGGCACAGGTCGATCGCGGCGGCGGTGCCCGCGCTGGTCAGGATGTCGCCGTCGTCGATGTACAGGGCCCGGTCGTTGACCTTCACCTCCGGGTGACGGCGGCGCAGTTCGTCGGCGTACATCCAGTGGGTGGCCACCTCGCGGCCCTCCAGGAGACCGGCTGCCGCCAGGACGAACACCCCCGAGCACAGCGATGCCACGCGCGCCCCGCCCGCGTGCGCCGCCCGCAGCGCGTCGAGGAGCGGGGCCGGTGGCTCGTACTCCCCCATCACACACGCGGGGACGATCACCAGATCCGCCTCGGCCATGGTCTCCAGGCCGTGGGAGCTCTCGAGGCGCAGCCCGCCTGCGGCGTGGTGCGGGCCCGGCACGGTCTGGCACAACGCCAAGTCGTATCCCGGGGACGGGATCTCTCCCCGGTCCTGGCCGAACACCGCGCAGGGCACGGCCAGTTCGAAGAGGGAGGACGGCGAGAGGAGGGCGACGGCCACGCGGAGTGCAGGGGCGGAGGGGCGTGCGGGGCGAGAGGTGTGTGCGAGGTGGGAGGTGCGTGCCTGCCGGTCGGATGCCATGTCGTAAATCTAGTGGACCATGACGTTCACGCCACTGGTTGGGGCGAGGGCCGCGCCGCAGGCTGATCACTGCGAGCACAGACAGCCAGGGAGGCGGCAGGTCATGAAGCAGGAGCAACGGGCGGGGCGGATGCCCGTGCAGTGGCGGGTCAGCCTGGCCGGTATGGCCGCGGTCGGTGTCACCTTCGGCTTCGCCCGCTACGGCTACGGTCTTTTCCTGCCGGAATTCCGGCGCGCCTTCGACCTGCCCCTCTCCCTGGTCGGACTCATCGCCAGCGCCAGTTACCTCGGCTACATCGCCGCCCTGCTGCTTGTCGGCGCCCTGGTCACCCGGCTTGGGCCGCGCCCCTTGGTCGTCGCGGGCGGTCTGTCGGCGGCAGGCGGAATGGCGCTGGTGGCCTGCGCCAACGGGCCGCTCACGCTGACCGCCGGTCTTGTCCTGGCCGGGACGAGCCCGGGGTGGGTGTGGGCCCCGTACTCCGACGCGGTGGACCGCACCCTCGCCCCGGACCAGCGCGAACGGGCCATGGGGGCGATCGCCACCGGCACCGCCTTCGCCGTGGCCCTGGCGGGACCGCTGACACTGGCCGCCCAGGGCGGGCGCTGGCGCCACATCTGGCTCGCCTTCGCCGCCGCGGCACTCCTGGCCACACTCGCCAACGCCCGCATCCTGCCCGACGGCGGCCGCCCGCACCCAGCGACGGACCGGGCCGACGCCGCCGCGGGGCAGCCATCCGCGCGGCCGGGCCTCGGCTGGCTCGCCCGACGCCCAGCACTCCCCCTCTACACGACCGCCTTCTCCTACGGTCTTGTCGGCGCCGTCTACTGGGCCTTCGCCGCCGAGGCGGTCTCCGACCATGTGGGCACGAGCTCCGCGGCGACCGCGCCTCTGTTCTGGACGCTGATCGGCCTGGCGGGCACGCTCGGCGTCCTGACTGGGCCCGCCATCGCCCGCTTCGGACTGCGCCGCGTGCACCGCGGCCTGTTCGCGGGCCTCGCCGCGGCCGCGGCCCTGCTGACCGCGACGCACTTCTCCGGCGTCTCCCTGCCCGCGGCCCTCCTGTCCGCCTTCCTCTACGGGTCCTGCTTCATGGCGGGTTCCGGGCTCCTCGCCGTGTGGAGCTACCGCGTCTTTCCCGACCGCCCAACGCCCGGCTTCACGGCCGCCGTCCTCGCGCTCGGCCTCGGCACCATCACCGGCCCGGCCCTGCTCGGCCAACTCGCCGATCACCAGGGCCTCCCCACGGCCTTCGCCGCCACCGCCGTCGCGGCCGCACTGACCCTGCTCACGCCGCCCCGGCTCAACCGCCGCTCCAGCGCGCCGTATCCAGCCGCTCCCGCTGCTGCGGCGTCAGCTCCAGGTCCACCGCAGCCAGGCTCTCGTCGAGCTGCGCCACCGACGACGCTCCGACCAGAGGGATCACCGGGACCTCGGCGCCGATGAGCCAGGCGAGGACGACCTGGTTGACGGTCGCCCCGGCGTCCTTCGCCACCTCGCGCAGCGCCGCGGGCCGTGCCGCCGCGCTGCCGTGGTCGTGACCCGCTCCCAGGGGCTTGTCGTCGCGGACGTAGGCGCCGCCGAGGAGCGGTGAGTACGCGACCAGGGTCAGCTCGTCCCGCTCGGCGCGGAGCAGGCTGAGGAGGTTGCCGTCGGCCGTGCCGAGGTCACCGTCCGGCGACAGCGGGCTCGGCAGGTCGGTGCGGTGGCGCAGATAGCTGTGCTGGTACTGGAGGAGCTCGTACGCGGGCAGCCCCGCCGCCTTCGCGATGGCGCGCGCCCGTTCCACCTTCCAGGCCCAGTGGTTGGAGACGCCGAGCAGGCCGACCGAGCCCTCGTTCACCAGGGCCCCGAACTCCCCGACCGTTTCGGCCAGTTCGACCTCGGGGTCCTCGATGTGCGCGTACAGGACATCGAGCTTGTCGACGCCGAGCCGCCGCTTGCTGCCCGCCACGGCGGCCCGGATCGCGGCCGCGGAGAGCCCCTCGGGGTTGTCGACGTAGCCGGTGCCGGGCGCGAGCGGGCTCGCGCCCAGCTTCGTCGCGATGACGATCTCCTCGCCGACGCCGCGGCTGAGCCGCCAGTTGCCGAGCACGTTCTCGCTCTCGCCGCCGCGGCTGCCCGTGAACCAGAACGCGTAGTTGTCGGACGTGTCGATGAACGTGCCGCCCGCCTCGACATATCGGTCGAGGATCGCGAACGCCGTCTTCTCGTCCGTGGCCGTGCCGAACAGCATCGCACCCAGGCTCAGGACGCTGACCTCGCGCCGGGTCGCCGGGTTGCTGCCGATGGTGCGGTACTTCATGCGGGTTCCCCTCCCGTGCCCGTCGCGTCCCTCGCGCCGGGCGTCGAGGTGGAGTCTCGGCGTTGAAGTGCGCGCGAAGTCAAGGGAGTTCACATACGAAGGGTCGGGGCCGGGCGGGAGTCACAGGGGTGGCGTGCGGCGCACACGACCTGGCCGAAAATACCCCCCTGGGTATTTCTGTTACCGTGAAGGAGAGATACCCCGGGGGGTAAAAAGTGTGACGAGGGAGTGTGCCGTGTTCTTTGCCGATGTCCTGGAGACCGAGGGTCTGGGCAACCGGAGCTATCTGGCGGGCGGGGCCCGGTCGGTGGTCGTGGTGGACCCGCCGCGCGACATCGACCGGGTGGTCGCCGAGACGCATGTGCACAACGACTACGTGACCGGAGGTCGGGAGCTTACCCGCCTCACCGGGGCCCGGTGGGTGCACTGCGCCGGTGGCATGCGCGCCGCGATCGCCGCCTCCGTCCTGGACGCGGCCGGGCGTGCGGTGGTGGCCGTCGACGACGGCTACGCGGCCGCCGCCGACGCCGGCCTCACCCTCGTCACGCCCGCCCGGAACTGACCGCACAACCTTGTGTGCCGGGCGGCGACCCGGCACATGAGGAGCTACCGAGGAACACGACCATGCCCATCTCCCCACGCGGCCCCGGCCGCGCTCCTTCCGCGCGGGCGCAGCGCCCGACGCGGACATGTACGAGGACGCCGCTCCATGCCCATGAGGTGTACGAAGTCGGGCGCGGACCCCGCAGTTACGAGGCCGGGCGCGGGCCCGGCGGTCAGGACGCGCGCGGGGCTGCGGGCACCGTCATATGACCGCCCCGATACTCGCCCTGATCGCCGGGGCTCTGGTCGGTCTGGCCCTGGGAACGCTCGGGGCGGGCGGCAGCATCCTGACCGTCCCGGCCCTGATCTACCTGCTTGGCTTCAGCCCGGCCGAGGCCACCACCGCCAGCCTGGTCATCGTGATCGTCACCTCGCTCGCCGCGCTGGTGGCCCATGCCCGGGCGGGAGCGGTGCGCTGGCGGGCCGGTCTGGTGTTCGCCGCGGCCGGGCTGCTGCCCGCCGCCGCGGCAGGAGTTCTGTCCGCGCGCATCCCCGCCACCGCGCTCACCCTGGCTTTCGCCGGCCTCGCGGTGCTCGCCGCGCTGCGCATGCTGCGCCGAGGGACGCCGGCGGAGGGCGTGACGGTGTCGGTGCCCCGTGCGGCGGGAGCGGGCGCCGGACTCGGGGCGGTGACCGGGTTCCTCGGGGTCGGCGGTGGTTTCCTCGCCGTGCCCGCCCTGGTGGCCGCGCTCGCCGTACCGATGAGTGCGGCCGTGGGCACCAGCCTGCTGGTCATCATCGCCAACGCCCTGGTGGCCCTCGCCGCCAGGGCGACCACCGCCGTCACGCTGGACTGGGCGCTGATCATGCCGTTCATCGCGACGGCGGTCCTGGGCGCCTGGGACGGCAGGCGGTTGAGCACGAAGGTCTCCCCCGGCACGCTGCAGCGCGTCTTCGGCAGCCTGTTGCTCGTGGTCGCCGCGGCGATGGGGATCGGCGTCCTGCTGTGACGGGCCACAGGGAACTGCCCCTGTGCCGGGCAGGGACGGCGGGCCTCAGGCCAGCGACAGGAAGAGCTTCTCAAGCCGGGCCCGCATCTGCGCGGAGTCCCGCACCTCGGGATCCTCGCTGGTCATGCACTGCTGCAGCCCCGTCGCGATGATCGAGAACCCGGCCCGGTCCAGGGCCCGGGAGACAGCGGCCAGCTGCGTGACGACGTCCTCGCAGTCCCGGCCCTCCTCGATCATCCTGATCACTCCAGCGAGCTGGCCCTGGGCCCGCCGCAGCCGGTTCAGCGCCGACTTCAGCTCGTCGGCGCTCATGTCGAGTTCCACACGTCCTCCTCCGCATACCCCCACGGGTATCCTACCTGGAAGGGGGAACCAATCATCGAAAGGCATTGTTCCGTGAGCAACCCCAGCACCCTCACGCCAGGCCAGGCCACGGCGCGTTTCGGCGAGTTCACCGTCGTCGACGTCCGCACCCCCGGCGAGTACGCGGGCGGCCATCTGCCCGGCGCCCACAACATCCCGCTCGACCGCCTCGACGAGGCCGCGGACGCCCTGCGGGCCGCGGCGGTGCGTACGCCCCTGCTCGTCGTCTGCGCCTCCGGCGCCCGCTCCGCCAAGGGCTGCGCCCGGCTCGCCGACCTCGGCGTCGAAGCGGCCACCCTGGCGGGCGGGACCGGTGCCTGGGCCGCGGACGGCCACCCGGTGGAGCGTCCTGGCGGGGCCCGCACCACCTGGCCGATGGACCGGCAGGTCAGGCTGGCCGCAGGATCACTGGTCCTGCTCGGCTTCCTGGCGGGCCTCGCCTGGCCGCCCGCGCACTGGCTGTCCGGAGCCGTGGCCGCCGGTCTTGTCTTCTCCGGCGTCACGAACACGTGCGGCATGGCCGTCCTGCTCGCCAAGCTCCCCCACAACCGGCCGCCCGAGCAGGCCGTCTCCTTCCAGGAAACGCTGGCGCGCCTCACGGCCTGAAGCCGCTCAGATCGCGGCGGGCGCGCCCCTGCCCCGGCGGTAGAAGTCGAACTGGGTCACTCCGTCGTAGCCGTAGCTCTCCGGGTGCAGTTCGTGCAGGGCGACCCCGGCCCGGGGCAGCGGGCCGAGCAGCTCCGACAGGAATTCACCGGCCTCGGCGATGAAGGCGGCCTTCTGCGCGCCGCTGTTCGTGCCCGCGGTGATGCTGGCCTCCACGTGCGCGTCGCGTACGCCGACCAGGGGCTTGCCATCGATGAAGTAGGCGGCGCCCGGGACCAGGTTGACGTGGACGACGGTCCGCGCGCTCGACTTGCCCAGGACGGTGACGGCAAGGCGGGTCAGCCCTTCGGCGATGGCGCTCTGGACGTCGGCGGGCAGGTCGGGATCGGTGACGGTGACCCGGAAGTACGGCATGACTCTCCTTGCGAGTGCTCGGCGTTCCGCCGGTTTCGGCGGCGCGGAGCAAGCCTCGTGGGCCTGGCACCATGGATCCAACGCATAGGTGTCATAGGCATATGAGGCGCACGCATGACCGTGAACATCCCCCAACTGAGGGCGCTTATCGCCGTCGTCGACGCGGGCGGCTTCAGCGCGGCCGCCGACGAGCTGGGCATGAGCCAGTCCGCGGTGTCGCACGCCGTCGCTTCCCTGGAACGCGAGTTGGCCGCCCCGCTCCTTGTCCGCGCCACGCCCGTGCGGGCCACCGCGCTCGGGGAGCGGGTCCTGCCGCACGCACGTGGCGCGCTGTCGGCGGCCCGGTCGGTGGAACGGATCGCGGCCGATGCCTCGCGGACCCTGACCGGCACCGTGCGGCTCGCCGCCACACCGACCGTCTGCCAGGGTCTTGTTCCCGGCCTGCTGCGGCACTGGCGCCAGGACCTGCCGCAGCTCACCGTGCGGGCCTTCGAGGGAGACAGCGCCGAAGTGGCGGCCTGGCTGGAGAGCGGCGCGGCCGATGCCGGCATCGTCATCGACCCACCACCCGGCACCGGTATCCCGCTCGCCACTGACGGCTACCGCGCCCTGCTGCCGCGCGACCATCCGCTGGCCGGCGAACCGGCCGTCGACATCCGCGATCTGGAGGACGATCCGTTCCTCATCTCCCCCAACGGCTGCGAAGTCCGTATCCGTACGATCCACGAGCTTGCGGGGCTCGACTTCGCCCCCGCGCACCGGGTGCGGGACCTGGCCACGCTGATCAGCATGGTGCAGGCCGGGCTCGGCGTGACCGTCCTGTCCGAGGTCTCCCGCTCGCTGATCCCCGCCGATCTGGTCCTGCTGCCGCTGCGGCCCCATGTCTCGCGCCGTCTCGTACTGACCGGGCCGCACGCCCGCCCCTGGCACCCGGCGGTCCGCGCCCTGGCGAAGTCAGCCGTCGCTCACCTGGACCGAACCCTCCCCCAGGCCGCGCCCGTTCTTGCGCGCGGTCACCAGCGCGAAGGTGAGGAACTCCCCGCCGTCGGCCGTGAGCATGTCGATCACGGGCCCGTTGGCTGACTCTCCGTCGGGCAGGTGCTCGGCGCAGGCGCGGGTCCACAGGAGCCAGTCCTGCCAGCCGCCTTGCTGGAGTCGCGCGGAGGTGACGGTGACGAGTCGCTTGTTGTGCGGCGGTATCGCGCCGAGTTCGCGGACCTCCCGGGTCATCGCGGGAGTCGCCATGCCCAACTGGCCGCCGGGACGCAGGAAGCGCAGCAGGTAGGGCAGGTAGCTGTCGGCCGTTCCGAAGTACTCGAAGGCGTCGACGCTCACGACCGCATCGAAGCTCTCCTCGGCGAACGGCAGGGCGTGCGCCTCCGCGTGCACGGCCTCCACCCGGTCGCCGACACCGGCATCGGCGAAGACGGCCCCGGCCTCATCGGCGCCGATCCACCAGTCGGCCGCGACGACCTGTACGCCGTACTCGCGGGCCAGGAAAACCGATGTCGCCCCCTTGCCCGAGCCGAGGTCGAGCACCCGCATCCCGGGGCGCAGATCGAGGTCCCGTGCCAGGTTCTCCAGGAGCCACAGCGGGTTCGGGCGTCGTCGAGCGCGGTCACGGGCGTCCTGCCGGGCGGGCGAGCAGGGCCGTCGCCATCTGCTGTACGGAGCGGGTGAAGTAGCGCGGGTCGTCGGGTGGGGTCACGTGGCGGATCAGTGCTCCGTCGAAGAGGGCCAGCAGGCCGTGGGCGAGGAAATCGGCATCCAGGTCGGGGCGTTCGGCGGCGAGCAGGGAGCCGATGTGCTGATGCCAGAAGCGGAAGCTGGGGTCGGTGTACTTGTCATCGGCGCATGCCTGTTCATGGGCGGAGAACAGGATGGCGTTGGTCTCGGCGATCGCACCCAGGCCGTCGAGGAAGGCGTGCAGACGCCGCCCGGCAGGTGCGCCAGGACCCAGCGGCGGGGGTCCGTGGGATACGGCATGGCGCAGCTCGCGCGAGCGTTCTTCGAGGAGTGCCTGGAGCAGCCCGGCGCGACTGCCGAAGCGGCGGAAGACCGTGCCCTTCCCGACGCCGGCCAGGGCCGCTACCCGGTCCAGCGAGACGGGCGCCCCGTCACCCTCGGCCAGGAGGCGTTCGGTGGCGCGCAGGACCGCGTTGCGGTTGCGGGCCGCGTCGGCACGCTCCGTGCGGTGGCCGCGGTCGCCGCCCGCGGCGCGCCGGTCGTCGGCCATGACGTCAACTCCTCATTGAAAGCGGGCTGTTGGTCCGGATAGATTACCCCCGACCCAAGCGGACCGACAGTCCGCATGGGTGGATGCCGTCCTGCCCTGCCCCGAGGAGTACTGAATGGCCATGCGCGCGCTCGTCGTCGACCCCGCCGCCCCCGGCTCCCTGCGCCTGGGCGGGGCCCCCGAACCCCGGCCTGACGCAGGCCAGTTGGTGCTCGACGTACGGCACATCTCCCTCAACCGCGGCGAAGTCGCCTTCGCCGGGCAGCGGCCGCCCGGGACCGTGCACGGCTACGACGCCGCCGGGATCGTCGTGCGTGCCGCGGCCGACGGCACCGGTCCCGGCGTCGGCAGCCGCGTCGCCGCCTTCGGCCCCGGGGCGTGGGCGCAGCGCATGGCCGTGGCCACCGGCGCGGTGGCCGAAGTGCCCGCCGGGGTAAGCCTCGCCGACGCCGCGGCGCTGCCGATGGCGGGCATCACGGCCCTGCGGACGCTGCGCTCCCGGCCCATCCTGGGCCACCGGGTGCTGATCACCGGGGCGGCAGGCGGCGTGGGCCGCTACGCCGTGCAGCTGGCCGCGCTGGGCGGCGCGCACGTCGTCGCCTCCGTCGGCTCGCCGGAGCGCGGCAAGGGACTCGCCGAACTCGGCGCCCACGAGGTGGTGGTCGGCCTGGAGGGGATCGACGCCCCCGTCGATCTCGTCCTCGACACCGTGGGCGGACCCCAACTCGCCGCCGCCTGGGAGCTCCTCGCCTCCGGCGGAGCCGTGCAGAACATCGGCTGGGCCTCCGACGAGCCCGCCGTGTTCGCCCCCTACTCGCTCCTCCACATCGGCGCTCCGAAGACCATGAGTACGTTCGGAGACGTCCACGAGGTGGGGCCCGACCTCGCCACGCTGCTCGCGTTCACCGCGGCGGGCCGGCTCTCCCCGGAGGTCGCCCTGCGCAGCCCCTGGGAGGGTGTCTCACATGCCGCGCAGGCCCTGCTCGACCGGCGGATCTCCGGCAAGGCCGTCCTCGACGTCACGCCGGGAGCGGCTCCTTGAGCGTCCCGCGCACGCTCACACGCTCACACGCCGATCGCCCCGTCGATCCGCTCCCGCAGCAGATCGGCGTGGCCGTTGTGCCGCGCGTACTCCTCCACCATGTGGATCAGCACCCAGCGCAGCGACACCTTCCCCTTCCAGCCGTCCTCCCCCTCGATGTCCAGATCGGGCGCACCAGCGACGAAGCGGTCGGCGAACTCGACCTCCGCACGCCAGGCCTCCCAAGCCTCCGCGATCACCGCGGGGTCGGGCAGCGCGCCCTCGAAGTCGTGGTCGGGGCGGGCTTCCGAGACGAACAGCGGCGGTGCGTCCTCGCCCGCGAGGACGCACCGGAACCAGCGGCGCTCCACCTCGGCCAGATGCCGGACGATGCCGAGCAGCGACAGCGTGGACGGCGCGACCGACCGCCGGGACAACTCGGCCTGCAGCCCTGCGCACTTCATCTCCAGCGTCGTGCGCTGCGCGGCCAGAAAGTCTGCGAGCATCTCTCGCTCGTCCCCGGTGGTGCGGGCGCTCAGCCGCCCGTCCCGCTCGGCCTCGACGAACATTTCCGCTCTTCTGCGTACGTTGGTCATGCCTGCCATCCAATCCCGGACATCACCTTCGGATCCAGCACTCGCGTGCCCCAACCGGCAGCCGGGCGAGGGCCGTTCACGCCGACGCCGCCAGGAACTGGGTCGCCGCCAGCTCGCCGTACAGCGGATCGGCCGCCACCAAGTCCGCGTGGGTGCCTGACGCACGCACCATCCCGGCGTCCATCACCACGATGCGGTCGGCCAGCGTCACCGTGGAGAGCCGGTGCGCCACCACGAGGACCGTCACCTCCCGCGCCACCTCGGCCACGACATCCCGCAGCGCCAGCTCGTTGACGGCGTCGAGCTGCGAGGTCGCCTCGTCCAGGAGCAGCAGGCGCGGCTTGCGCAGCATCGCCCGGGCGATCGCCACCCGCTGGCGTTCGCCGCCCGAGAGCTGTGAGCCGCGGTGGCCGACCAGGGTGTCCAGGCCGTCAGGCAGCCGCTCCACCAGGGTGTCGAGGCGTGCGCGTACGAGAGCGTCCTCGATCTCGGTCGCGGTCGCCTCGGGCGCCCCGAAGAGCAGGTTCTCGCGCAGGGTGCCCGCGAGGACGGGCGCGTCCTGCTCCACGTATCCGATGGCGGCACGCAGTTCGGCCAGCGGCCACTCCCGTACATCGCGGCCGTCGACCAGGACGCGGCCGCCGGTCGCCTCGTAGAACCGCTCGATGAGGCCGAACACGGTGGTCTTGCCCGCGCCCGAAGGACCGACGAACGCGGTCATGCCGGGGCCTGGTATCTCGAAGCTGACGCCGTGATGGACGTACGGAAGGCCGTCCCGGTAGCGGAAGGTCACGTCCTCGAAGGCGACCGAGGCAGGGCCGTCCTGGCCGGGCCCGTCGACGGGCCCGGTGACGTCCTCGGTCTCCAGGCGCTCGGCCCGCACGATGCGGGCGATGGCCGCCGAGCCGACCTGGTACTGCGTGGCGCCCTCGACAAGCCGGGAGACGGGGTCGATCAGATAGAAGAGGAAGAGCAGGAAGGCCACGAGCGTCGAGATCGAGATCGCTCCGGACGCGACCCGCGCGCCGCCGATGCCGAGCACCGCGAGGAACGACACCTGCACCGCGAGTCCGACCGAACTCCACGCCACCGCCTGCCACTTCGCCGATCGCACCCCGTGCCGCCAGGCATCCTCCGCGGCCGCCTGCACCACCTCGGTCTCCCGCTGCTCGGCGCCCGAGGCCTTGAGCGTGCGGAACGCGCCGAACGCCCGCTCCAGTGCGGTCGAGATGGTGCCGACCGCTTCCTGGGCGCGCTCCGTCGACCGCGCGATCTTGGGCATCACCAGCGTCATCGCGCCGCCGATCAGCACGATCACGCCGAGCGTGACGCCGAGCAGCACGGCGTCCATCAGGCCCATCATCACGATGGTGGCGATGAAGCTGAGTCCGCCCGCGACCGCGGACACCACGGACTGCGTGGTGACCGCGCGCAGCAGCGTCGTGTCCGACGTGATCCGGGACATCAGGTCGCCCGGCTGGGTCCGCTCCACCTCGGGCAGGCGCAGCCGCAGCAGCCGCCCGATCAGGGTGCGCCGGGCCGCGAGCACCACGGATTCGGCGGTGCGTTCAAGGACGTACGCGCCGATGGACTCGATCGCCGTGCCGAGGACCACTAGGGCGGTGAGGACCACGAGGATCCCCGCGATCGACTCGTCGCCGCCGAGCCGGTCCACGAGCGCCTTCGCGGCGAGCGGCTGGGCGAGGCCGGTCGCGGCGCCGATCAGCGTGCACAGGGCGCCGAGCGCGACGACCGCGCGGTGCGGGCGGAAGTAGCCGTACAGCGCGCGCCAGGTCTCAGCGGCGGACAGCCGCTCCGGTGCCGGCTTCTCCGGCTCGTTGTCGGTCACGTCCTTCGCCATGTCGTTCGCCATGTCCTTCGCTGCCATGTCCTTGGTCACATCAGAAGAGGACGCGCGGGACGGGTGATCCGCCTGACCGGGGCGGACAGTTGGCCCGTAACTCAGATCGGGGCACGGAGTTAGAGGATCCGTCGAGCTCGGCGCAGTGACGATTCTGCAGGGCGAGTCCGGCGTGACGAGGAGGACAGGGCGCGTGCGTCTTCACGGGGGCGGACTTGTGGGCCGCGCGGAGGAGCTGGCCAGGCTCCGCCGCCTGCTGGCCCAGAGCAGGCTGGTGACGGTGGCGGGCGGGCCCGGGGTCGGCAAGAGCAGCCTCGCCGCGCACGCCGCCGCGGCGATGGGCGGCCAGCTGACCGACGGGGTGGTCGTCGTGCGGTGGTGGGACGGGGCCGGCGCGCGGGGACGGAGCGTGGCGCGCGCGGTGGTCGAGGCGATGGACGGGGAGACGGCCGACGGCGAAGGACCCGAACTCGGGGGCGGGCAGGGCCAGCAGGAGGTGAAGGGTGACGGGCGAGGTGATGACGCCGGGGAACGTGAGCTGTTCACGCGTCTTCGCTCCCGCCGGGTCCTTGTCGTCCTCGACGACTTCGATCCGGTACGCGACGAGTGCGTACGCCTGGTGCAGTCCCTGATGCTGTGCGCGCCGGGAGTGCGGGTCCTCGCCGCCGGGCGCCAACCGCTGGGCCTGGGTGATGAGTTGGTGCTGCGCCTCGGCCCGCTCCCGGTCGGCGTGCCGGGCTCGGAGGAGGAACCAGGGCCCGCGGTACGGCTGTTCATGCAGCGATCGCGTGATGTCCGGGGAACGGCGGGCGAAGAGGCCGAGCTGCGCGCCGTGAGCGACATCTGTACGCGGCTGGAGGGTGTGCCGCTGGCCGTCGAACTGGCCGCGGCGCAGACCGTGCACCATTCACCCGCCCAGTTGGCCCGCATGCTGCAGCCCGCGCAAGGCTGGCTCGGCATCCCGGAGGCTCCGTTACGGCGGCACCGGTCGCTGCGGGCGGCCGTCGGCGCGAGTTACGCGTTGTGCGGGCAGGCCGAGCGCTCCGTATGGGCGCGGCTGAGTGTGTTCGCGGGCGAGTTCGACGAGGACGCCGCCGTGTTCGTGTGCGCGGGCGGCGGGCTGCCCCCGGCGCGGGTGGCCTCCTGTCTGGCGCGCCTCGTCCTGGCGTCGGTGCTCGAGCCGGTGCGCGATCCCGGCGGGGTGCTGCAGCCCCGCTACCGGCTGCCTGCGGCAGCCCGCGGCTTCGGCGCCGAACGCCTGCAGTCCGTGGGCGAGTCGGCCGCGGCGATCACCCGGCACCTGAACTGGTACAGCGGCATCGCCCAGACCGCCCACCACCTGTGGAGCACCGGACGGCACGAGCAGGCGACCCTGCTGATCCGCGACGAGGAGCCGAACCTGCGCATCGCGCTCGCCCGGGGCCCGTACACCGCCGACCAGAGCGCGGTCGCCCTGGGCATGGCCGTGGACCTGTGGTTCTGGTGGGCGGTATGCGGTCACGCCGCCGCAGGGCGGGAGCATCTGCGGCATCTGCTGCCCCTCGGCCGTGCCGACACCCTCGTCTGCGGGCAGGCGCTGTGGCTCGCCGGGTGGCTGTCGGCCTGTACCGGCGGCCCGGAGGCGGAGGAACTCCTCGGCCAGGCCTGGCGGGTGGCCGTCCTCGCGGGAGACGACGCCACCGTCGGCCGTGTCGCCCACGCCCACGGCATGCTTGCGCTGCGCAACGGCGACACCGAACGGGCCATCGAGCACCTTCGGGAGGCCGCCCGCACCATCCCCGCCTATACGCAGCACGGTCCACCGGCCGCGGTCAGCTGGGCCGAGCTTGCCGTGGCCCAGGCGCGGGTCCGCCCGTCCGACGCGTTGCGCAGCGTCCGCCGCGCGTCGGCCGGTACGCAGACCCGGCACGACGTGTGGACACGCTCCCTGACGCAGTACGCCCATGCCCTCGTCGAGCATCTCCGTGGCCGCCGCAGCCGCGCCTGGCGCCGCGCGCACAAGGCGCTGGCGGGCGTCACCGCCGTCGCCGGACCGCTCGGCGCGGTCCCGGTCCAGCAGCTGATCTCCGAGATCGAGCACGGTCCGACGCGACCGAGCGGCCTGGGTCAAATCCCGGGAAAGTGATGGATTGCCCTGATTGATTCGCCTTCGTGCGGTCTACAGATAGTGGGAGTCCGGGACCAGGGGTTCGGTCTCGCCGTCAACCTCACACCACGGGATCACCAGAGATCAGTGGATCGCACCAGAGAGATGGGAACAGGAAGTTGACCGTGAATCGGTTGAAGTACGCGTCGTTGGCGGGACTCGCGGCGGTGGCCGTCCTGACGGGCCCGGCGGTGGCCGCCACCGCGGGTGACCCGCCGCCGTCCGACACGGCGCCGCAGACATCGGCAGCCGAGGCCGCCGCCCCGCGTCCGGCCCTGACGGCGAAGGCCGGCGTGGCCGGTGTGCGCGCCTGGCAGCTGTTCCGCATCAACGGCGTCAGCCAGGACATGGCGCCGGGGACCCGCGTCACCCTGCAGGAGAAGCAGGGCGAGCGGTGGGTGTCGCTGCCCGTGTCGGTGAACATTCAGCCCAACGGGACGTACGGCATGCGCGTCAAGCTCGGCCCCAAGGGGCACATCGCCCTGCGGATCGTCGGCGGGGGCGCCGTATCGCCCGTCGTCCATGTGACGGTGCGCTGACGACCTGACCGCCCCTCTTCGCCGAATAGACGAGCAGATTTGCCTAAAGGTATTAGGCAGCTGCATAATCTATTGTGGCAAGAGAGGGGCAGGTCATGGTGCGCGTAGGGCTGACCACGGAACGTCTCACCCGGGCGGGTGCGGAGCTGGCCGACGAGGTCGGGTTCGACCAGGTGACCGTCTCGGCGCTCGCCAGACAATTCGATGTGAAGGTCGCGAGTCTGTACTCGCATGTGAAGAACTCCCAGGACCTCAAGACCCGGATCGCCCTGCTCGCCCTTGAGGAACTCGCCGACCGGGGCGCCGCCGCGCTGGCCGGACGGGCCGGCAAGGACGCGTTGACCGCCCTGGCGAACGTCTATCGCGACTATGCCCGGGAACACCCCGGCCGCTATGCCGCCGGCCAGATGAGGCTCACCCCGGAGGCGGCGGCCGCCAGCGCGGGAGGCAGGCACTCGCAGATGACGCGGGCGATCCTGCGCGGCTACGACCTGACGGAACCGGACCAGACGCACGCGGTCCGCCTCCTCGGCAGCGTCTTCCACGGCTACGTCAGCCTGGAGCTCGCCGGAGGGTTCAGCCACAGCACCCCCGACGCGGAGGAGACCTGGCCCCGGATCCTCGACGCCCTCGACGCCCTGCTGCGGAACTGGCCGGCGCCGGGAAGCCCCGTACCCCAGACCTCCGTACCCCAGACCCATTGATCAACAGGTTGAGGCCATGAACACCCCCCAGGACCGGATCACCACGCCCATCAGCGCGGAACTCCTGCGCGGCGCCCTCGATGTGGAGCACACCGAGCACGGCGTACTGCCGCACCGGCTGCCCGCCTGGGCCCGCGCCCAGTACGCCGACGGACAGCTCGCCATGGCCGAGGCCCAGCCGTCGGGCGTACGCCTGGTGTTCCGTACCCGCGCCACCTCCGTCGAGCTGGAAGTCCTGCCCACCAAGCGGGTCTACGTGGGGGCGCCGCCCCGCCCGGACGGCGTGTACGACCTGCTCGTCGACGGCCGTATTGCCCGTCAGGCCAGTGTGGCGGGCGGCAACACACTGACCATCGACATGGCCGCGGGGACCGCCGAGTTGCAGCCCGGCGCGACCGGCACCCTGCCCTTCGCCGATCTGCGCGACGGCATGAAGGACGTCGAGATCTGGCTGCCGCACAACGAGACCACCGAACTCGTCGCCCTGCGCACGGATGCCCCCGTCGAGCCCGCGACGGACCCGGGCCGCCGGGTGTGGCTGCACCACGGCAGTTCGATCAGCCACGGCTCCGACGCCGCGAGCCCCACCACCACATGGCCCGCACTGGCCGCCTCGCTCGGCGGTGTCGAACTGATCAACCTGGGGTTCGGCGGCAGCGCGCTGCTCGACCCGTTCACCGCCCGCACCCTGCGGGACACCCCAGCCGACCTGATCAGCGTCAAGATCGGCATCAACGTGGTCAACGCCGATCTGATGCGGCTGCGCGCCTTCACGCCCGCGGTCCACGGCTTCCTCGACACCATCCGCGAGGGCCACCCCACCACCCCGCTCCTTGTCGTCTCCGCCATCCTGTGCCCCATCCACGAGGACACACCCGGCCCCTGCGCACCGGACTTCAGCGCGATGAGCACCGGGCAACTGCGGTTCATGGCCACGGGCGATCCGGCGGAGACCGCGAGCGGAAAGCTGACCCTGACCGTCATCCGGGACGAGCTGGCGCGGATCGTGGCACAGCGGGCGGCCGATGACCCGAACATCCACCACCTCGACGGCCGCGACCTCTACGGCGCTGCGGACTACGCCGAACTGCCGCTGCCCGACGCACTCCACCCGGACGCGGCCACCCACCGCCGCATCGGCGAACGTTTCGCCGATCTGACCTTCGCCGCCAAGGGCGCGTTCGCCGGGGGCGGCGCCTGAGCGATGATTTCCGGCGGGCCGGACGGTCTTACCTACGACATCCATGGCGGCGTGATCGGCGGCGACGCGACGGGGGACCGTGTTCTGTTTCTGATCGGCTCGCCCATGGACGCCACCGGGTTCGCCACACTGGCTTCGCACTTCACCGACCGGACCGTCGTCACGTACGACCCGCGGGGAACGGGCCGCAGCCCGCGCACCGACGGTGCGACGCAGACGCGGCCCGATGAGCATGCCGACGATCTCCGTCGGGTGATAGAGGCGCTCGGCGTGGGGGCCGTGGACGTGTTCGCGAGCAGTGGCGGTGCCGTCAACGCGCTGGCTCTGGTCGAGCGGCACGGAGATCTTGTGCACACCCTGGTCGCGCACGAGCCGCCTTCGGCGCAGGTGCTCCCGGACCGGGAAGCGGCGCTCGCCGTCTGCGCGGACATCCACGCCACTTACCTCCGCGAAGGGATCGGTCCCGCGATGGCGAAGTTCATCGCGGTGACGAGCCGGAAGGGGCCGTTCCCGGACAACTGGGCGGACGAACCCACGCCATCGCCCGCCGACTTCGGCCTTCCAGTCGAGGACGACGGTTCGCGCGACGACCCGCTGCTCGGCCAGAACATCATCGGCTGCACCGGCTTCGAGCCCGACTTCACCGCTCTGCGCGGAGCGCCTACGAAGATCGTCATCGCGGCGGGTCAGGAGTCCGACGGCGAGTTCGCCGCCCGTGCCGCGGCTCGGATCGCCGCGGGTCTCGGCAGCGAGCTCGCGGTGTTCCCCAGCCACCACGGAGGCTTCCTGGGCGGCGAGTTCGGCCAGCAGGGCGCACCGGAGCCCTTTGCGAAGACCCTGCGCCAGGTGCTCGACGCGCACCGCTGAGGTGCGGCCGCGGCGGTCAGCGCCCCAGGGAACGCGCGAGGCGGAAGCCCACGTCGTCGACCCGGTAACTGGGGTGGCTGCGCCGCCGAGCGGAGGCCCGGCAGCTCCAGTGCTCGTCGAACCAGCCTCCGCCGCGCAGCACCCGGTAGGTGCCGTAGACCTCCGGGTCGTAGACGTCCCAGCACCAGTCCCAGACATTGCCGAGCATGTCGTGCAGGCCCCATGGGTTGGGCCGCAGGCCGCCCACGTCGTGGATCCGTTCGTCCGAGTTGCCGCGGTACCAGGCGATCTCGTCGAGCGGCCCGTAGTGCGGTCCTGCGGTACCGGCGCGGCAGGCGTGCTCCCACTCGGCCTCGGTCGGCAGCCGGTAGCCGTCGGCCGACGCGTCCCACTCGATGCCTTCGCCGTCGCCGTCGGTGTCGATGTCGATGCGGTAGGCGGGTGCGAATCCGTCGTGTTGGGACAGCGCGTTGCAGAACCGGACCGCGTCCCACCAGGAGACCCCTTCGACCGGCAGCCGGTCCCCGTCGGCGGCGCTGGGCCGGAGGCCGGTGATCCGCGCGTACAGCGCCTGGGTGACCGGGTACGCCGCGATGCGACAGGACGCGACGTCGACCGGCCAACTGCGCCGCGTCCGGCGGTCGGAGAGTGTCACCCGTCCCGCCGGAATGTCGATCATCTCGGTGCCTGTGGTCACGTCCATCGCCCGATCATGCCTGATCGTGATCGGGTTCGGGTTCGGGTTCGGCGGTGACGTAGGCGTGCAGGCGGCCCGATGCCGCGAGCATGGCGGTCCCCCGCGCGGTCAGGGCCGCGAGGCGTTGCGCGATGGCCGCGCGCAGGGCGTCGGGACTGCCCGTCTCGCGCAGCCCGTCGAGGACGGACTGGATCTGGGGCAGGGGGTAGTGGCCCTGTCGGAGGATGCTGACGATGCGGGCGTCGCGTACGTCGGTGGGGCCGAACCAGCGGTAGTGGGTGCCCGGTTCGCGTTGCGGGTGCAGCAGGCCCGCGGCTTCCCACACCCGCAGCGCCGAAGTGCGCACGCCCAGGCGGGCGGCGACCTCGCCGATCCGCAGGCGCGGTGCGTCGGAGGCCTGCGGTGTGTCGTCGGGGGTCTCCTTCGCGACGGCTTCCAGCGCCTCGCCCGCCGCCTGGAGGGAGCGGCGCTGCTCGTGCAGTTCGACATGGCCCGCGTCGACGAGGGTGAGGGCCAGGGGGAGGTCGTCGGCGTGCACGGCCCGCATGATCGCCTGGGCGGTGTACAGGCCGTAGCCCGGCACGAGCGCGCGGTAGGTGAGCAGGGCGCGGCGGTGGCGCGTGTCGAACCTGCGGTATCCGGCGGGCGTGCGCGGGGTGGGCGGCAGGATGCCCGCGTCGGCGTAGTTGCGGATCTGCTGGGTGGAGACTCCGGCCGCCCGCGCCAGGTCGACGGGGCGCAGTGCCGTTCCCGGTCGGCTCATCGATTGGCCTCTCCCTCTTCCTTCCCGCACGACCTTCGCGCGACGTGGACACATCCCCGAGTTGAAGGTTAGCGGCATGGATTCTCGCCCGTACAGGTGGTCTATCCGAGAAAGTCTCAACTAGGACTTCAATGGAACACTTGAAGGCATGGATGCCAGCACTGCCCATGCCGACTCGATCCGTATCAAGGGCGCACGCCTGCACAACCTCAAGAACGTGTCGCTCGCCGTCCCCAAGAACAAGCTTGTCGTCCTGACCGGGCTCTCCGGCTCCGGCAAGTCCACGATCGCGTTCGACACCCTGCACCGGGAGGGCCAGCGGCAGTACCTGGAGTCGCTCGGCCTGGTCACCACGTTCGTCAGCAAGCCGGCGGTCGACTCGATCGCCGGACTCTCCCCGTCGATCAGCGTCGACCAGCATCTGACCAACCGCAGCCCTCGGTCGACGGTCGGCACGGTCACCGAGGTCTTCACCTATCTGCGTCTGCTGTGGGCGCGCATCGGCCACCGCCCCTGCCCGGCGTGCGGGCAGGGCGTCCCGCCCGCCTATCACGTCGACGGCGACGAGCTCCGGGGCGACGAGCCACCCACGGGCGAGTCCGCCGACGGTGACGGTGAAATCCCTGCGCTGCCGTGCCCGCACTGCGGGGCGGCCGTCCCCGGCATGGTGATGGGCACCTTCTCCTTCAACAAGCCCGCCGGCGCGTGTGCCACCTGCACCGGCATCGGCACCGTGTTCCAGGCCAATGTGCGGCGCCTCGTCGACGACGGGCTGAGCGTCGCCTCGGGGGCCGTGCTCGGGTGGCTGCCCGTGCTGACCACGCGCAATGTCCCGGTCCTGCGGGCCGCCGGTGAGCACTACGGCTTCACCTTCGACGCGGACACACCCGTACGCGAACTGGACGACGTACAACGCGACTTGCTGCTCCATGGCGTCGAAAGCGACGCGTTCCGCGGCCACTTCCCGGGCGTCGAGCCACCGGCCACCGTGGCACGCGGACGTTTCGAGGGCGTGGTGACGACCGTGCTGCGCCGGTACGCCGAACGCATCGATGACGCCGCCTACCGCGAGAAGGCGGAGAAGTTTCTCGTCAACGACGTCTGCCCGGACTGCGAAGGCGCCCGGCTCCGCCCGGAGAGCCGACGGGTCACCGTCGCCGGTCTCACCATCGTCGAGGCCGCGCGGCTGCCGCTCGACGAGCTCGCCGAGTGGATCGGTGAACTGCGCGGCCACGTCACCGACGACGAGGGGTGGCGGGTCACCGAGCCCATCGTGGACGATCTGCGGGAACGTGTGCGGCGGCTGATCGACGTCGGCGTCGGCTATCTGACCCTGGAGCGCGCCACCCCCAGCCTCTCCGCGGGCGAGGCCCAGCGCCTGCGCCTTTCCTCCCTGCTCGGTTCCGGGCTCACCGGGGTGCTGTACGCCCTGGACGAGCCGACGATCGGGTTGCATCCCGCGGACACCGCACGGCTGGTCGGCGTCCTGCGCCGGCTGCGCGATCTGGGCAACACGGTCCTGGTCGTCGAGCACGATCTGGATGTGCTGCGGGCGGCCGACCATGTCATCGACGTCGGGCCCGGCGCGGGCCGCGACGGCGGGCGCATCGTCGCCGCGGGGTCGCCGCAGGAGGTGGCGGCGACCCCCGGATCAGTCACCGGCGACTATCTGTCGGGGCGCCTGGCGATGCCGCTGCCCGCGGACCGCCGGCCGGTCACCGGCAAGGAGTTGGTGATCCGCGGGGCGCGAGCGCACAACCTCAGGAACGTCACCGCGCGACTCCCGCTGGGACGGCTGATCGCGGTGAGCGGCCCTTCGGGATCGGGCAAGTCGTCGCTGGTGCTCGACATCCTGGGCCGTGCGGCGCGCCAGCGTTTCCACGGTGCGAGCGAGGCGCCGGGCGCGCACGACGGGATCGACGGCTGGGAGCACATCGACAAGGTCGTCACCATCGACCAGCAGGCGATCAGTCGGGTGCCGCGGTCGAACGCGGCGACGTACTCGGACGCGTTCACGCCGATCCGCGAGGCGTTCGCCGCGAGCGCCGACGCACGGCAACGGGGGCTGACTGCCGGGCACTTCTCGTTCAATGTGGCGGGGGGCCGCTGCGAGCGCTGTGCGGGTGCGGGGGTGCTCACGGTGCAGATGCACTTCCTGCCCGACGTGGAGGTGCGCTGCCCTGCCTGCCGAGGCCGCCGCTTCCGGGCCGAGGTGCTCGGTGCGCGGTACGGCGGTCATGACATCGCGCAGGTGCTTGACATGACCGTCGACGAGGCGCTCTCCGTCTTCGAGGCCGTGCCCGGCGCGGCCACGCGGCTGCAGCGGCTGTCCGACGTGGGCCTCGGCTATCTTCAGCTCGGGCAGCCCGCGACCACTCTGTCCGGCGGCGAGGCCCAACGCGTCAAGCTCGCCAAGGAGTTGGGCCGCCGCGCCACCGGCCGCACGCTGTATCTCCTGGACGAGCCGAGCACCGGCCTGCACGCCGCCGACACGGCACGGCTGCTCGGCGTGCTGCAACGCCTCGTCGACTCCGGCAACAGCGTCATCACCATCGAGCACAACCTCGACGTCATCCGCGCCGCCGACTGGGTCGTCGACCTGGGCCCCGAGGGCGGCGCGACAGGCGGCGAAATCGTGGCCGAGGGCACCCCGAAGGAGCTCACGCGCGTGAGCGCGTCACGGACGGGGGCGTTCCTGGACGGGGTGTGAGCCTGGCGCTCCCCCAAGCCAGGCGCGCCCCCCGAGCCGGGCGCGCCCGCCGGGCCGAGTGCGCCCGCCGGGCCGGGCGCGTCCGCCGGGCCGGGTACGTCCTCCGAGCCGGGCGCGTCCCCCGGGCCGGGCACGCCCGCCGGGCCGGGCACATCCCCCGGGCCAGGCACGTCCTCTGAGCCGGGCGCCTCCCCCGGGCCGCGTGCACCCTCCAAGCCGGGCACATCCCCCGGGCCGGGCACGTCCTCCGAGCCGGGCACGTCCCCCGGGCGGCGTGCACCCTCCAAGCCGGGCACATCCCCCGAGCCGGGCGCCTCCCCCGGGCCGAGTGCGCCCCCCGGGCCGGGCGCGTCCCCCGGGCCAGGTGCGCCCTCCGAGCCGGGTGCCTCCGCCGGGCCGAGGACCGTTACATAGCCATCCGACCCGCGTACGGCGATGTCGCCGGTACGCAGCCATCCGATCGCCGGATCGCCCGGTTGCTGCCCCGGCCCGCTCCTGGGCCGGGGGCTAAGCCGCGCGCATCACCGCCCGATGAAAGACCTGCCCCGGAGCGCACCTGACGCTCGATCAACTGCCAAGGACGAAACGCCTTCGCCTGGCTCGGCGACCGCTTCGAAGGCAATCCCAGTTCGGCAACTACCCGCCGCCGTGACCGAGTTCACCAGCGTGGCCTCTTGTCACCCGAGTGGCCAGAGGCAGCACCATGTCTGTTCAACACCGACGGGCGGCCGCGCACCTTCGGCGGTATCTTCACCGAACCTTTGTCCCCCGCGCGCAGAGGGAGCACTTCATGGTCAACGGATCGATGCCGCCCGCGGGCATGGCCTCGGGCGGCACTCCGGCACCGCCGAGCGCCCCCGCGGAGAAGTCGCACGCCGCGTTCAGTGCCTTCCCCTCGGGGCTGCACGATCATGTGCGGCCATATCTGGACGACATCACCGCGGAGGTGGTGCAGGCCATACGTACGGAGATAGCGGAGTACGCCCGGCCGACGGACGACACCTACATGCACGTCGTGAACCGCGGTGTGGAGCAGGCCCTGCAGGGATTTCTCGCCCGCATGGCCCACCCTGACACCGACTGGGAGTCGGTGAAGGCCACCTATCAGAGCATCGGCAGGGGCGAGGCGGACGAGGGGCGCAGCCTCGACTCGTTCCAGTCGGCGCTGCGGCTCGGCGCGCGGGTGACGTGGCGCAGGGTCAACGCCCTTGTCGACGCGGACCTGTTGCCCCGGCATGTGCTCGCCGCCTTCGGCGAGGCGCTCTTCCTGCACCTGGACGAGATGGCCGCGGCGACGACCGCGGGCTACACCGAGGCCCGGCTGCACGCGGCCGGTGAACTGCAGCAGCGCCGCGCCCGGCTCATCGATCTGCTCACCGCCGATCCGCCGGCGTCCGCCGAGGCCATCGCCGATCTCGCGCAGACCGCGCAGTGGCCCATCCCGCGTGAGGTGGCCGTCGTCGTCATCGACCACGCCCTCACGTCGGAGACCATGCGGCCCATCGTGCCGCCGGAGTTCCTCGCCCGCTTCTCCGAGCAGCGCGGCTGTCTCGTCTTACCCGACCCGGAAGGACCCGGCCGTGCCCGCACGATCGCGGCCGCGCTGCAGGGGCTGCGCGCGGTGGTCGGTCCCACGGTGGCGCTGCACGAAGGGGCGCGCTCGCTGCGCTGGGCACTCGACGCCCTGGAGCTCTCCCGGCGCGGCATCCTGCCCCGCTCGGGCCTGCTGCACTGCGCGGACCATCTGGCGACGCTGCTGCTCTTCCGCGACGAGGCGTTGATCGACGCGCTGGCCCAGCGGCATCTGCTTCCCCTGCAGGAAGTGCGCTCGCCGCAACGCGAACGCCTCGCGGAGACGCTGCTGTGCTGGCTCCGGTGCGGACACAACGCGAGCGAGGTCGCGACCCAGCTCGCCGTCCACCCGCAGACGGTCCGCTATCGACTGCGGCAGCTGGACGAGGTGTTCGGCGACCGGCTGCACGATCCGGCCGCGCAGTTCGAGATGCAGCTGGCCCTGCACGCGTTGAGCCTGCGGCCGGCCGACGCCTGACGTTCCCCCGATGGCCTCTGACGTGCGGCGTAGTACGTCACGGTGAACGCCATCCCCATCACCCGGACGCGCGGCAGCGACGGCCGCCCGGCGACGCCGTCTCGCCGTAACGCCCCCTTCGCCCCGACTGCCCTGCCGCCAGGCGAAGGAGAGTTCGTACGTGCGTGCCCGCCCCATGGCCGCTTCCCCCGTCCGTGCCGCCCTCCCCCGACTCGTCGCCCTCTTCCTCCTCCCCCTGCTGACCACGCTGAGCACCGCCCTGCTCGCACCGGCGCACGCCCACGCGGACGTCCGAGTACCGCAGGCGGCGTCCGTCAGCACACTGCTCGCCCCGCCTGCCACCGCGGACGAGCCGTGCACAAGGAAGGACCCCGCGGTCTGCCTCATCCGGCAGATGAGCCCGGAGGAGCGCGAGCGGGCCCGCGAGACCCGGCTCCGCTACCACCAGCTCCTGGACACCATGGAGTCCGTGGCGGACCACATGCACGAGGAGGGCCGCTGCGACGAGGAGATCGCCCGCGTCCTGGTCGACATGCGCAACCAGGCCAAGGACATCACCCGCGCCGGGATGACCCCCGAGGCGGTACAGGCCCTGGAGCAGCGGAACATGGAGAAGTACGGCAACCCGCTCGGTCCGACGGCCGACCAGCAGTACGCCAAGTACGGCAGCTGGGCCAAGGTGATCGAGGCGGCCACCCGCTCCAGCGCCGCTGTCGACCAGGAACTCGGCATCCCGCCGCGCGGCTGACCTCCATGATCCTGCGGGACTACGACCACCACGGCCGGACGTGGGAGCTGAACCCCCGAACGGGGCTCCTCTCCCCCGCGTCCGGCCGTTGCCACGGATTCGTCCACGTGGGCGCCGACGCGGCGACGGCGCTGTACGCCGACACGGAGACCCTGTGGCTGCAGCACGGGCAACACCGCTGGGACTGCGCCACAGTGACGGTCCATCAGTCGACCCAGGCGCACGGCACCCGCCTCTTCACGGTCGAGGACGCCCAGGGCACGGCCCTCGAACTCCCCTACCCCGCACCGGACTCGGGCCCCTTCGACCCGACGTACGACTGGATCGACGCGGAGTCGGACGACTTCTACCTCTGGGCGGCAGGCCGTCTCGCGGACGGCGACGCGACGTCGTACACCACACTGTTCACTCACTTCAGGGCCGGATTCCTGCCGTCCTGAACTGCCGGTTTCAGCTGTCGTGCCCGGCGGTTCGGCGCTGCTCGGCGCGGTGGTCGAGCGCGTCGACGATGCGCTGCCATGCCGGTGACGCCTCGGAGATCCGGGAAGAGACCAGCTTCAGGTACCCCGGCCGGCTGCCGTCCCGTTCCTGTTTGATCTCCCAGGCGTCCAGGTCGTCGATGAGCCGGTCCAGGCGTGGATCGTACGGATCCCAGTCGACTGATTGATCGCAGGCGAGATAGAGGCGCGTCGTCTCGGGGTCGTCGAAGGCCGCGTTCTTGTCCCGTACCCGCTGCGGCATGACGTGCGGGTCCAGTGCCTGCATCAGGATCCACGCGTCACGCTCGAGCAGCACCCTCTGTTCGCTGACCCCGAGACCACGCATCCGGTCCAGGACGGCGACCACCTCTGGGGGCAGGACAAGCCTCTCGCCGCTGTCCAGTTGGGCGATCCGGTGGCGGTACTCGGTGAGCTGGTCGATCTTGCGCCGCAGTTCCGCGTCGATGTCGGTGACGGCTGCGGCGAATTCGGGTGGCTGCGCGTGGAGCAGCGCGTCGATACGGGCCAGTGGCACGCCCGCATCGGCGAGGGTCCTGATCCGGATGAGGTCCACCGCCGCCTGCGCGCTGTACCGGCGGTAGCCGGAGGCGTCGCGCTCGGGCTCGGGCAGCAGGCCGACGTGGTGGTAGTGGCGAACGGTGCGCACGGTCACTCCGGCGGTCGCCGCGAGCCGGCTGATCGTGAGCACCGTCCTCCTCGGGTCTACGTGAAAGGTGATCGGGCCGATTCTAGAGGTGAGCCGCCCGGTCGATGACGTCGCGGATCGCCTGGGCCACGGCATCGGGCCGGTCGAAGCAGAGTCGGTGGTGGGCGGTGTCGGAGAGGATGCGTTGTTCCCCGTGCGAGACCCCGCTCACCAGGGCCGCGTCCATTCTCGTACGGCCGTCATGCATCTCTTGCAGCGTCCGCTCCGACGTCAGCGCCTTCTGGCCGGGGTCGGTGCCGACCACGGTGAGAGCGACCACCGGGACGTCGGGAATGTCCGGCCCGGCCCGCAGTTCGGTGGCGAGTTCGGCCAGCTTGCTGCGCTCGGCGATGCCCACGTCGGTCCATGCGTCACTCACCTTGGCATCGACCAGCGCCTCCCGCAGGTGCTCCGGATCGTCCGCGTGCAACGCGGCGTACATCTCGCGCAGGGCCGGGCGCATCTGTTCCAACTGCTCCCGACCAGGCCCCATCCGCTCGACCGCGGACAGAGACGCCGCGGGAGGCATGAAGTCGTCCCAGTCGCGGTGGAAGGCGTCCAACCAGACGAGGCCTGCCACGTCCTGCGGGTACAGCTGCGCGAACCGATGTGCGTAGAAGCCGCCCAGGGAGTGCGGCACCAGAACGTAGGGGGCGGCGATGTTCTGGGCGCGCAGCAGCTCGCGCAGTTCCGTGGCGACCGCGGTGGCGGGGCGCGGCAGCGGAAGGGGATCGCTGAAGCCCGTGCCGCCGCGGTCGTACACAACGGCGGTGGTGAACTGCGAAACCGCCTGCTGGACACCGAAATAGTCCAGGCCCACCGCGCCGGCGCCCGGCAGGAACACGACGGCCGGTCCGCCGCTGCCCGACCGGTGCACGAAAATGCGGCGGCCTTCGATCTCCTGGAATCCTCCGACCGGCGGGGCGAGCCGAACGGAGGAAGTGCTGTTGTTCGTCATGCGACCAGGCTCCAACCCTGACGCAGGGTCAGGGTCAACCCGTCCGCCGCGGCCCCGGCTCTAGGGCCTGTCCGATGGGTCAGGCCGGTCTTCGCGCCGGGTGCCGATTCAGCAGGGCCGAGCGGGCCCTGGTGCGTGCAGCTGCAAGGCGG
>NZ_JBFBJK010000035.1:0-56594 GCF_040686095.1 Streptomyces sp. NPDC086554
CGCCCACAAGACCATCGCTCAGCACCCGCCCCGAGCATCCGAATCTGCCCCGCTACCAGCACATATACCCGCCCAAACAGGAACGCAGCACTAGGTCGTATATACGGCGATCACCGTCGACACCACGGCCACGACCACACTTGGCTTACAGTCCGAGGTCTCGAGGGGGCAGCGTCACGCAGACCCCCATGGAGGGACACCACCAGTCCGGCCTTATCTACAGCTGTCAAGCATCTACGCAGGCAGACAGACCGCGGCGGTATCAGGCACATGAGGCACGTGACCTTTCTAGGACTGAGCGAGGGGAACGCCAGTGACCACACCGTCCACGCCAGCGACACCATGAAGTCGATCGGCATCGTCCAAGAAGGGACGCCCGTCCTCACCGAGCTGACGCGCCCCTTCGAACTCCCAGGAGAGGCTGCTGAGGCCCGGGAGATCGTGGCGGCGCTCCATGCGGCTGCCGACCGTGCGGCGACAGTGCACACCTTCAGTAAGGGGATGGGCGTAGCCGCACCACAGATCGGGGTCGGTCGGCGTGCCGCCATCGTCCGGCCGGCCGAGGGCGATGCCATCACTCTCCTGAACCCCGTGGTGGTCGAGGAGTCGTCAGACACCGATGAGCAGTTCGAGGGGTGCCTGTCCTTCTTCGATGTCCGCGGCAAGGTGCCCCGCCCGCGCACACTGTGGGTACGGCATCAGGACTTCGACGGGACGTGTCAGACGACGATCTTCACGGATGGACTCGCCCGGCTGGTCGCGCACGAAGTCGATCATCTGGACGGGGTGCTGTATGTCGCGCGGATGGCTCCCGGCAGCAGCACGATCTCGGTGGCCGAGTACAAGGGCACGGGACAGAACTGGCGGTACAGCTCGAGCTCCGGGGCATAGGTCATAACAGCCTTGGGCAGGGGCAGGCTGGCCATCTGCGGGTGCCGCAGGTGCTGTCCGCCGTCGGAGACGTGCAGGGTGAACGTCTCCGGTCCGGGCCGGTCGGCCTCGTCATCTCGTCATAGGGCGTCAGGTACGTGCTCGATGCGCTCCCAGGGCCGCACTGGGCGGCCCTCGCGCACGTGCCAACCGCCGTCGTACGGGGTGAGGGTGGCGGTAGAACGCGGTCACCACGTCGACCAGGTGCACCACCTCGCCGACCGTCGTCATCTGCGCGTCCGACACCGCATTTTGGGCGAGGAACCGCAGGTGGAACGCTTCTTCGGTGGCGTCGGTGATCCGCTGGGGCTGTGCCGACCTGTCCGCGGCTTCTCCGGCAGGCCAGTCGCCCAGTGGGCGGGGTAGCTGAACGTCGGCGCCGCGTGGGCACGCGCGGACATGAACGACACGGTGCCGGCCAGCAACTGGCCCTCGGCTGTGCCCTCCTCGGCGACGGTCAGCAGGACGCGGGCCGGGTTCGACCACATCCGCGCGTCATGGACCGCGTCGGGCTCACCGCCGCTCTGTTTGACGAGGGCCAGGCCGAACGGGGCGCCGCAGCGGCCCAGCAGGCGCTCGATGACGCCGCCCGCGTCGACTCCACACTGGTGACCTCCCGGCTCAACACCCTGCTCGACGCGGCCTGCCCGTACGAGACAGCAGCCGTCGACGAGGTGCGTACAAGGGCGAAAAATCTCGCCACCGCCCGGTCGACCACGATCGCGGCCTGACTTAGCTACGACGGTGCGAGGTGGGGCCGCCCACGTAAGCGGCACGGCCCGGACGGCGGTCCGGGAGGGAGCATGCGGGCACGTTCTGCAGGCTCGCGGGCGCACGCATTAGACCGGTGGCATTTGCAGTACACGGCGAGTTCGCCATGTGCGCCCGGCACTTCTTTCCGTCGGGCTCCTTCCGGTTGGCGGTGCGTGCCGGACGGGCACGCACCCATACGAACCACGCGTGATTCCGTCCCTTCAAGTGATGAGCGGGTCTCGCCATGACCGTGTCGCGCTGTTGCCCGCTCGTGTGGCCCGTACTGCGCCCCAGCGGTCGGGCTGTTGGAACAGTTGGCAATGGGGACCGGTGTGCCTGCGAGACGGGCGTGCGCACCGAGGGATCGGGATGTGCTGGGAGGGACCTGCCGGTCCTGAGGGGCCGGCAGGCCGTTTGGGCAGTCGGCGGCTCGCCGCGGTGCAGGGCCACGCCATCGGGTCCGTGCCCTTCCGCGCGCCACGTATCAATGGCCCCGGCGAGTCCTGCGAAGCTGACCTCGGCGTCTCCTGCGGCGATGGCAAAGGCCAGAGATTGCGTAAGGGGACGGTCATGAAGAATGTCCTCGCATCACAGACCGTCAACTCGCTTCTCCGCGAAGCTCTGCGTCTCACCGCGCTCGCGGGCGGCCGGGGTGAACAGCCGTGACCGCGACTCGAGTGGTCGAACCGCCGGACCTTGAAGCGTTACGTCGGCACGTCGACACCACGCTGAACCGCTTCCTGGAGGACAAGGCGGCCTTGGCCCGTGCCCTCTGCATGCCCGGCGAGGTGATCCGGGCGTTGGATGATTTCCTGGCGGCCGGCGGGAAGCGCCTGCGCCCCTTGCTGTGTGTGCTGGGCTGGCACGCCGCGGCGGGCGATGGTCCGATCGCCCCGGTGATCCAGGTGGGTGCCGCGCTGGAAATGTTCCATGCTTTCGTCCTGATCCACGACGACGTCATGGACAACAGTGCCACCCGCCGTGGCCAGCCCACTGTCCACCGAGCCCTCGCCGCTCGCCACGCCGCCGACCGCCCTCGCGCCAGCGCCGAGCATCTGGGTGCCAGCGCTGCGATCCTCATTGGGGATCTCGCTTTGACTTGGTCGGATGAGCTCTTGCACACCGCGGGCCTCACCCCCGCACAACTCTGCCGCGTCCTGCCCGTGATAGACCGCATGCGCACCGAGGTCATGTACGGCCAGTACCTCGACCTTGCCGCCACCGGCCGGCCCACCGCCGACGTCGCCCGCGCCCTGACGATCATCCGCTACAAGACCGCCACATACACCGTCGAGCGCCCCCTGCACACCGGTGCCGCGCTCGCCAATGCGACCCCGGCCACCCAGGCGGCGCTGAGCGACTACGCGCTGCCCATCGGTGAAGCGTTCCAGCTCCGCGATGACCTCCTGGGCGTCTTCGGCACCCCCGAGACAACCGGCAAGCCCTGCCTGGACGACCTGCGTGATGGCAAGCACACCGTGCTCCTCGCCGTTGCCTTCCAGAGCGCCGACAGGGACCAGGAGCAGCTGTTGCGCACGCTGATCGGTGATCCGGAGTTGGGCGAGGACGGCGCTGCCCGGATCCGCAAGGTCCTGGTCGACACCGGTGCCCGCGCAACGGTGGAGAACATGATCACCTCCCGCTGTGACCAGGCCCAACGCGCCCTGGACCGTGGCGCGCTCCCGCCCTCCGCAACCACCAGCCTGCGGCACCTGGCCTGCGTCGCCACCGTGAGGACGACATGAACACTGATGCTGCGTCTCCCTGGCGCCAGGTGCTGCGGGCCTCCCCCCGCGGGTTCTGCGCGGGCATCGACCGCGGGGAGGACGAGCCATGACGTCCCGGGACGCATTGCAGGCAACCATTCGCGCTTACCGCAGCAGCCTCGACTATCTGCCGGATGGCCCCTATCGCCGGTACTGTGCCTGGCTCCTGGATCAGCCCCACTATGCGCGGCGATGGCTGCGCCTCATCGCGTTGGAAGAGCTGGTCCGCATGACCGGCGCCCTTCTGGACAACCTGCCACTTGATCGTTCCGAGGTGAACTCTCTCACCGATCACGGCACGCTCATGAGCGTTCACCAAATCTACGAGGTCGTCTCCGACAACCTTGCCGCCGGGTTGAGCGGTTCCACCGTCAGAGACGCCCGGGAGGATTTACTTCGGTCGTTCAATTCTGCAGCGATGGACAGCCTACGTCTGATGAATCCGAGTCCGGCCAGGGACAGGCTCGGCGAGTGGGAGGCCATGGCGCGGGACGTGTCGGCCTTCCGCTGCAGCAACAACGAAGCCGAGCACCGGGCATTGGCGACGGCGTACGTGGCGGCGCACCCCGAGGACGAGCCTCAGCCCCTGGAGTTCTCGGTCGCAGCGAGCCTCCTGGCGAACATCGAATCCGGACTGGCCATGGCTGCCGTGGTGCGAGACCTGGCCACCTGGAATGTATTCGCCAACGGCCTTATCCGGCGCTACAGCGCTGTCCAACGGCTCATCACCGAGCGGCCCACCGACGAAGCCGAGCTGATTGCCACCGGCACCGACAGCATCATGGTCGTCTCGACCCTGTCGTACTACACCGGTTTGATCAACGAAGTCGTCTGCCCTCTCCCGGGCTATGCACAGGTGCTGGACGACGGCAGCCTCGAACGGCTCCTCACCGATGCCGCTCTGCTCGTACGACTCGTCAATGACGTCGGGACCCGGTTGCTTGAGCAGGCGCCCGATGACCGCCGGCTACTGCTGTCCCGGCTGCGGGCTCAGGGGGCAGCATCCCACGGCGCTGACCTGTCAGCAGTGCTCTGGAAGGCGCAAGCCGAGGAAGGCGCACTCCTCACGCGGCTGAAGAAGGACGTCGGCTTCGGCGAGTTCAACGTCTGTCTGGACGGCATCCGCCACCTGCCGGCAGCAGAAGCGCTGCCCCTGTTCGAAACTCGACTCGACGATGTCACGACGCTGTACCGTCGCACGCTCGCGTCACTGGACGCCGGTGCCGCCGAGCTCCAGACACGACTGGGTACCGCTCTGGTGGGCGCTCCGGCCCTGTGCTTCGTCGGCTTCCATCAAGAGCTCTATCGCAAGACCTTCGATGCCCAGATGGGCGACTACGCGGTCGCCCTCAGCCCACCGGCGCACCATCGGCGAGGATCCTGATGCCAATCGCATGGACGAGTGACGTGAGTGATTGCCTGGACAAGGTCTTCACGGCGGCGGCTGAAGCCCTCACGACCCGCGGGGTACGCGCCCGGCACTACGTGATCCCCGAATGCGAGGCGTACACGCCGCTCACTGGGACCGCTGCCGACGTGTGGTGTCTTGAGGTCGACTGCGGAGCGGCGCTGCGTCGTCCCGGCGAGTCAGTGATCTTGCTGTTCCAGGTGTTCGATCCGGCGTTCCCCAACCTGGGACTGGTGTTCATGGGCCAGCGTCGCGTCAGTGACGGGGCCCCGGTCAACAGCCATCGATTGCCACGTTGGCGATACCGGCACGACAACCTGTACGTCTACACCTTCATGCCCACGGTAAACGACGTGCTCGCACCACTGGACCCGACCCGACGACGACACAGCCAGATCGTGGCGGTCCTTCACGGCAGCGCCACCGCCCCGGACTACGTGGCCGCCCCCAAGAAATTGGTAGCGCTGCGGAACGACGCTCGACGGCAGGGACAACTCGCAATCATCTGGGTGGACTTCAAGGCCCGCTTCCTGGAACTCACCGAAAGGATCGTGTTCCGGCCGCTCGCAGGCAGTTGGCCATGGCACCTGATGCCTCGCTCCGCCCAACTGTCAGACGTGCGCGTCCCCATCCAGAAGAAGGACGGCGAACTCGGCTACTTCCAGGACTTCTCACAGGCGCTGGACTCAGGGATCGGTCTGGCCCGCGACTACCTTTCGGCGCCGAGGACTCCATGACTGGCCGAACGCACGCCATCGTATTAGGAGCGGGAATCGCGGGACTGTGTGCCGCAGGCGTACTCGCCAAGCACTTCGAGCAGGTGACCCTTGTCGAACGTGACCTGGTCAGCCCGCTCGTGGACGGCCAGTCACGTCGGGGGGTCCCGCAGGGCATGCACGTAAGCCTGCTCACCATGCGCGCCATGCAACAACTAGAGGAGCTCTTTCCGGGACTGCTGGAGGAGTGCCTGGCCGACGGCGCCCAAGCGGCCGAGGCAGGCACCCAGGTACGAGCGGTTTTCCACGGCCATCTGTTGCGGCAGAGCCCCGCAGGCACCAACCTCCTGCTCGCCTCCAGGCCCTTCCTGGAGGGAAAGATCCGAGCCCGTGTCCTCAAGCTCCCTGCGGTGACCCTGCTGGAGGACACCCGGGCAGCCGGTCTCCTTGCCGACGGCAGGACGAAAGACCACCACGCCATCCGCGGGGTCCGGCTGCACTCCGCGAAATCGGGAACCGCCAGCAGCCACGACTTGGAAGCCGACCTGGTCCTAGACGCCACCGGCCGCGGCGGCCGGAGCGGAGCCTGGCTGGAGCAACACGGCTTTCCGCGAGCTCCTGAACAGCGCGTCCGGATCGACGTCATCTACGCCAGCCGCCACTTCGCTCTCCCACCCGATGTGCTCGGCACCGACCGGGCCGTCGTCATCGGCGCCACGGCATCACACCCACACGGGATGACATTCGTAGCCCAGGAGAACGGGAGCTGGGTGCTGTCCTTGCAAAAGTACGGCAACCACGGACCGCCAACAGACGATGACAGCTTCCTCACCCTCGCTGCCACTGTGGCCCCCGACGATGTCATGCACCATCTCCGGCACGCCGCTCCCCTGGGCCCAATCGCCCACCAGCGCTTCCCCCACGCCACCCGCCGACGCTTCGACCGGATGCATTCATTCCCCGGCGGCATGCTGGTCATCGGAGACGCACTGTGCTCGATCAACCCGATCTACGGCAGCGGGATGGCCATGGCCGTAGCACAGGCCGCAGCCCTCGACGCATGTCTCGCCACAGAGACAGGCCCGCTGGCCCGCCAGTTCTTCCGCGCCGCCCACCGAGTGACCAACCCACAGTGGTGGCTGGCCGCGTGCGGCGACTACAGCCTCACCCAGGGAAACCAGCGGGCACGCCTGCTCAGCGCCGCCTTCCAGCGGATCACCGCCGCCGCCGAACACGACCCTGCCATTTCCGCCACAGTCGTCAGACTCTTCGGCATGATCGACTCCCCACGACGCCTCGCCCGCCCACACGTCCTCCGCCAACTCCTCGTCGCGGGGAGACAACGACGATGACTGACCATCCGCCGCATGCCTGCGGCCCATCGGGCAAGCCGAGCGACTGCTCGGTGGCGGCGCCTCAGCCTCGCCACGTTCGACCTGTGCATATCGCAGTGAGCCGAAACGCTTTCACCGCGCGCTGTGTTGCACGGCGAACCCCCGCATCCGTCATTCCTGCCCTGGACGACCAGGTGCGCCTGGGGTGTGTGGTGAGAGCGGCGAGAGACGACCGGGCGGCCGTATACGCGGACTTCCAGTGGAGTCTCGTCTCCACGCATCAGCACGCCGGCTCAACCCACCAACCCAAAGAAAGAAAGGACCCGTCGTGGAAATGCGTGACATCGCCGAACGGACCGCCTTCCTGGAGGACTGGGTAGCCGCGCTGAACGTGGGCGCCGAAGAGGTCGTTACGTTCTATACCGAGGAAACCCTCTACGAGGAAAGGGGCATCAAGGTGGCTATCCGGGGCCGCGAGAACCTGCGGCAGTTCTACCGACAGCTCTATCCAATGTTCTCGAACCTCGCGGTCACCACACGCAAGAGCATCGTGACGGCTGACCACGCGGTGGTGGAGTGGACCATGTCCGGCACACTCATCGGAAAGATCCCGGAGGTTCCGGCACCAAGTTCCGGGGAAGCCCCGTTCTCCTTCGAGGGCGCGAGCATTCTGGAGTTCGCCGACGACGGCCGCATCGCCCGGGAAGCCGCCTACTGGAGTGTGGCCGATCTGATCCAACAGATCAGCGCACCCCGGTCTGGGTGACGAAGTCCACTGCCGTCAGCGGCTCAGCGTGCAGCTGCGGAGGCCGCCAGTTCCTCCGGCAGCGGATCCCGCACAGGTCCTGAGCTTGCGCTTTATGGTCAGGGCCGGGTAGAGGTGCCCGGCGTCGGAGGGCACGTGGCCAATGCTGCCGCCGCCGGGGCTCGGGATTAGAACTCGGCGGGGTCAGCAGCCACTGCTACGGCTTTCGTCCCGGATCATGCGGCGGAGGCTGGTGCGGGCCGCAGCGAGGTCGTCTTCGGCTTCCTCCAGCCGCTGCTGGAGCTGAGTGCTGTCCTGCTGAACCTCCTGGAGCTGGGTGGACAGCCTGAGGTTGTGGCTGGTCAGCTCATCGATCCGGGCGACGAGGTCCTTCGTCACAGCCTGGTCGAGTTGCTGGCCGAGGCTGCATTGAAGAGCAGCTTTGAGTTTGTCTCGTTCCTCGCGCAGGGCCCGTATCTCGGTGCGGGAGAGTTCCAGGTCGGTACGCAGACTTGCTGTGCTCGCGGTGCCTCCGGACTGCCGGTCGCGGGCGGGACGGCTCGCCTGCTGGGCACGGGCCTTGTCGATGTGCTCGCGCACCCCGTCGGCGTAGACCAGCCAGTTCGAGACGCCCGCCGTGCGGGCAACCGCGGCGAAGGTCACCGGATCTCCCTGGGCCAGCAGTTGGTCCACGATGGCAAGGACACGCTGCCGTTTGGTCCGGCTGTCCCGTCGCCGGGACTCCGCCAGGACCTCGGCGGGCGTGCGGGACACGGTCATGTCTGTGCCCCCGGCCGTTGGACGACAGAGAGCGGTAGGAGGGTGCGTCCTCCGGCCCGTATCTTGCGCAGCACCTTGCTGGCTTCCTCTACCTCTGCCTGGATCTCGGCCGGCAGCTCTTCCATGCGGGCGTTCATGCGCTCGATGACGCCTTGGAACGCCTCGATCTGGTCGGTGATGTTGCGGATGACGAAGGCGTCGGCGTCCATGGCCTCGGCCAGCTCGCGGTCGGCCTTCAGCGCGCGGATGTGGTCCTCGATCGCGGGCAGATAGGACGGGTCGGGTCGGTAGAAGCCGCAGCCCGCGCATTGGAAGCGGATCGGGCACTTCTTCCCTCCGGCCTTCACGTTCGACGGCTCGACGCAGTTGCCGTACGGGACAGCGACCGATTTCGATTCGTACGACAGGTTCGAGGAAAAAGGCGTGGCACGGCCCACGCGATCGACGGAGTGGAGCCGCAGTGTCTGCACTGCCGCCCGCTTCCGCTCCATAGTGACCTTGTAATACGTCATGGTCACGTCGGGTGATCGGTGGTCCATGAGGTCCATCAGCACGTCGATGTCGGTGCCCGCGTCCGCGTGCCGTTGGGCGAAGGAGGAGCGGAAGGCGTAGGGAAAGATCCTGCTGCGATCGAAGGGCAGCGGGCGCCCGTCGTCGCCGGGCACGTCGGAGTCGAGAGCCGACAAGCCATCGATCCAGAACCGCAGGGCCCGGGAGAAGTCTCCCGAGTCCATGTGCGGGTACTTCCGGTCGCTGGTCGCGGCGGGGAACAGGTGGTTCGTGCTCGCCTGGGTGACCTTCAGCTCACGTCGGCGTCGCTGCCATGCCTGGATCGCCTCCACTGTCTGCCGGCTGATGGGCAGCAGTCGGCGCATGCGCTTCTTCTTGAAGTTATCCCAGATCAGGTGGTGTTCGCCCTCGTCGTACTTGAGGCAGTCCAGCCGCAGACCGCAGAACTCGCGGGGACGCCGTCCGGTGTCGCGCATGACGATGTAGGCGGTCTGCAGCATCCACGCGAGGTCGTCCTCGGACAATCCGCTGCGGGGGAAGCGCGGGTCGTTGCGCCCGAAGGAGCCCAAGTGGGCGTCGAGTTGCTGGATCACGAACTCGGGGATTGCCTTGGCGGCTTCGTCCTCGTCCTCCTCGACGCGGGGAATCGCGTGGTGGGCGTTCGCTGTGAAGCGCGGGGACAGGTCGTCCAGCAGGCCATCGCCGCGGCCGAAATCCAGCAGGCCGAAGAAATGCCGCCGCAGGGCGGTGCGAACGCCGTAGCTGTAAAGGGTGCCGTCCGGTTTCCGAGCGTCGCCGTAGGCGGTGATGACGGCGTCCATGTCGGGCAGTCTCAGGGCAGCGGGATCCTGTCCGCCCCCGGGTTTCATCGACAGCGTCGTCGAAGCCAGCGTGCACGCCTGGAGTGTGGAGCGGAAGGCGGAGGAGTTCGGCTGCACGGCGTGCACCCACTCCAGCAGCAGGCCACGCAGCCACGGCTGACGGATGGGGACCAGGTCCACGGTGGCGCTGGCCCGCGCTCGCCGACCGGACTTGGTCAGCTGCGACGTGACCCCGGCGGTGGTCAGGTTGAGCTCGGTCACGGCGCCCGGGTCGATGCCGCGGAAGCGGTCGAAGGCGGCCTTCACCCAGGCGATCAGCTCGCGCCGGTGCGACGCCGCGTTGAAGCCGCTGACCGGGCACTTCTCCGGGTCCAGGTGGAGCAGGCTCTCGACACCTTCCCACGCGCGGACCAGACGACGGACGGTGCCCGGGTCCATCCGGGCACCGCGCAAGTCGCGCTGTTGCAGACCATGGAGGACTTCCCGCCGCACCAGGGGAGCCAGCGGTGCCAGAGAGAAGTCGGCCATGCTCAGCCAGGGAGCCTGCCGGCCCACCCACTCCTCCGCGGTCTCCGGACGGCGGCCGGTCTCCCCGGCCTTGCGCCATCGCCTGAAATGGTTCGGGCACAGGCCCGAGGGCGAGTCGCTCGCGACCGTGCAACCGCGCACCCTGCAGTCCGGGAGCGCCGGCAGCGGGAGTGCCACGATCCGGCTCCACTGTTCACGCACCGCAGTGGGGTTCTGCCGCAAGTAGCGCCGCCATTCGTCACGATGCGCGGCGCACAGGCCGCGAGAGCTGGCCGCCCGCGGACACACCTGGGCGCCGTGGGTGACCGCGCAGCCGTGGGCACGCATCGGCGCCCGCCGGGCTCCGGAGGCCACGTGTGTCGCGGCGAATTCCTCCTGGTTCAGGCCGCTGAGCTTGTACGCAGCCGAGCAGGTCATGCACAACCCGTTGCGGGTAGTGATCCCGATCCCGCAGTTGGCAACGCGGCACGGCCACGCGCACGTGGCCGCATTGAACAGGTCACCGCGGAAGAGCCAGTTGGGACCGTGCCACTCGTCCGGCCGCCATGGATCGAGCAGCTCCTTTTCCAGCCAGATGGTCCAGGCGCCGTTGTCGACGGGGAATTCTGCAGCGACGACGTTCTCACCAGCGCGCATTGCCGTCGTCATGCGATACCCCCGTGACGCGCCGCGACATTCTCGACCGCAGCGCGCTTGTCCGCATCGCTGGCGTGGATGTACGGCGCCATGGATGAGGAAGACAAGTGGCCAAGGAGCTTCTGCGCGACATCCCGCGGCTGCCCCGCCCGGATCCACGCCGTCGCCGCCCCATGCCGCAGCATGTGAGGACGCGCCGTCAGCTCCGCCCTCCGCGCCAGCCGGTCGAACAGGTCCTTGGCCGTCGAATAGGTCATGCCCCGGCCCAGCACGCCCCGGAAGAGGTTGACGAACACCATGTCGCCGTCGACCGCTTCGGCGACCTGGTCGCGTTCGTAGACGTACTCCGTGTATAGAGCGACCAGTTCCTCGCTCACTGGCACCGACCGCGGCTCTCGGGACTTCGCCAAGGCTCCGTTGTCGTTCATCCGCCGCCGTACGTGGACGTGTGGGCCTTCGACCCGACAGCCCAGGGAGCGGGAGTTCGACAGCAGGTGCATGTCCTCCCGGCGAAGGCCGAGGGCTTCCCCGATGCGAAGGGCCGTGCACCACAGGAGGGCCACCATGAACCGGTCGCGGGCGTGAACCGTGACGTTGAGTAGCTGCTCGACTTCCTCGAACGTCAGCCAGTCGATGCCGTCGTGTACCACGACGAACTTCAGCTCGCGGGCGCGTACCGTGCGGAACTGCCCGTCCTCGCCGGCGTTGTAGCCGGGCGGGAGATAGGCGAGGTACTTCTGCTGCGTCAGTCGAGCGGCCACCTCGGGCGGAACCCAGCCGTAGCGGGCACCGAATCGCAGCAGCTCACAGACGGTGGTCATCACCGCGTTCGCGGTCTCCTCCGAACGGAACCGCTGCTAGGACGTCAGGTACAGAGCCAACCGGCCTGCGTAGATGCGTTCGGTGTTCCACGACAGGTGTCGTGTGCGGAGTGAGTCGAGATAGGCCGAAGCCTCGCGGTGGAACTCATAGGTGCTGTCGTCGATCACAACTCAGGAGACGGACCCGTTCGCAGGCGAGATGGCCCGCTCCGCGCGGTAGACCGTCGTCGACGTGCCAGACGTAACTGATATGCCTTGCAAACCCTCGGATACCTTCCAGGAACATGAAGATTCCCCCCAGAACCAGAGGTGCCAGAGGGGAAAGAGCTCCTGTAGTTAACCGGCCGTGCGTGGGTCTACGACCATGCTTGACCGGACTGGTCGATATCCGGTATCACCGGGCGGCTTGAGCAAGGCGATCACAGGGGCAATGGGGGGCGTTTCGAGTCGAAGCCCGCTGCGGACAACCACTGCTGGTCCGGGAGCAACCAGGCGTCTTGGCGGGTCGAGCCGTGGTCCGCTTGTCTCTTTCGCGGCAATGATCGGGGCTGAAACCCGGGGCAACCGGTGGGAAAAGTTGTGCGATTTCTGTGTGGTGCTGCTTAGCGTGCGAGGGCCCAGTGACCGTGGGGGTCGCTGGGCTCTGTCTTCCTGAGGAGAAGCATGTCTTCACGCACCACAGGAACACCGCACAGACGCAAGCAGGTTCGGGCGAGACGCATCGCCGTGGCCGCTTCGGTCGCCGTGGCGCTCATGGCCGGAGCGATACCGGCGGCCATGGCCCAGACCGAGCCGGTCAGTCCCTCGTCTTCGGCCTGGGGCAGGGACGGCGCGAAGGCGGAGATGCCGCCGGTGAAGGTCGGCAAGACCAAAGCCCCGGACTCCGTACGCGAGAATGTCTCGGACCAGGTGGCGGCGTGGCGCAAGGCGCAGGAGGAACGCGCCCGTGCCGCCGAAGCCACACCGCAGCGCGGCGCGAAGGCCCAGGACGCGCTCGCGGCGGTCGTGCCCAAGGGGCAGGGAGACGTGCCCTGGCACCAGATCTCCGATGTCCGGGTGACGGATTCGCTGGTGGCCCGCATCAATTACTCGACCGGCAACCTGATGCTCGCCGGAACCGACTTCCAGGTCGCCGGGGTCGGCCAGTCCCTGCAGTTGACCCGCACCTACAACTCCCTTGACGCGCCGTGGGGCAAGGTGTCGCAGCGCTGGTGGCAGAACTACGAACGCTACCTGCAGATCGAGGACAGCCAGGTGGTCCTGTACGACGCCACCGGCGGGGCCGTCGCCTTCACCAAGAAGACGGACGGCACCTACAGCACTCCCAAGGGCTACCGCCTGGATCTGAAGAAGACGGCCGAGGGCGAGTACACGGTGACCGAGCGCGGCTCGGGCTCGAAGGACACCTACAGCGCCTCCGGCACGCTGGTGAAGGTCTCCGACCGCAACGGCGGGCACACCCTGGTCGAGCAGCACGATGCGGGCAGTGAGCACAAGGGTTTCAAGCTGACCGACTCCCGCTCGGGCCGCTTCGTCGACCTGGTCAAGATCGACGCGTCGCAGTGGCAGGCCAAGGACAACGCGGGGCGCACCGTCGTCTACGACCTGAACCCGGCCGGGGACCTGACCAAGGTCACCGACACCGAGGGCAAGGCCACCGTGTTCGGCTACGACTCGTCCCGTCGACTGACGAAGATCACCACTCCGGAAGGCCGGGTGACGGTCTTCACCTATGACGGCGACAACCGCGTCACCTCGATGAAGCGGGCCACCCACTTCGACGGCTCCGGCGAGACCGGACCGACGTACCTCTACACGTACACCGCCGGCGAGGGCAGGGCGGGCACGACCAAGGTCACTGACCCGGCCGGGAACACCACAACCTACGCGCATGCCGCCGATGGCGAGATCACCAAGGTCACCGACGCGCTGGGCCGCAACCGTGAGAGCACCTACGACGCCAACCTCAACCTCGAGACGGCCGTGGACGCGATGGGTGTGGGCGGCACCCCGGGCAACGTCACCGCGTACGGCTGGGACACCCGGTCCAACCCCACCTCCGCCAAGCTGCCCACCGGCGCCACCTCCACGCTCACCGGCTACAAGACCATCGCCGGCGCGGACGTCCCCGGAAAGATCACGTCCGCCGACGGCATGGCCATCACGTACGAATACGACACCGCGGGCAACACCACCAAGGAGATCGTCGCCGGAGCCGAAGGCGGAACCCGCACCTTCACCTACAACCCCGAGGACCCCACCTGCGGTGGCTTCGAGGGGCAGCGGTGCGAGGTGACCGACGCCAACGGCAAGGCGACCAAGGTCACTTACGACGCCAAGGGCAACCTGTCCAAGGTCACCCCGCCGAACCCGACGGGTGCGGCCACCTACACCTACGACAGCCTGGGCCGTGCGGAGACCAGCGTGGACGGCCGCGGCATCAAGACCGTCTACGTCTACGACAACCGGGACCGGATCAAGAAGGTCTCCAGCACGAACATGACCGTCACCTACGAGTACGACGGCGACGGCAATCTGAAGCAGCGCTCGGACGCCACCGGGATCACCAAGTACGACTTCGACCCGCTGAGCCGGGAGACGATCCGTGCCCTGCAGGACGGCTCGCAGACCGTCCTCACCTACTACGCCGAGGGCAACGTCGAGTCGTACACCGATCCGTCCGGCACGGTGAAGTACACCTACAACAAGGTCAACAAGCTCGAATCCCTCACCGACGCGCAGGGCAAGAAGACCGGCTACGAGTACAACGCGAACGACTTCCGCACCAAGACCAGCTTCCCCGGCGGCACCGTCGAGACCATCACTCCGGACAAGGCCAACCGTGCGGAGCGCATCAAGGCGACCTCACCGTCGGGCACGCTGGTCGACCTCGCCTACGACTACTCGTACACCAGCGGCAGCACCACCAAGGACGGCACCCAGATCCGCACCGAGACCGATGCCGTCGCCGGACTCAAGCGCGCCTACACCTACGACTCGGCAGGCCGTCTCACCTTCACCAACGAGACCAAGGGGGCGACGGTCAACGACAGTTGGCTGTACTGCTACGACAAGGCGGGCAACCTCACCTCGCAGGGGCGCAAGGCAGGCTGCCCCGGCGGCACCACCTACAGCTACAACGACGCCTCCCAGATCACCGGCAAGGATGGCGTCACCGACGGCTGGTCCTACGACAAGGCCGGCAACGAGACGGCGGCCGCCCCGACCCCGGAAGCCGCCCGCACGGGTGGCCAGTGGAACGACTTCTCCCAGCTCACCTCCCTCACCCAGGGCGGCCAGGAGTTCAAGGGACGCTACGCCTCCACCGACCAGTCCGAGCGCATGCAGTTCGGCGACACCACCTTCCACCACGGCCCGGTCGGCCTGTCCTCCAAGACCACGGCCGGGGTGGACATGAACTTCACCCGTGAGCCGAGCGGCAACCTCAACTCCTTCCGCACGGAAGGTCCGTCGAGGACGCAGAGCACGTACTACTACCTCACCGACGCCCTCGGATCCACCAGGATCGTCGTCGATGGCCAGGGCGCGAAGGTCAACACGTACGACTACAGCCCGCGTGGCGTCACCCGCACCATGAGTGAGAAGGTTCCGCAGCCGTACCGCTTCGTAGGCGGCTACCAAGACCCGACTGGGCTCTATCACAACGAGGCCCGGTACATGGACCCGCGCACCGGCCGCTTCACCCAGCCCGACCCCTCGGGCCTGGAAGCCAACCCCTACCTGTACGCCTCCGGTGACCCCACCAACATCATCGACCCCAACGGCCTCTGGGGCATACCCGGGTGGGGGAAGGTGAAGAAGGTCTGGAAGAAGCACAGCGGCGCCATCCTCGGAATCGGGGTCGCCGCCGGGTGCAGCTTCGCCACCGGCATGACCGCAACAGCCGGTTGCGTCATCGTTGGAGCGGGTGTGGCCGGCGCGGTGTCCCACCGTGTGTCTGGGGAGAACCAGACCCTCGGCGGGTATTGGTCGGCGACCTGGCAGCCCATGGCATGGGGGGTTGCTGGTAGCTTCGCCGGGAAGCTCGGCCCTGCGGTAAACCGGTGGAGGGCTGACCGGAACCTCCCCAACTGAGGGGATGACAATCCGATGGGATCTCCGAACCGAAGAGGTCTGATGGCTCGCATTGCTGATGCCTACTGGCGCTTCGAGAAACGCTTCAGCCGCCCGCCCACCAGAAGCCAGAGATTCTCCGCGAGGCACCCCGTGCTCATCGGGACATACGCAGGAGTAACCATGTCTGCGGTCTTGCTTCCTGCGTCCCTGGGCGCGGGGAATGGAGTCGCCTACAGCATTCTGGCCTCTCTCCTAGGGGGGGTCGCCCTAGGCGCGGTCTTTTGTGGCTTCTGCTTCCTGGAAAGAAAGCGCCAGCAGAAGCTGTTCGGAGATCAATAACAGACACGTGGGCATGCGCCGGGGACGTGTAACAGCCGCGTCCCCGGCGTTCTGCACCACCAGGCGGTGGGAGGTCAAGCACCTGCCGTTCTGACGCCATCATGCTAAAAGGCGCTAACCGCTGACGCTGGATGGATGCCGCCGTTGGCGAGCCGGGGCTCGTCGTGGGCGCCGAGGACATATTCGCGGGGCAGCACCGTCGGAGCTGTCCGTGTACAAGTGAACAACTACGCGGACACATCCGCGAGCGATGCGACCACAAGCCGCCCGAACTCTCCTGCATCCGCCCGGAGTTCCTGCCCGACCTGCGCAATCCGGGTGATTACGTTCGGGCAGCGAGGCTTCTCGGTCGGGCCACCACCACGCCCTGCCTCCCCGCCTCCACCCGCTTGGGGTGGAGGACTCACACAGCAGCCGGACTGGTCCCAACCTCCGTGGGAGCCAGCCCGGTTAGCTTTCTTACCAGTTCGGTTATCCGTTGTTCTCTGTAGTTGCCAGACGGTAGGTGCGCGGCCTGTCACTGACTTGTTCGGCGATGCCCTGTTTCACCAGGGTGGCGAGCGAGTTCGCGATCGCACCCAAGGACTTCTCGATCAGGCGGCTGATCTTCGTGGCGGTGAACGCCTCGTCGGGGTGGGCCTGGAGGTGGTCGATGACCATCTGCCGCAGCGCTCCGGGGACGAGCCGCTTCTTCTCGCCCAGCAGGATGATCGCTCCTGCCTCTGCCGTCTGCTGTCCGGCGTCTGCCTGCGGGGCAGACGCGTTCTCGTCCGCCGGGCCGTCGCTGCCGCTCTCGTCGGCCTGGTCGTCTTCGCTGGGGCGATGGTCTCCGGCTACCCGACCACAGTTGGTGTACCAGTTGTTGATGACGGTCACGGTGTCACCTGTACGACCTGGAGGTGGAGCCTCTTCGGCTAGAGCTGGTCGGTCGCCGCCCAGTTGTAGAAGTTCCGTCCAGGCGAGCAGGTCGATCGGTGCCAAGGAGACGTGCGCATTGTCCCGGTGAGAACGCAGCTCACACATGGCGAATACCCAAGCAAAAGCACTCTGGCGCTCCAGATCGGTCACAACCGGTCGGCGAGGGGCTTGCAAGGTGTGATCTTCACGCGGGACGACCGTGCGGGGGAGGGGAAGTTGTCCTCGCGTCTTGGCCTGGTGACGGAGGCGGTCGAAGCAGCTCCGGGCATGGATCTGTACGGGTTTCTGGTGGACCAGATGTCGCAGGGCCGCCGGGTGGACTACGTCATCGTGGATGAGGCTCAGTTCCTGTCGCCCGAGCAGATCGACCAGTTGGCCCGGGTCGTGGACGACTTGGAGTTGGACGTCTTCGCGTTCGGCATCACCACGGACTTTCGTACCAAGCTGTTCCCGGGGTCGCAGCGTTTGATCGAGCTGGCTGACCGGGTCGAGACGTTGCAGGTCGAGGCGATGTGCTGGTGCGGTGCACGGGCCACGCACAACGCTCGTACGGTGGACGGGGAGATGGTGGTCGAGGGGGAGCAGGTCGTGGTGGGGGACGTGGATCGGCCTGCCGCGGAGGTCGGGTACGAGGTGCTGTGCCGCCGCCATCACCGCAGGCGGATGACGAGCGCCGCGGCGCGGGCGGCAGCCCTGTCGCCCGACGTGCTGCCGGTCACCTCCGCCTGACACTGTCGGCGGCAACTGCGCTCGCCTTCGCCCGGTCGCGGCAACGTACGACTTGCCGTAGCTGCTCCTGACGGGGGATACACTCCGCCGTCGGAGGGGATCACGGGGTGAGTGAGACAGGCGAGGCGTCCGCGGCGCCGGGTCGGCTACGCCGGGCGTTGCCGCACAGCAGGCGGGGCCGGTTGCTGCTGATATCCGCGCTGGTGCTCGTGCTTGCGGGCACCGGGCTCGGTACGTGGGCGGCGGACACGTGGCCGTGGCCGAAGGACCGCTACTGCTGGGGCGCCTGGGAAGAGGACAGCGGTCCGGGCTTCCTCGGCGACGAGGCCTTCGGTGACGATGACGACGGGTCACGCACCGCCAAGGAGACGGCGCCCACCCGCGAGCGCCCGACCGGCAGCTGTGAGGTCGCCATCGACAGCGACTACAAGAGCAGTTACGACGGCGACGAGGTCTCCGTCGACCAGCGGGTGTCCGTCGAGTACGGCCCGGTCCCCAAGGCCGCGGAGGCCCGGCTCTCGATGGTCCAGGACCGTTTCCTGGGCGGCGACATGGTCCCGCTCCCGGACGGCCTGCCGGGTACGGTGAACGGGCGCGGCGGCCTGCTGGTGCTCCCGAAGTCCTGTGATGCGGACGACGGTCGGCCGACCGTCGTCACTATGGACGCGTCCGGCATGTACTCCAGTGGCCCCTCGTACACGCAGAACGATCCGGCCGATCTGGGCGGCGCCCGGGAGGCGGCAGTCCTGCTCGTCGCGGCGGCCAACCGCGGGATGGCGGCGGCCGGTTGCGCGCCGGACGAGCCGCTGAGGGTCAGCTCGCCGCTCTATGACCTGCCGGGCAAGGAGGAGAACATCTTCAGCGCCTCTGAGGACGTCTGCGGCATCCGCGGCCTGCGTCTGGGCACGGAGGACGTCGAGGAGCAGATCGGCGCGGTCACCCGCGACCTGCAGACGTGCAGCGTCCGTGGCGATCGCGACGACGTGCCGTATCTGGACCTGGCGATGGTCGCGCAGCCGCGACTGGCCGCGGTGTTCGACGGCATCGTGGGCGAGCGCCCCGCGGCCCGCGGCTGGCGCGGCACGGGCATGATCGGCAAGGAGCACGCGATCGTACGAGCCGACTGCGGCGGCCGGCCCGCCACCTTCCTGATGGGCGCCTCCAGCGACCCCGACCACCTCGCCGCCTTCGCCAACGCGGCCGCGGCCCGCCGGGGCTGCGCCCCCATCGCCCCGAAGGGAGCCGCTCGGTGAGCAGCGCAGAGGACGAGCCGAACCGCTACGAGCAGCCCCTGCCCGCCGATCGGGAGTTGCTCAGCGAGCGGCGTCAGCGTCGGCGCCGGTGGCACTGGCGCCGACTGCTGCGCGGCCGGGTCCGGCCGCTGCTTGCCGCTGGCCTCGCCGGGGTGCTGCTCGGCGTCGGCGGCACGGCCTGGCAGGTGCAGGCCGGGCCGTTCGCGCCGGACGAGCTGTGCTGGGGCGCGCTGTCCCGCGACGACCTCGCCCCGATATTCCGCGAGCCGCAGGACGTCAAGGCGGTCGAGGCGCCCGTGCTGCACGGTGCGCGCTCCCTGGACGGCCCCACCGGCAACTGCCAGTTGACGAACAGCGACGGCGACGAATGGGTGCTCACCGCCCGGGTGCACCGCCTTGACGACCGGGCCGGCGACGACGGCAAGTGGGCTGACGAGTTCCTCTCCGCCCGCCTCACACCGCTCGGCGACGGCCGCCTCGGCATGGCATCGGACAGCCGTGCCTGGCTCGCCATCCCGGACGGATGCCTGGGCCGCCCCGGCGACCTCGACGGGCCGACCGTCGTGGACATCGCCCAGGGCAGCTGGATCAGCGACATGGAGCCGCGCGCCAAAGAGCGGGACGCGATGGCCCGCATGGTCGTGAAGCTCGTCAACAAGGTCAGCGCGGACCTGGGCTGCACCGGCGCGGTTGCCGATCCGGTCGAACGCCTGCCGAAGGCCGCCCGCTACATCCACACCGAGAAGCCGGACGCGCTCTGCGGCATCAGGGGCCTGACACTGGGCAAGAAGCGCAAGCCGACCAAGTACCCCATGATCACCGATGGGCACGGGCCGGTGCGCACCTGCGACCGGGACGTCACCGGCTCTCAGCCGAGGCAGCGCCTGATGACCGTCGAGGACCCGCGGCTGGCGGGGATCTTCACGAGGATGGCGCTGTACGAGGGCGACCGAGTGCGCTCCGCCGTCGGCTTCGGCGGCCTGGGCCCCAACCTCGGCGTCTTCCAGGCCCGCTGCCAGACGGGCGAGACGGTATTCGTCGTACAGGCCAACGAGCGCGAGACCGCCGGCGCGGACGTGCGTACCCTCTTCCCCCGCTACGTCGAGGCCGAGGCCGCCCGCCTCGGCTGCGGTCCGCTGAAACTGAAACTGCCACGGCCGGGCGAGAGCCGCTGACTCCCGCCCGGCCGCCGTGCCGCAATCCGCCGCAGATCCAGGTCAGCAGATCGCCCTCCGGCTCGCTCTGGTTGCCCCAGCCGATCAGCCCGCCGACCGACGTGCACCGCGGCACCGTCTGCGGGCGGCGACCGGCCGGCAGCAGGAAACACGAGGTGCGAAACAGGAGGCGGGAAACAGGAGGCGGGAAAAGAAGAGGCGCCCCCCAACGGGGCACTGACATGATCGGCCAGTCCTTTGCCCCGGCCTGTCTGGAGAGGCCATGCTTTCCCACCTCGGTGACCTGCTCGACCCTGACCTGCTCGCGCGCTGCCTCGACGAGGGCTTCATACGCGAGCAGATCCACCCCACGCTGCCGCTGCGCATTCTCAACTACACCGAGAAGGCCCAGTTCGAGCGCGAGTGGAACGAGGTCACCCGGCAGTGCCGCGGGCTGGTGGTCGACAGGCACGGCCAGGTCCTGGCCCGGCCGTACGCGAAGTTCTTCAACTTCGCCGAGCACCCCGAGGGGACCTTCGGCCTGGACGACCCCGTGGTGGCGACCGACAAGCTTGACGGCTCGCTCGGCATCCTCTACCCGGTGTCGGAGGGCGAGTACGCGGTCGCAACCCGGGGCTCCTTCGCCTCCGACCAGGCACTGCACGCGACAAAGGTGTGGCAGGAGCGGTACGCGGCCACTGCGGAAATCAAACCCGGTGTCACATACCTCTTCGAGATCATCTTCCCGGAGAACCGGATCGTCTGCGATTACGGACAGTTGGATGATCTCGTCCTGCTCGGCGGTGTCGATATGGCGACCGGTGCTCCGGTTCCCGCGGACGAACTGCCGTGGGAGGGACCCCGAGTCGGCACCTTCGACTTCGCGACACTGGCCGAGGCGCTGGCCGCCGCGCCGCGCACGGGCGCCGAAGGCCTTGTGCTGCGCTTCCCCGGCCACGGCCACACCATGATCAAAATCAAGCAGGACGACTATGTGGCTCTGCACCGGATCATCACCGGCCTCAATGCGCGAGTGGTCTGGGAGCGGCTCGGCGCGGGAGACACCGTGGCCGAGATCTGCGACGGGCTGCCTGACGAATTCCACGGCTGGGTCAAGGAGGTCGAGGCCGATCTGACCGGGCGGCGCGACGCCATCCTCGCCGAGGCGACCGCCGAGCACCGGCGCATTCTCGGTGCGCTGCCCGAGGGGTGGACACGCAAGGAGTACGCCGCCATCGCCGGCCGTTCGCCGCTGCGCGCCTGGCTCTTCCAGCTCCTGGACGGCCGTGACCCGTCGGCCCGGATCTGGCACACCCTGCGCCCGGAGGGCGACCTCCGCCCCGCCAACTTCACCACCGAGGACAACGCCTGATGCCCACCCTGCACTTCACCCGAGGCCTGCCCGCCAGCGGCAAGACGACTTGGGCGCGCGCCTGGACCGCGGAGAACCGCAGCGGCCGGGCCCGCGTCAACCGTGACGACCTGCGCGCCATGCTCGACTCCGGTGAGCACATCAAGGGCGTGACGGAGAAGCGCGTCATGGCGGTCAGGGACACGGCGATCCTCGACCTCCTGCGCCGCGGCTACGACGTGGTCTGCGACGACACCAATCTGCCGCAGCGGGTCGCCCGCGACCTGGCCCGTCTCGCGGACCGGGCCGGGGCGGAGCTGCAGGTGCACGACTTCACCCATGTCCCGCTCGACACCTGCCTGGAGCGGGACGCGGCGCGCGAGCCCTCGGTGGGCGAGGACACCATTCGCGCTCTCCATCTGCGCTTCCTGGCCGGGAAGCAGTCGCCGCTGCCGATGCCGGAGGAGAGCCGCGAAGCCGCCCCGGTGGGGCGGATGTACGAGCCGAAGCAGGGCAGCCCGAAGGCGGTCCTGGTGGACATCGACGGGACGGTCGCGCTGATGGCGGGGCGCAGCCCGTTCGACGAGACGCGGGTGCACGAGGACCTGCCGAATCCGCCGGTGATCGATGTCGTACGGGCGCTGCACGCAGCGGACAACCAGATCGTGTTCCTGTCCGGCCGCACCGACGGCTGCCGGGAGGCCACCGAGGCGTGGTTGACCGAACACGTCAAGGTCCCGTACACGGGCCCGTTCATGCGGCCGTCCGGGGACTCACGGAAGGACTCGATCGTGAAGGTCGAGCTTTTCGACGCGCACGTGCGTGACGCGTACGACGTCGTGTGCGTCCTGGACGACCGCAGCCAGGTCGTCCAGGCCTGGCGGGCCATCGGCCTGACGGTCCTTCAGGTCGCGGACGGCAACTTCTGATGCAGCCTCGGATCCTCGCCGGGAAGTAGAACCACTCCAACAAGCCGAATACGGCCGGGTGTTGGATATGTGGTCGAGCGTACGTCGAGCAGATCGACCAGCCGCGCAGCGCCTGGTCGAACTCGCCGACCGTGTCGAGGTGTTGCAGGTCGAGGTGGTGTGCTGGTGCGGTGTGCGCGCCACCCACAACGCTCGCACCATAGGCGGCGCGATGGTTGTCGAAGGCGCGCAGGTCGTCGTCGGCGACCTCGCGTGCCGGTGTCCTGTCGCCGGGCGTGCTTCCGGTCGACACGGCGGCCGGCGGCTGAGTCAGGACTCCGGCGGCACGTCCGACCGTACGAGGGTGAAGACCGCGCCCTCCGGGTCGGCGACCGTCGCCACCCGGCCGTGGGTGCCGACCCGGGCGGGCTTGAGGACATGGCCGCCGAGTTCGATGACCCGGTTCACCGACTCGTCCACATCGGCGACTTCGAAGTACGTCATCCAGTGCGCGCCCCGGTCCTGCGGCAGTGCCTGGCCCACGCCGTGCACCGAGGCGACGGGCCGGTCGTCGACCTTGAGCGTCACATAGTCGAAGTCGGCCGAGACCACCGCCTCTTCCTCGTAGCCGAACACGGCTTGGTAGAACTTGACGACACCCGCCGTCTCCGGGGTCACCAGCTCGTTCCAGGCGAGTGCGCCGGGCTCCCCGACGATCGCGGCGCCCAGGTGCGCCGCCGCCTGCCAGATCCCGAACACCGCGCCCGCCGGGTCGACGGCGATGGCCATGCGCCCTGCCTCGCCCGCGTCGAGCGGGCCGACGCCGATCGTGCCGCAGAGGTGCCGCACCAACTCCGCGGTCGCGTCCACGTCGTCCGACGCCAGATAGGGCGTCCAGGCGATCGGCAGATGCTGGCCTGCGGGCATCTGGCCGATGCCGGCCACCTCGTGGCCGTCGAGCAGCGCCCGTACGTAGGGCCCGAGCTGCTCGGGTCCCGGTCGGAACTCCCAGCCGAACAACGCTCCGTAGAACTCTTGGGTCGTGGCCAGACCGTGCGCCATCAGGCTCACCCAGCAGGGCGTGCCGGGCGCGCGGCGGACGGCCCCCGCGCCGTCACGCTGGCCCGTCGACCCCCGTGCCTCCGTCATCGTCACTCTCTCCTCGGCCCGTCGTGGTGGCCGCTCGGCTCCGCTTACGAACGCGCGTACCTCATTCCGCGCGCTTGCCCGCCCGTGCAGATGCTCGCACCACCTGTGTCGCCGCGCGTCCCGGCCGCGCCGTCGTGCCACGGCTCCGCACGGAGAATGCCCGGTTCGCCGTCTCTCATCCGTTGACGCGTGATTGCTCGGTGGTGTCGATCTGCTGCACACGGTGTGCCCGGGTCCGTACACCGCGTGTTCGGCGGTCGTCCGGCGGAGCAGAGTAGCCGGACCGGGGCGATGCGGCCACCCTGTACGCAAGGATGGTGTCTATGAATGCCATCATCTCTGCGTCCGAACTCGCGAGCGACTTGGCGGGCGAGAACCCGCCAGTGCTGCTCGACATCCGCTGGCAGCTCAGCATGGCCAAGGCGGCGGGCGCCCCCGCCTTCGACGGGCGGGCCGAGTACCGGGCAGGCCACATCCCGGGCGCGGTCTTCGTCGACCTCGACGCCGATCTGGCCGGAAAGGCGGGCCCCGCGGGGCGGCACCCGCTGCCGGACGTGGAGCACTTCGGAGCGGTCATGCGGGCGGCCGGGGTCTCGGCAGACCGGGACGTCGTCGTGTACGACGGCGGGCAGGGCTGGGCCGCGGCACGCGCCTGGTGGCTGCTGCGCTGGACGGGTCATCCCTCGGTGCGTGTCCTTGACGGCGGGCTCGCCGCGTGGACCGGGCCGCTGGAGTCGGGGGAGGAGAGCCCGGCCGAGGGGACCTTCGCCCCCGTCACGAACACCACGGACCTCCTCGACGCCGACGCCGCGGCGGCGCTGGCCCGCTCCGGCCTCCTCCTGGACGCCCGTGCGGCCGAGCGCTACCGCGGTGACATCGAGCCGATCGACCGCGTGGGCGGCCACATTCCGGGCGCGGTCTCCGCGCCGACCACGGAGAACGTCACGGCGGACGGCACCTTCAGGCCCGCCGCCGAACTGGCGGCCCGCTTCAACTCCCTGGGCGCGTCCGGCACTTCCGAGGTGGGCGTGTACTGCGGCTCGGGCGTCTCCGCTGCACACGAGGTGCTCGCGCTCGCGGTGGCGGGGATCCCGGCCTCGCTGTACGTCGGTTCATGGTCGGAGTGGTCGTCGGACGCGTCCCGCCCGGTGGCCAAGGGCCCGGACCCGCAGTAGGCGGAACGCCGTTGGGGCCCCGCACCTGAACGGTGCGGGGCCCCAACTCGTACTACGAGACGTGCTACGAGAACTACTCCTGCTTCTTGCGGCGCGTGCCGAAGACGATCTCGTCCCAGGACGGCACCGCGGCGCGACGGCCGGGTCGTACGCCGTCGGCCTCCGCCTGACGGTCCGTGGAGCCGACGAGGCGGTCGCGGTGGCTGGCCACCGAACGGGGCATCAGGACGTCCGCGTACGCGGAACCGGCGCCTGCCGACGCCGCCGGGGGCTCCTCGGCCTCCGGCTCCTGCTCGGGCTCCTCCGTCGTCGGCGGGAGCTCGGTCGTCGAGGGTGCGGGGCGCTCCGGCACGACCATGTCGCCACGGAAGCTGGGCACCGCCTCCAGGAGGCTGGTGAGCGAGTCGCGCTCCGCTTCGGAGACGGCGGCCGTCGCGCCGGTGGCCGTGCTCTCCTCGGGAGGCTCCGGCGACGGTCCCGGCACGATCGGGCGCTCCAACTGCCGGTCCAGGGCGCGGTCCATGGGCCGGTCGAGCGACGGCCTGTCCCGGGGCAGCCTGGCGATCCGCGGCACGAACGGGAAGCTGGGCTCGGGCGCGGCGATGTCGTCCGTCTCGCCGATCAGCGAGCGGGCCTCGTCGTCGACGGCCTGTACGAGGCGCCGGGGCGGGTCGTACGTCCAGCTCGCGGAGTGCGGTTCGGTCGCCACGCGGTAGACGAGGAGGACCTCCCAGGTGCCGTCGTCGCGGCGCCAGGAGTCCCACTGGACGGTGTCCTTGTCCGCGCCGCGCAGCAGCAGCCGCTCCGAGACGGCCTCGCCGAGCTGGGGTCCGGTGTTCTCGCCGGGACGGCGCACGGGGGTCTTCCGGGCGCGCTCCGCCATGAAGGCGCGCTCCGCGAGCACGGGGCCTTCGAAGCGGCGGACGCGATCGACGGGGATTCCGGCGAGCGAGGCGACTTCCTCCGCGCTGGCACCGGCACGTATCCGTGCCTGGATGTCGCGGGGGCGGAGGTGGCTCTCCACCTCGATCTCGATCTGGCCGAGGCGCGGACGGTCGCCACGCACCGCGGCGCGCAGCCGCTCGTCGATCGGAAGCGTGTACTCCGTGCTGTCCGCAGCCTTCAGCACCAGCCGTGTGCCGTCGTTGCTGACGGCCACGACACGCAGTTCGGGCATCGGGACCTCCCGGGTGGTGCCTGCCGACGTCACGTGCGTCGCTGCTTCCGCTAGTCGAGTGTGGCCTGCCCGGGTGCAGCCTGCCACAACCTTGCCGAGTTGCCCGGCGTGTCGGGCATGGGCCCGGGGTCGCCGTTATGGCACGGTTACCTTTTCGCAACTCTCAGTGACCACTTTGGTCACCCTGTGCAGCGAGCCCCCTCCCGGCGGTCCTGGAAGGCCCCGGGCACCCAGGTGGGAGACCGGACCCAGGGCTCGCAACAGTACTCCATTCGGGCCACGCGGGTGGTCCGCCGCGCCGCCGAACTTCTCACGGGGGACGGGAGTTGGCGCATCGGGATACCCGGGCGGGGTGGTGCGCGAGTGGCGCACTTCACGGAATCACCAGAAACGGAACTAACAACTTCGCCCATACGTCCCTTTCTCGTGCAGTCAGTCGAGAAAGGTAGGCAAGGTTCGGAGATGGGTGAAAAGCCGGAAGGCGACGAGGAGTCGAAGGGGAAGCGGCGCCTCGACCTCAGCGTGCCGCAGGTCGCGGGGAGCGCCGTGGCCGCCGTCGTGGCGGCGAAGCTCGCGTCGAGCTTCGGTGTGTACGGCACGATCCTCGGCGCCGGTGTGGTGAGCGCGGTCGCCACCTGTGGGGGCACGGTCTTCCAGCACTTCTTCTCGCGCACGGGCGAACAGATACGCGACGTCGCGGTGCAGGCCAAGCCGAGGGCCCAGCAGGTTCCGGTGACCGATGCCGCGGGTGTGCCGGTCGCGGACACCTTCAGGGCTTCGGCCTTCACGGGGGCTGTTTCCGGTAAAGCAGGGGCTGTTCCCGGCAAGGGGGCCGCTTCCGCCACGGGGCCGGTCACCACGACGTGGGGAAGAGCGGCCGACGCGGACGCCACCACCGTGCTGCCCGTCGCCGGGGACGCCGACCGTACGACGGTGCTGCCCGTGGCGGACGCCGACGCCGAGCGGACCCAGCTGCTCGGGTCGGTCGGTGCGACGCAGCCGGTGCCCGGGGACGACGCGACACGGGTGCTGCGTCAGGCGGTTCCCGCCGGGCCGGTCGAACCTCCGCTCCCGGCGGACGAGTTCACCGAGGGGACGACGCATCGCACACAGATCCGCAGCTGGAAGCGGCCGTTGGTCGCGGCCGCGGTGGTCTTCGGTGTGTCGATGGCGGGGATCACCACGTACGAACTCGTCTCCGGCGAGGACTTCAGCGGGGGGAGCGGCACCACGATCAGCAACGGCGTCACCGGTAACAACACCTCGCCGAAGAAGCCCTCCACGCCCTCGACCGATCCCTCTGATCAGCCGTCGGACGGCGCTTCCACGGGTTCGGACGACGGTTCGCAGAACGGCGACGGTGCCACACAGGGCCCGGACGGCGGCACCTCGCAGACGCCCGACAAGGGCAGCGGCTCGGACTCCGGTTCGCAGACGGATCCGGACAAGGGCACGGACTCGGGCACGGACTCGGGCACCGACTCCGGAGACGACGGTTCGGAGACGGACCCGACACCTACCCCGACGCCCACCCCGACCCCGACCCCGACGCCGACCCAGACCGGCGACAGCGGGGACGGAAGCGACGCGCAGCAGCAGGGGGAGACCCCCAGCCCGTAGGCGGAGGGTCAGGCGCCCAGGACGCGGCGCAGGTAGTCGTTGCCGAACAGGCGGTCCGGGTCGAGCCGGTCGCGCAGGGCGGTGAACTCGCCGAAGCGCGGATAGGCCTGCGCGAAGTAGTCGGCGTCGCGGGTGTGGATCTTGCCCCAGTGCGGGCGGCCCTCGTGCGCGGTGAAGATCCGCTCGGCCGCGGTGAAGTACGCCTGGTAGGGCGTGCCCCGGTACATGTGTACGGCGATGTACGCGGTCTCCCTGCCCGAGGCCGTGGAGAGTGCGATGTCGTCGGCGGGCGCCGTGCGGACCTCCACGGGGAAGCTGATCCGCAGCCGGGAGCGCTCGACCATCGTCTTCAGCTCGCGCAGGGTCTCGACCAGGGCCGCGCGCGGAACGGCGTACTCCATCTCCACGAAGCGCACTCGGCGGGGGCTTGTGAAGACCTTGTAGGGGATGTCCGTGTACGTACGGGCGGAGAGCGCCTTGCTGGAGATCTTGGCGATGCCGGGGATGGTCGCGGGGACGGCCCTGCCGAGGGAATTGACCATCTGGAAGAGGCCGTTGGAGAGGACCTCGTCCTCGATGAAGGCGCTGACCTTGCCGGGCGGCGCCGCGGGGCCCGCGCTGCGGTTGTTGCGCTTGGTGGTGCAGTTGCCGGTGTGCGGGAACCAGTAGAACTCGAAGTGCTCGTTCTCGGCGTGCAGCGCGTCGAATTCCCTGGTGACCTTGTCGAAGGTCATCGGCTCCTCACGGGCGGTGAGGAAGAAGACGGGCTCTACGGAGAAGGTGATCGCGCTGATCACACCGAGCGCGCCCAGGCCGATCCGGGCCGCCGCGAAGACCTCGGGATTCTCCTTCTCGGAGCAGGTGAGGACCGTGCCGTCCGCCGTGACCAGCTCAAGTGCCGTGATCTGGGCGGAGATCGACGCCGAGTCGCGGCCCGTGCCGTGGGTTCCGGTGCTGGTCGCTCCGGAGACCGTCTGCTCCATGATGTCGCCCATGTTCGTGAGCGAGAGGCCCTCGCGGGCGAGGGCCGCGTTCAGGCGCTTGAGCGGAGTACCCGCTTCCACGGTCACGGTGCCGGCCTCGCGGTCGATCTTGCGGATGCCGGTGAGGAGTTCGGGGCGTACGAGGACGCCGTCGGTCGTGGCGGCCGCCGTGAAGGAGTGGCCGGTGCCCACCGGCTTCACCTTGAGGCCGTCCTCCTTGGCCCTGCGCACCTCGGCGGCGAGTTCCTCGACCGACGCGGGGGTGACCTCCCTGGCCGGCCGTGCGCTGACGTTGCCCGCCCAGTTACGCCACGCCGCTGTGCTCTTCCCGCTGCCCGTGCCCGTTCCCGTGCTCATGGGTCCCTCCCCGTTGCGGAACCGGCTTCTTCAGCCGGCGATACCCAAGGAACCCGACCGCCACCGCGACGGCCCCGGAGATCCCGGGAACCCCGTACCCGGCGTCCGAACCGGCGGCGTCGATGACCCAGCCGGCCGCGGACGAGCCGAGCGCGACGCCGACCGCGAGTCCGGTGCTCACCCAGGTCATGCCCTCGGTCAGCTTCGCGCGTGGTACGTGCTGTTCGACGAGGGCCATCGTCGTGATCATGGTCGGCGCGATGGACAGGCCCGCGATGAACAACGCCACGGCCAGAAACGGAAGGTTCCCGACCAGTTGAAGCGGGATCATACTCACGGCCATCGCACAGACACCCAGCAGCCACCTCGGGGCGGGAGCCCCCTTGAAGTGCATGAGCCCGAAGGCCGCTCCGGCCACGCAGGAGCCGAGCGCGTAGACCGCGAGCACGAGGCTGGCCGCCGCCTTGTGGCCCTGGTCCTCGGCGTACGCGACGGTCACCACGTCGATCGACCCGAAGATGGCGCCCGTCGCCACGAAGGTCGCGACCAGGACCTGCAGCCCTCCGGAGCGCAGCGCCGAGCCCTTGGAGTGGTGCTCCCGCGGATGCGGCACCGGCTCGGTGGCCCGCTGGGCGGTCAGCCAGAAGACGCCGACGGCGAGGAAGACCCCGGCGAGCAGCGGCCCGGCCTCGGGGAACCACACCGTGGAGAGGCCGATCGAGATGATCGGCCCGAAGATGAAGCAGACCTCGTCCACCACGGACTCGAAGGAGTACGCGGTGTGCAGCTGCGGGGTGTCCCGGTAGATGGCCGCCCAGCGGGCCCTGATCATCGATCCCACGCTCGGCACACAGCCGACGAGGGCGGCGAAGACGAAGAGCGTCCAGTCCGGGAACTCGAACTTCGCGGCGAGGAGGAGTCCGGCGACCGCGGCCAGGGAGACCAGCGTCGCGGGCCGAAGGACCCGGCGCTGACCGTGCCGGTCGACGAGGCGGGAGATCTGCGGGCCGATCGCGGCGGCGGACAGGGCGACGGTCGCCGAGAGCGCGCCCGCGAGTCCGTACCGCCCGGTGAGCTGGGACACCATCGTCACGATGCCGATGCCCATCATCGACAGCGGCATCCGTCCGAGGAAGCCCGCCGTCGAGAACCCCAGGGTGCCGGGGGCGGCGAAGATGGCGCGGTAGGGGCTTGGCACGTGGACTCCGCTGGGGCGCCGGGGCGGCTCCCGTGCGGGAGGGGCTCCGGTAAGGCGTAAAGGTGGCCGATACAGCTTACGGCTCCGGCGGATCCGGCCGCACCGTGTTTTTCCGGTCGGCGGAGGCCGTTTTCCGGCTGTCAGTGACGGGTGGCAGGATCGGAGACATGTCCGATGCGCTGGATCCCACTCCCTACGACGCCCTGCTGCTGCTCTCGTTCGGCGGCCCCGAAGGCCCCGACGACGTCGTCCCGTTCCTGGAGAACGTGACGCGGGGCCGCGGCATCCCCAAGGAGCGGCTCAAGGAGGTGGGGCAGCACTACTTCCTGTTCGGCGGGGTCAGCCCGATCAACGACCAGAACCGCGCCCTGCTCGACGCCCTGCGCAAGGACTTCGTGGAGCACGGCCTCGACCTGCCGGTCTACTGGGGCAACCGCAACTGGGCGCCGTACCTGACCGACACCCTGCGCGAGCTCGTCCAGGACGGCCACCGCCGGGTGCTCGTCCTGGCGACCAGCGCGTACGCCTCGTACTCGGGCTGCCGGCAGTACCGCGAGAACCTGGCGGAGTCCCTCGCCGTCCTGGAGTCCGAGGGCGTCGAGAAGAGCGCGCTGCCACGCGTCGACAAGCTGCGGCACTACTTCAACCACCCCGGCTTCGTCCGGCCCATGATCGACGGCGTTCTGAAGTCCCTCGCCGAGCTCCCCGACGACGTCCGCGAGGGCGCGCACCTCGCCTTCACGACGCACTCCATCCCGACCACGGCCGCCGACAGCTCGGGGCGCGTCGAGGACCACGGGGACGGCGGTGCGTACGTCAAGGAGCACCTGGACGTGGCCAGGGTCATCGCCGACGCGGTGCGCGAGGAGACGGGCGTCGAGCACCCCTGGCAGCTCGTCTACCAGTCGCGCAGCGGCGCCCCGCACATCCCGTGGCTCGAGCCCGACATCTGCGATCACCTGGAGGAGCGGCACGCGGCCGGGGCGCCCGCCGTGGTGATGGTCCCGATCGGTTTCGTCTCGGACCACATGGAGGTCCTGTACGACCTCGACACCGAGGCCGACGCGAAGGCCGCCGAGCTCGGCCTGCCGGTCCGCCGCTCGGCCACCGTGGGGGCCGACCCGCGGTTCGCCGGGGCGATCAGGGAACTCGTCCTGGAGCGGGCCGCGGCGGAGAGCGGCAAGGCCGTCACCCCCTGCGCCCTGGGATCCCTCGGCGCGAGCCACGACCTCTGCCCGGTCGGCTGCTGCCCGGCACGCGCCCCGAAGCCCGCGGCCGCGGGCGCCGACAGCACGTACGCGTAAGGATGTCGACGTGACCGACCTGAAGACAGAACTCCTCGGCGTCGCCCTGGAGGCGGCGCACCGCGCCGGAGCCTTCCTGCGCGACGGCCGCCCGGACGATCTGGGCGTCGCCGCCACCAAGAGCAGCGCCGTCGACGTCGTCACCGAGATGGACATCGCCTCCGAGAAGCTGATCACCGACTTCTTCGCCGAGCGCAGGCCGGACGATGGTGTGCTCGGCGAGGAGGGCGCGAGCTCCGAGGGCAGCAGCGGCGTCCAGTGGGTGATCGACCCGATCGACGGCACCGTCAACTACCTGTACGGGCGCCCCGATTGGTCGGTATCCATCGCGGCCCGCAAGGACGGCGAGACGCTCGTGGGGGTCGTGTACGCGCCGATGCGCGGCGAGACGTACCGAGCGGTCCTCGGAGAGGGCGCCTTCGTCAACGACAAGCCCGCACGGACCCGCCCCGCACCTCCGTTCGGGCAGGCCCTGGTCGGCACCGGATTCGGCTACGTCGCCGAGCGCCGCGCCCACCAGGCCGAGGTGGCCCGCCAACTCATCCCGCTGGTCAGGGACATCCGGCGGGGCGGCTCCGCCGCGATCGACCTGTGCGACGTCGCGATCGGCCGCCTGGACGCGTACTACGAGCGCGGCCTCAACCCCTGGGACCTCGCGGCCGGTGACCTCGTCGCGCGGGAGGCGGGCGCGCTGACCGGTGGGCGCCCCGGAGAGGTCCCTTCGGGCGAGCTGACGATCGCCGCCCCGCCCGGCCTCTTCGAGGACCTCCAGACCCGCCTGGAGGAGCTCGGCGCCTGGCACGACTGACGCGCAGAGCGACCGACACACACGGAAGGGCCCCGGCATCTCGTCCACAGATGCCGGGGCCCTTCCGCGTTCGTAGCTGGATTCCGCTTGCGTAACAGGATCAGGCGCGCAACGCGCCGACCTCCACGCCGTGCTCGGCGGCCAGCCGGTGGAGGTCCTCCAGTTCGGCCTGCTCGACCTCGGCAAGGAAGTCGTCGCCCGTCTCACGGGCCTTCGTGAGGTCGGACTCCGTGGCCTTTATGCGCTGCAGGAGTCCTGCGGTGAATGCGTCCATGGTTGCGCCCCCTCGGCTGGGTCGTGGGTCGATGGCACGGGGGTGTGCCCTCAGAAGGGGCGATCACGTCTCTCGCCGCGCTGGGACAGCAGTTCGTGGCGTGCCACATACAAAGCGTGATCGCGGGTGTGAGGTCGTCCTCCCCGGGCTCCCTTCCACGGAAACCTAACCGGCGGAGAAAATCCCGCATTCCCGGGCCGACAGACCGCCTTACAGCCGGTTTATGACCGAAAGGGGCAGGATAGAGGCCACACCCCACGAACAGACCTGCCCGCAGGGGCACAGAGGAAGGACAGCGCCGTGCGCGTACTCGTCGTCGAGGACGAGCAGCTGCTCGCCGATGCGGTGGCCACCGGACTACGCCGGGAGGCCATGGCCGTCGACGTCGTGTACGACGGAGCGGCCGCCCTGGAGCGCATCGGGGTCAATGACTACGACGTCGTGGTGCTCGACCGGGACCTCCCGCTCGTGCACGGCGACGACGTCTGCCGCAAGATCGTCGAACTGGGCATGCCGACCCGCGTCCTGATGCTCACCGCGTCGGGCGACGTCAGCGACCGTGTCGAGGGCCTGGAGATCGGCGCCGACGACTATCTCCCCAAGCCCTTCGCGTTCAGCGAGCTCACGGCACGCGTGCGTGCCCTCGGCCGGCGTACGAGCGTGCCGCTGCCGCCCGTCCTGGAGCGCGCCGGCATCAAGCTCGACCCCAATCGCCGGGAGATCTTCCGCGACGGCAAGGAGATCCAGCTGGCCCCCAAGGAGTTCGCGGTCCTCGAAGTGCTGCTGCGCAGCGAGGGCGCGGTCGTCTCCGCGGAGCAGCTTCTGGAGAAGGCGTGGGACGAGAACACGGACCCGTTCACGAACGTGGTCCGGGTGACCGTCATGACGCTGCGCCGGAAGCTCGGCGAGCCCGCCGTCATCGTGACGGTGCCCGGCTCCGGCTACCGGATCTGATCCCCGGTGGCCGCGACCCCGGCGCCACCCGCAGCGCCTCCGAAACCGACCTGGGACCCCAGAAAGGCCGAGCCGCCCTTCCCCTGGCTGCGTCCCACGATCCGTATACGCCTCACGCTTCTGTACGGCGGCATGTTCCTGATCGCGGGCATCGTGCTGCTCTCGATCATCTATCTGCTCGCCGCGCAGGCGCTGAACGTGGGCAGCGACCTGCCGTTCAAGATCGTCGAGGGCAGGGTGACGAGCACCGTCTGCAACCTGCCCGACAAGGCTTCGCCCACCGAGTTCAACGCGGCGATGAACACCTGCGTCAACGATCAGCGCCAGCACGCCCTGGACAACCTCCTGAGCCGCTCGCTGCTCGCCCTGCTCGGCCTCGCCGTGATCGCTTTCGCCTTCGGGTACGCGATGGCGGGCCGCGTTCTCTCGCCGCTCGGCCGCATCACGCGCACCGCGCGCCGCGTGGCCGGCACGGACCTGTCCCGGCGCATCGAACTGGACGGCCCCGAGGACGAGTTGAAGGAGCTGTCGGACACCTTCGACGAGATGCTGGACCGCCTGGAGCGGGCCTTCACCGCCCAGCAGCGGTTCGTCGGGAACGCCTCGCACGAGCTGCGCACTCCGCTGGCGATCAACCGCACGCTCCTGGAGGTGCAGCTCTCCGACCCGGCGGCGCCACCGGAGCTCCATCAGCTGGGCAAGACGCTGCTCGCCACGAATGAGCGCAGCGAGCAGCTCGTGGAGGGCCTGCTGCTGCTCGCCCGCAGCGACAACCAGATCGTGGAGCGCAAGCCGGTCGACCTCGCCGAGGTCGCCAACCGCGCCGTCGACCAGGTGCGGTCGGAGGCCGACGCCAAGGGCGTGGAGATCCGCGGGGAGCGGGGCCTGGCCATCGTCCAGGGCAACGGCGTCCTCCTGGAGCGGATCGCCCTGAACCTCGTCCAGAACGCGGTCAGGTACAACGTGCCGGACGAGGGCTGGGTCGAGGTCACCACGGAGGCCCAGCACGGCCAGGCGGTCCTGGTGGTGTCCAACACCGGACCCGTCGTCCCGGCGTACGAGATCGACAACCTCTTCGAGCCGTTCCGGCGGCTGCGGACGGAGCGCACGGGCAGCGACAAGGGCGTCGGACTCGGCCTGTCGATCGCCCGGTCGGTGGCGCGGGCCCACGGGGGCCGTATCATCGCGGAGCCGCGCGAGGGGGGTGGGCTCGTGATGCGAGTCACCCTGCCCCTCTGAGATGCTGCCGCGGACGCGCCGCGATGTTCGCTTTGCGCGGAATTTTCGGGACCTGATTCTGGGGATTTCGTGTGTGATCGATCACAGGGGCGAATTTTCGGCCATCTACTCTCCGTGATCGTGAAAGTCGTTGGAAAGCCGGGAAAATCCGGGTTTTCGGGGGTCTTGATCACGGGAAGTACACGGGGTGGCGCCTGTGAAGTGCGGCATTCGGACCGTGTACGGTCCCGATCGCCATCCAAACCGATCGCCTCTTCAGGGGTGCGGTTGGGTGTCGATTGAGTAACAGACCTTGATGTGAGGCAAAATCTCCGCCTCAGGTCGGGCACAAGTCCGGCCTCTCACGCGTTACGTGCGCTGAGACACCGCAGACACCCAGAGGGGGAGAGCGACATGGCAACGGACTACGACACCCCACGTAAGACCGACGATGACGTCAATGAGGACAGCATCGAGGAGCTGAAGGCTCGGCGGAACGACAAGTCGACCTCGGCGGTCGACGTCGACGAGTTCGAGGCCGCAGAGGGCCTCGAGCTGCCCGGCGCGGACCTTTCCAACGAGGAGCTCGCCGTTCGGGTGCTCCCGAAGCAGCAGGACGAGTTCACCTGCATGAGCTGCTTCCTGGTGCACCACCGCAGCCAGCTGGCCAGGGAGAAGAACGGTCAGCCGATCTGCCGCGACTGCGACTAGGGCAGGGTCGGCCGTGACCGGCTCGACCCCGCCCAGGAAGCGCCGCTTCCGCAAGCGCGGGGCGGACGAAGAAATCGCCGTCCCCGACGGCGTACGTGACGACGAGCGGGGCTCTTCCCCCACAGGAACGGCCTCGCTCGAACCGACGAACGCCATCGAGGTGGCACACGACGAGGCGGCGGCCGACAAGGCGTCCAGGACCAGGACCGATACGTCCAAGGGCCGCCGCGTTGCCGCCGTCACCGGCGGAGTCATGGCGGGCGTGCGCAAGAGCGGGCGCGGCGCCAAGGCCGGCATCGGCTATCTCGCCGACCGGATCATCGAGAACGCCCCGCGGGTCCCGATCCGCGATCTGGGCACCCTCCGCAAGCAGTTCCCGGGCCTCGGCCCCGAGCAGCTCGCGGACAAACTCATCGCCGGCGCGGCCAACGCGACCTCCACGGTCGGGGCCGGAGTCGGCGCCGCGGCGATGCTGCCCGTGCCGCCCGCGATGCCCGCGGAGCTGGCCGCCGAGATCACCGGCGTCGCGGCCATAGAGCTCAAGCTCATCGCCGAACTCCACGAGGTCTACGGCAAGCGCCCGCCGGGCAACCTGAAACAGCGCAGCACCGCCTACCTCACCGCGTGGACCGAGGAGCGCGGCATCGACGTCGTGAAGCCCGCGTCGATCAACGCGGCCCTCGGCGGCCAGATGAAGCGCGAGCTGCGCCAGCAGATCATGAAACGCATGGTGCGCAACCTGCCGAACCTGATGCCCTTCATGGTGGGCGCCGCGGTCGGGGCGGTCATGAACCGCCGTGACACCAAGAAGCTGGCTGAGCGGGTCCGTGCGGACCTGCGGAAGTCGCAGGTGCCCTGGGACGCCCTGCCCGCGCTGCCGCCCCTGGAGAGGCCGGAGAAGCCCTTGGACCCCCTGCACCCGGGCGAGCCGCCCAAGGAGCTGGGGTACTGACGCGGGACGCCCCCGTGAGGGCCTCGCATCGAGCAGCCTCTACGAAGCCCGTTACGAAGCCCGTACGGCCGCCAGCGCCGCCGCGAGACCCTCGGGGTTCCTCGTCGACACGTACACGTACGGAGTCGGGTCCTGCGGATCCGTGATCTCCACGCGCAGCGCCGTCGGGATGTAGGCGCGCAGCAGCATGAAGGCGCGCGGATCGGCCTTCGGGCCGCGCCAGGCGCGCGCCCCTTCCGCGTCGAGGACCTCGGGCTCACCGAGCGCGGACACCGGGATCTTCGCGTCGCCGACGATCAGGGAGTCCGCCATCACGCGGATGCGGGGAGAGCCGTACGAACTGGTCACGACCGCCGCGACCGCCGTCCCGCCGACCAGGCCGCCGAGCAGCGGCAGGGTGCCGAAGGGGAGCATGATCAGCGCCATCGCGATGCCGACCAGGAGCGAGACAAGCCACCAGGAACGGGGCGCCGTCAGGCGTTCTTCGTAAGGCTGCATGGGGTCCAGCTTGGCACGATGAGCTGTGTACTCGGACTCGCGGGTAAGGTCTGCGGCTGTGAGTGGTACTTCAGCAGCTCTGATGCCCCCGGCCGACGCCATAGCGCCCGTCCGCCACCCCGACGCGCCCGCCCCCGGTGAGCTCATCGGAGCCCATTACGAGCACTGTTTCGGCTGCGGCGAAGGGCAGGCCCACGGGCTGCACCTCGCGGCGCGTGCCGGTGAAGGCGTCCGCATCACGGCCGAGTTCACGGTCCGGGAGGCGCACCAGGGCGCGCCGGGCCTCGCCCACGGCGGCATCCTCGCCACCGCGCTCGACGAGGCGCTCGGCTCGCTGAACTGGCTGCTGCGGGTGATCGCGGTGACCGGACGGCTCGAGACCGACTTCGTACGGCCCGTTCCGCTGGACACCGTGCTCTTCCTTGACGCCGAGGTGACCGCCGTCGCCGGGCGGAAGATCTACTCCAGGGCCACCGGACGGATCGGCGGCCCCGACGGGCCCGTGGCCGTCCGCGCCGACGCACTCTTCATCGAGGTCAAGGTCGACCACTTCATCGAGAACGGCCGCCCGGAGGAGATCCGGGCCGCCATGGACGACCCGGACCAGATCCGGCGCGCACGCGCCTTCGAGGTGAACCCGTGACCTACGCATCGCGCCCGGAGCTCGACGTCCTGATCCGTCGCGTCGACTCCGAAGTGCCGCTGCCCTCGTACGCGCAGCCCGGTGACGCCGGGGCGGATCTGCGGACCACCGAGGCGTGCGAACTTGCCCCGGGCGAGCGGGCGGTGCTGCCCACTGGGGTGTCCATCGCGCTGCCCGAGGGGTACGCGGCCTTCGTGCACCCGCGTTCCGGCCTCGCCGCCCGCTGCGGTGTCGCTCTGGTGAATGCCCCAGGGACGGTGGATGCCGGGTACCGTGGGGAGATCAAGGTGATCGTGGTGAATCTCGACCCGCGCGAACGAGTGCGGTTCGAGCGCTTCGACCGGATTGCCCAACTGGTCGTCCAGCAGGTCGAGAAGGTGCGCTTCCGGGAGGTGGCGGAGCTTCCCGACTCGGCGCGGGCCGAAGGGGGCTTCGGGTCCACCGGCGGACATGCCGCCGTGGGCGCCGGCTCGGGTGAAAAAACGGGTGGGAATCGATACGCATCGGTCGTATCTGACCGGGAAGGACAGTGACGTGTTCGGACGTCGCAAGAAGGACAGTGCCGCCGAGGACGCGGCGGGCGAGGCCGAGCAGGTCGTCGACAGCGGCGACGCAGCGGAAGCGCAGTCCGAGCGTGTGAGGCTCGAGCCCGAGCCCCGGCCCGACGGACCCTGGGACGTCTCCGAGGTCCGTGAGCCCGGCGAGGGCAGGGTGGACCTGGGCGGTCTCTTCGTACCGGGTGTCGAGGGCATGGAGCTGCGGGTGGAGGTCGCGGGTGACGCGATCGTCGCGGCGACCGTCGTGCTCCAGGACAGCGCCATCCAGCTGCAGGGCTTTGCCGCCCCCAAGAGGCAGGGCATCTGGGGCGAGGTGCGTGAGGAGATCGCTTCGGGCATCACCCAGCAGGGCGGTGTGATCGACGAGATCGAGGGCCCACTCGGCTGGGAGCTGCGCGCGCAGGTGCCGGTGCAGCTGCCGGACGGCACCGGCGGGGTGCAGGTCGTGCGCTTCATCGGTGTCGACGGCCCGCGGTGGTTCCTGCGGGGAGTCATCTCCGGCCAGGGCGCGGTGCAGCCGCAGACGGCCGGGCTGCTCGAGCAGATCTTCCGGGACACGGTCGTGGTGCGCGGTGAGGGCCCGATGGCTCCCCGTGACCCGATCGTCCTGAAGCTGCCCGACGACGCCCAGATGGTCGCCGAGGGCGCCGTTCAGCAGGAGCAGCAGGAGGGCTCGCGGTTCTCGGGCGGCATGGGCCAGCTCGCGCGCGGGCCCGAGATCACCGAGGTGCGCTGAGGCGTTCTCCGGGGCGCGGAGATGCGCCGGTCGTAAGTTGCGAGCCGATGGGCCGCACCCCTTTTAGAGGGGTGCGGCCCATCGGTGTTTTCGCAGGCGGGAGGGGGCGCGGCGGAGGGACCCGTAAGAGAGTCGTCAATGGAGCGCCAAGGGCCGTAAGGGAGGCGTCAACGACGGTCGAATCCGGCCAGAGAGGGGGTTTGCTCAAGGGGTCAGGAAACCCGAATCTCTCCTAGGAGCACACGATGGCCGACGTGGCCTTCGTCGTCACCACGATCGCGGTGTTCGCGTTGGTGGCTTTTGTCGCCAAGGGGGTGGCGAAGCTGTGACTGCCGAGAACATCGTCGGTCTTGTCGTGGCCGTCGCTCTGCTGGGCTATCTCGTTCTCGCTCTTGTGTTCCCGGAGAGGTTCTGAGTACGGATATGAGCCCTGTTCTTTCCGGTGTGCTCCAGCTGCTCGCGCTGATAGTGGCGCTGGGCCTGGCATACCGTCCGCTCGGCGATTACATGGCCAAGGTCTACGGCTCGAAGAAGCACTTGCGTGCCGAGAAGTGGATCTACAAGGTCATCGGCGCCAATCCCGACACCGAGATGCGCTGGCCCGCGTATCTGCGCGGCGTGCTCGCCTTCTCCGCGGTCGGTGTGCTCTTCCTCTATCTGCTGCAGCGTCTGCAGGGTTCGCTGCCCGGCTCGCTGGGTTTCACGGCGATCGATCCGGACCAGGCGTTCAACACCGCCGCGTCCTTCGTGGCGAACACCAACTGGCAGTCGTACTACGGCGAGCAGGCCATGGGCCACGTCGTGCAGACCGGTGGTCTGGCGGTGCAGAACTTCGTGTCGGCCGCGGTGGGCATCGCGGTCGCCGTCGCGCTGGTGCGGGGCTTCGCCCGTTCCCGTACGGGGGAGTTGGGCAACTTCTGGTCCGACCTGGTGCGTGGTGTCGTACGCATTCTGATCCCGATCTCGGTGATCGGCGCGCTCGTGCTGGTGGCCTGTGGCGCGATCCAGAACTTCTCCGGGATCCATGAGGTCGGCCAGTTCACGGGCGGCAGCCAGGAGTGGAACGGCGGGGCGGTGGCCTCGCAGGAGGTCATCAAGGAGCTGGGCACCAACGGTGGCGGTTACTTCAACGCCAACTCGGCCCACCCGTTCGAGAACCCCAACGCCTTCTCGAACCTCTTCGAGGTGTTCTTGATCCTGGTGATCCCCTTCGCGCTGACGCGGACCTTCGGCAGGATGGTCGGCTCGGTCCGGCAGGGGTATGCGATCCTGGCCGCGATGGCGACGATCTGGGTCGGCTTCATCGCGCTGATGATGTGGACCGAGTTCCACCACGGCGGCCCGGCGTTCGACGTCGCGGGCGGGGCGATGGAGGGCAAGGAGACCCGGTTCGGGATCGGCGCATCGGCGATCTTCTCGATCTCCACGACGCTCACCTCGACGGGTGCGGTCAACTCCTTCCACTCCTCCAACACCGGTTTCGGCGGCGGCCTGAACCTTTTGGGCATGCAGCTGGGTGAGATCGCGCCCGGTGGTGTCGGTTCGGGGCTGTACGGCATGTTGATCATGGCGGTCATCGCGGTGTTCATCGCGGGTCTGATGGTGGGGCGTACGCCGGAGTACCTGGGCAAGAAGATCGGCACCCGTGAGATCAAGCTGGCGGCCTGCTACATCCTCATCACGCCCGCGCTGGTGCTCGGGTTCACGGCGGTGGCGATGGCGCTGCCCACGCCGGGCAATTCGATGACCAACTCCGGGGCGCACGGCTTCTCCGAGATTCTGTACGCGTACACCTCGGGGGCCAACAACAACGGTTCGGCCTTCGCCGGGCTGAACGCCGATACGCAGTGGTTCAACTCGACGATCGGGCTTGCGATGCTGCTCGGGCGGTTCCTGCCGATGGTGTTCGTGCTCGCGCTGGCCGGTTCGCTGGCCGAGCAGAAGCCGGTTCCGGAGACGGCGGGCACGCTGCGTACCGAAAAGCCGCTGTTCACCGGGTTGTTGGTCGGCACCATCATGATCATCACCGGTCTGACCTACTTCCCCGCACTGGCCCTTGGGCCGCTGGCCGAGGGACTGGCGTCATGACCACCGACATTGCGAAGCAAGAGGAGCCCGGCTCCATGTCCACCGCTACTCCCACCCGTGCACCGCACCAGGATCTGCCCAGCGGGCACAAGGACGGCGGCGGCCGGGTCGGCGGGGGTCTGTTCGACCCCAAGCAGCTGCTGAAGTCCTTCCCGGACGCGATGAAGAAGCTCGACCCGCGAGTGATGGTCAAGTCGCCCGTCATGTTCGTCGTCCTGATCGGCTCGGTGATCACCACCGTGCTCGCGCTCAAGGATCCGGGGGACTGGTTCGGCTGGGCGATCGCGGTGTGGCTGTGGCTGACCACGATCTTCGCCAACCTGGCGGAGGCGGTGGCCGAGGGCCGCGGCAAGGCGCAGGCCGACACGTTGCGCAAGGCCAAGACCGACACTGTCGCGCGCCGGCTCACCGGCACGACCGAGGAGTCGGTTCCGGGTACGGAGCTGCGCATCGGCGATCTGGTGGTCTGCGAGGCGGGCGATGTGATCCCCGGCGACGGTGACGTCGTCGAGGGTGTCGCGTCCGTCGACGAGTCGGCGATCACCGGTGAATCGGCCCCGGTCATCCGGGAGTCGGGCGGTGACCGGTCCGCCGTCACGGGTGGCACGAAGGTGCTCTCCGACCGCATCGTCATCAAGATCACGACGAAGCCCGGCGAGACGTTCATCGACCGCATGATCAACCTGGTCGAGGGCGCGGCCCGGCAGAAGACGCCCAACGAGATCGCGCTGAACATCCTTCTCGCGTCCCTCACCATCGTCTTCCTGCTCGCGGTCGTGACGCTCCAGCCGTTCGCCGTGTACGCCGGTGCAGAGCAGTCCATGATCGTGCTGGCCGCGCTCCTGGTGTGCCTGATCCCGACGACGATCGGCGCGCTGCTCTCCGCGATCGGTATCGCGGGCATGGACCGCCTGGTCCAGCGCAACGTCCTTGCCATGTCCGGCAGGGCGGTCGAGGCCGCGGGCGACGTCTCGACGCTGCTGCTCGACAAGACGGGCACGATCACGCTCGGCAACCGGCAGGCCGCCGAGTTCGTTCCGGTGCGCGGCACCACCGAGGCCGAGGTGGCCGACGCCGCCCAGCTCTCGTCGCTGGCCGACGAGACGCCCGAGGGCCGCTCCATCGTCGTACTGGCGAAGGAGAAGTACGGGCTTCGCGAGCGGCACCAGGGCGAGCTGGAGGGGGCCGAGTGGGTCGCCTTCACCGCGCAGACCCGCATGTCCGGCGTGGACCTCGTCGAGAACGGGGCCGGGCGCAAGGTCCGCAAGGGCGCGACCGGTTCGGTCGTCGCCTGGGTCACCGAGAACGGCGGCACCGTCTCCGACGACGCCCAGGAGCTGACCGACACGATCTCGCAGGCCGGTGGCACACCCCTCCTCGTCGCCGTCGAGGACGACAAGGGGGCGCGGGTCCTCGGTGTCATCCATCTGAAGGATGTCGTCAAGGAGGGCATGCGGGAGCGGTTCGACGAGCTGCGCCGGATGGGCATCAAGACCGTCATGATCACGGGTGACAACCCGCTGACCGCCAAGGCGATCGCGGACGAGGCGGGCGTGGACGACTTCCTCGCCGAGGCCACGCCCGAGGACAAGATGGCGCTGATCAAGCGCGAGCAGGCCGGTGGCAAGCTCGTCGCGATGACCGGTGACGGCACCAACGACGCCCCCGCCCTGGCCCAGGCCGACGTGGGTGTGGCGATGAACACCGGTACCTCGGCCGCCAAGGAGGCCGGGAACATGGTGGACCTGGACTCCAACCCCACCAAGCTCATCGAGATCGTGGAGATCGGTAAGCAACTCCTCATCACCCGGGGTGCGTTGACGACGTTCTCGATCGCCAACGACGTCGCGAAGTACTTCGCGATCATCCCGGCCATGTTCGCTGTGGTCTATCCGGGCCTGGACAAGCTCAACATCATGAACCTGTCCTCTCCGGAGTCGGCCATCCTGTCGGCCGTCATCTTCAACGCGCTGATCATCATCGCCCTTGTGCCGCTGGCCCTGAAGGGCGTGCAGTACCGGCCGATGAGTGCGGACAGGATGCTGCGGCGCAACCTCGGCGTCTATGGGCTCGGCGGTCTCATCGCCCCGTTCATCGGCATCAAGATCATCGACCTCATCATCTCCCTCATCCCCGGAATCGGCTGATGGCTATGAACAACTCGGTAGGAAACACGGGCCGGTTGCTGTGGGCGGGCCTGCGGGCCCTGCTCGTCCTGACCGTGATCTGCGGCGTCATCTACCCGCTCGCCGTGACCGGTGTGGCGCAGGCCGTGTTCAACGACAAAGCCAATGGATCCGAGGTGAAGGCGGACGGCAAGGTCGTCGGCTCCGAACTCATCGGCCAGCGCTACGACCTGCCCCTGAAGAAGGGCCAGGAGACCGCGGAGCCGGACCTCAAGTGGTTCCAGCCGCGGCCCTCCAACGGCCTGGGGGAGAACAGCGTCAACACGCAGTACCAGCTGATCCTGTCCGGCGCCACCAACCTCTCCGGTGACAACAAGGACCTGATCAAGCAGGTGAAGGACGCGCAGGCGGCCGTCGTCAAGGACAACTCCACGGCCGACTTCAAGGTCAAGCCCTCCGACGTGCCGGCCGAGGCCGTCACCTCGTCCGGCTCGGGCCTGGACCCGCACATCTCCCCGGACTACGCCGACCTCCAGGTGCACCGCATCGCGGAGAAGAACCACCTGAGCGTCGCGCAGGTCCAGAAGCTGGTCGACGAGCACGTCGACGGGCGGATCCTGGGCTTCATGGGCGAGCCGCGCGTCAACGTCCTCCAGCTCAACATCGCACTCAAGGAGCTTGTCGCCGAAGGGAACTGACGGCTCCTCAACTCCCTTGTGGCCCGCGGTGATCCGGTCTGTCCGGACCATTGCGGGCCACATTTGCGTACGTCCATACTGTGCCGGTCACGCGGGGGGGAGACCGGTGCGGTGAGCGGACGGCGCGTGCCCGCCGTGGTGCGGAGCGGCCGGTATCACGGGATGGTGCTCGGGGCAGCCGGGCTCGCCGTCCTGCTGGCCGCCACGGTGCTCGCCGCGCTCGCCGCGTTGACCGAGAAGGCCGTCGAGGGCGGGGTGCGGCAGCGGCTCGCCGCGGACCGGGAGGCCGTCGTCGAGGTGGCCGGGTGCTACCGGTCCGGCCCTGTGCGGCAATGGGACGCGGACGTACGGGCCGCGGTCGACCGCACCTATGGCGACGTACCCCATCGGACCCATCTCGCGCTGCGGGCGCCTGCGGCGCGCAACGACGAGCTCGCCCTGACCGAGGCCGCAGGGCGCCGCCGCGAGGACGCCACGGTGTCCGTGGTCGCGCTGGAAGGGGCGCGGCGCCACGCCGACCTGGTGGCGGGCCGGTGGCCGCGCGGCGGCTCCGCGGGCTCTTCGGGCTCTTCGGATTCCTCAGGTTCCGGCCCTGAGGTCATGGAGACCGTGCTGACCAAGGTGTTCGCGGCCGAACTCGCGGTGCGGACCGGTGATGAGCTGCGCGTGAGCGGCGCCGGCGGGCGGCCGGTGCGGATGCGGGTGGTCGGGCTCTACGCGACCGAGGGGCACGCGCCCGCGATATGGGCAGGACTGAGCAGCACGTTCGGCACGGCCGACTCCATCGCGCTGGTGCCGCGCGGCGCGTTCGCGGCGCGGCCGGTGCTCGCGAAGGACGCCGCGGCGTTGTGGCTCGGCGTGCCCGATGTGCGGGGGCTGCGGCTCGGTGACATCGACGCCTTGGGGGAGCGGGCCCGGACGTTCGGCGGCAGCGATGCCTCGCTCTCGGTGCTGCGGGGCAAGGGGCCCGCGGCCGATCTGACCGTGTCGGCGGGGCTGCGCAGGGCCGTCGACCGGCTGACGACGCCCATCGCCGTGGCCCGTGCCGGTCTTTACGTCCCGGCCACGCTGCTGGCCGCCCTCGCGGTCGCCGCCCTCCTGCTCACCGGGCGCCAGCTCGCCGAACACCGGCGCCCGGAGCTGGCGTTGCTGGCGGCCAGGGGTGCGGGAACGCGACGGCTCGTGGTGTCGGCCGGAGTGCAGTGGGCGGCCGTCGCCCTGCCGATGGGGGTCGCCGCGCCCTTCATCGCCGGGCCGCTGCTGCGGCTGCTCGAAGGGGCCGGGCTGCTGCACGGTGACGCACCGGACACGGCCGCGATCACCGCGGGGTGGGTGGCCGCCGCACTCGCCGTCCTGGTGCACGGGGCCGCGGTGCTGCTGCCCACGGCGCGGGCGGTGCGGGACCGGCGGGCGGTGAGCCGGCTCCGGCTGCGGGTGGGGAGGTTCGCGGGGGTGCAGCGGGTCGGGGCCGATGGGGCGCTGGCGGCGGTGGCGGTCCTCGGGTGGCTGCAACTGCGGCAGTACCGGTCGCCGGTGACGGGCGGCAGCGTCGACCCTGTGCTCGTCTTCGCGCCCGTGGTGATGACCACCGCGGCGGCGCTGCTCGTGCTGCGGCTGCTGCCCCTGCTCACGCGGGCCATCGACCCGCTGGCCCGGCGCGGCAAGGGGCTTGTGCTGCCGCTCGGCGGCTGGCAGATCGGCCGGCGTGCGGCGCGGCACGCGGGGCCCGCCCTGGTGGTGACGCTGGCCCTGGCCGTGGCGGGGCTGAGCAGCACCGCCTTGGCCGTGCTCGACCGGGGGGACCAGGACCAGGCCGCCTTCCGGGTGGGCGCCGATCTGCGGATCGAGCCGGGCGAGAGCGTGCCGTCCGGGGCGCGGCGCGTGACGTACGGCGCGCTGCCGGGGGTCACCGCGGTCACTCCCGTGGTGACCACGGAGGGCTACATCGGGCAGGACGCGGTGGCCGTCACGGGGGTCAACACCGGGCGTGGTCCGGTGCCTTCGCTGCGGGCCGATCTCGCGGACCGGCCCCTCCGGGAGCTGGTCGCGCCGCTGGGGCAGGGGATTCCGTCGCACGGTCTTGCGGTTGTTCCTTCGGAGGGTCGGCTCCCGCTCCGGGTCGGTCTGTCGGCCGACGGGCCCGGTCGCGCGGTGCCCGTCCGGCTCACCGTCTTCTTCGAGGACGACGACGGTCTCGTCCACTCAAGTGCCGTTCTTCTTAAAGAAGGTGGCTCCAGGACGCTTCCCTTGAAGGTGCCGGTGCGCAGTGGTGGCGTACGCATCCTGCAGATCGACCTGAGCATGGTGGGCGAGACGGTGCGGCGCACCTACCGGCTCCGCGTCGACCGGGTGCCCGGTCTCACCCGGGCGGCTCGCTGGCACGACCTGCGCGCGGATGCGCCCGACCGGTACGGGGCGGGGTGCCCCGGGGCCGAGAAACCGCGTGGGGCGGTGGGCGAGGCGCCGGGCCCGGTCCTCTGCGCGGACCGGGCCGGCAAGGGGGCCAAGGGAGCAGGCGGGCTGCTCGACGCGGTGCTCCGAGGACCCGATACGCGGCTCAAGTACCCGACGTGGAGCGTCCGCCTCGGCACCGACAGCGCCAAGGGGCGCCCTGCCGCGCCCGCGCTCGCCGATCGTGCGCTCCTTGACTCCGGTGCGGTGCGGGTCGGAGACACGGTGACGGTGCGGCGGAGTACGGGTGGCGATGCGCGGCTGAAGATCGTCGGGCGGATCGCGGCGGTGCCGGGCCTCGCGCGTGACCGGCCCCGGCTGCTCGCCGACTCGCGAGCGATGGCCGCCCAGTTGGTGCTGAGCGGGGCGCTGCCGGGGTCCGAGGGCATGTGGTGGGCGGGGGCGGAGCGGGGTGACGCCACGGCCGCGTGGGAGGCGGTGCGGGACCGGCCTCGCCTCGGCACGGCCGTGGACGTGCCCCACGCGCGCGTGGAGCTCGGCGAGGACCCCCTGCGGCGTGGGGCGCGTGCGGGCCTTTTGCTGTGTCTCGCGCTGGCACCGGCGTTCGCCGTCATCGCCTTCACCCTGCACACGGTGCTCTCGGCGCGGGCCAGGGGACGGGAGTTCGCGCTGCTGCGTGCCTTGGGGGTACGGCGGGGCCAGCTCGCCGCGTACCTGTGGACGGAGCAGCTGACGCTGGCCGGGGCGGCGGCAATCCTGGGCACGACTCTCGGAGCGGGTCTCGCCGCGGTGATCATGCCGGTGGTGACGGTGGACGCGGAGGGCGCCCCGGTCTTCCCCGGCCTGCTCACGGAGGTTCCGTGGGGCCGGGTCTGCCTGGCGGCGGCGGGCGTGACGCTGGTGATCTGCGCGGTGGTGAGCGGGGCGGCGCGGGTGGTGGCACGGGTGGATCTGGGGCGGGTGTTGCGGGCGGGGGAGGACGTGTGAAGGGCGGGGGCGGGGGGAGTTCGGGGCTGGCGGTTCCGGCGGGTGCGGGTTTGGTGTGGTGGCGTATGAGGTGGGTGGTGCGGGGGGAGTTGGGGCTGCTGGGGTGTCTTGCCTTGCTTGTCGCCGTGCTCAGTGGGGTTGTCGTGGCCGGGCCCGGGGTGCTTGAGCGGTCTTCCGGGGACGCGTTGGTGTCGCGGCTTGAGCAGGAGCAGCGGGCCGTGCCCGGGATCACGCACCGGATGCGGTTCGATCCGGAGGTGGAGCGGCCCGGGGAGAAGAGTGCGCTGGGTGCCGATCTGGGGCGGTTCTCGACCGTCATCGAGAATGCCGCGCCCGCGGCCCTGCGGAGGGAGCTCGTCCGTGACTCCACCCGGATCGCGCTGCCCGGTGTGCGGATCGGTGACGGCACCACGCTGTCGTTGTCGTACGCCTCCGACGCGCCGTCCGCTGCCGACTACGCCGAAGGGCGGCCCCCACGCGCGCGTGGAAGCGTGGTCGAGATCGCCGTCTCCACCCGCACCCGTGACGCGCTGAAGCTGCGGCTCGGGCAGGAACTCCGGCTCGGGTCCGGCGCGTTGGAGAACGTGGACGCACCGGCACGGGTGGTCGGGTTCTTCGCCGCCGATGACGGGCGGCGGCTCTGGCGCGAGCAGCCCCTGCTCGCGCGCACGGCACGGGATCCGCGCGGCGGCGCGGATGATGTGGTGCGGTATGCCGGAGCCCTTATTGCGCCGCGCGGCGTCGAAGTGTTGCAGAACCAGTCGCGTGCCGAGCTCACCGTGGTCTGGGGCATGCGGCTCGACCTCGGCGCGGACGCCGCGCGCTTCGTCGGCGAGCAGGGGCAGCGCGACTTCGAGCGCCTCATGTTCCGCTATCCGGAGTCCGTGCAGGGCGTCACCTGCGACTTCGGGATGTACGGCGGCATGGCCTGTGCCCTCGGCTCGCATCCGGCCACGGAGATGGAGACCACGACCCAACTGCCGGACACCCTGGACGAGTTCCAGCGGCAGTGGCGGCAAGCGAGTGTCGTGATCTCCTTCGCGCTCGCCTCGGTGACGGCAGTGGGCCTTGCCGCCGTCGTGGTCGCCTCGCTGCTTTCCGTACGCCGTCGGCTTGACGTTCATCGTCTGCAACGCGCGCGTGGCGCATCGGCATCGGGGATCGCTCTGGGGCGTGCGTTGTGGACCGCGCCGGCCGTGGTCCTGGGGTTCGTGGCCGGCTGCGCGGGCGCCTCGGTGCTGCCGGGTGTGTCGTCGTCAGCGTCGTCTGCGTACGGGCGTGGGCTGCTCGTCGCCCTGTGCGGGTGGCTGTTGCTGCCCTTGCTCACCTGGTGGGCCGTGCGGGACCGGGCCCTTCTCCGTGACAGGGGTTCCGGTGGCGGCCGCCGTGTCGTCGCCGAGGCGGGTGTGGTGGTGGTCGCGGCGGGGGGTGTGCTGGCGCTGCGGGCCCGTGGCACGACCGGCGGCTCGGGGGACGATCCGCTGCTGGCTGCCGTGCCCGTGCTGCTCGGGCTCGCCACCGTGGTGGTCCTTGTGCGGCTCTATCCCCTGCCGGTACGCCTTGTCGCGCGCTGGTCGGCCCGGTGGCGCGGAGCCGTGGTCCTCATCGCGCTGTCCCGTGCCGCCAAGGAGGCCCCCGCCCGGGCGCTCGCGCTGCTCGTCCTGGTGGTGACGCTCGCCGGTACCGTGTTCGGCGGTCTGGTCACCGGGACGCTGACGGAGGGGCGGCGGGACGCGGCCGCCTGGCGGGTGGGTGCCGATGCCTCCTTCCTGGGGGCGGGGCGTGACTCCGAGACCGCAGAGCGCCTGGCACGCGCGCGTGGGGTGCGGGAGACGGTGACGGTGCGGCAGCTGCGGGTCGACCCGATGAGCGGGACGGACGGCGGGCGGTACGGGATCGCGAGCCTGGTCGGGGTCGACGGCGTGAAACTGCGGTCCGCGGCGGGGAGTTCGTCCGCGGCCCGCGCGCTCATCGACGCGGGGATCAGCGGGGGCGGTGGCAGCCGTGACATCCGGGTGCTCGCCGACGCCGCCGGTGCGAGCGACGTGCTGACCATCACCGTGCACGGCAAGGAGCGGCGCCTGCGCGTCGTGGGCCCCCTCCCCGACGCGGTGAAGAGCGACCCCGCCCTCGGCCCCGTACGGGACGGCACCGAGGGCAGAGAGCACCTCCTGCTCGCCGACAACCGGGACCTGGAGGCCTTCGAAGCGAGCGAGTTCGAGGAGTCCGCCCTGCTCCTGTACGGGCCGCGCCTGGACCCGGACCGGCTGCGTTCCGTCGTCCCGCGCAGCGCGCCGGGCGCCGGCGGCGGAGAGCTGCGGATCCGCGCCGAGGAGCAGGCCGAGGCCGACGAGGACGGCCTGATCGCCGCGGTGACCGCTGCCCACACCGAGTGCACCGCCGTGGCCGTGCTCCTCGCGCTGCTCGCCCTCGTACTCGAACTCCTGCTGTCCGCCCCCGCACGCGGCAGCACCGCCGCCCGGCTGCGCACGCTCGGCCTGGGCGGCCGTGCCGTCGCCGGACTGCATCTGCTCCAGCTCCTTCCGCTGGTGCTCGCAGCCGTGGCGGGCGGCGTCACGCTCGGTCTGACCCTGCCTGAGCTGCTCGGACCCGCCCTCGACCTGCGGGAGTTCACCGGCGGGCCCACCGCGCCCACCCTGCGGACCGACGCGCTGTTCACCGCGGTTCCGGCCGCCGGGGCCCTTGCCCTGGTGGCCGCCGCGGTGGGCGTGGAGACATGGCTCGGACGGCGACGGGGTCTCGGCGCCGTCCTGCGACTGGGGAGGAACGATGACTGAACTCGCCGACCTGGAGGCCCGGGCGACCGCCGCGCGCCGTCCCGCAGGCGACGAAGGCATGGTCGTCTGCGACAACCTCGTACGCGTCTATCGCACCGACGCGGTGGAGGTGCAGGCACTCCAGGGGCTCGACCTGGTGGTCGGGGAAGGGGAGTGCGTGGCCCTCGTGGGTGCCTCGGGCTCCGGCAAGTCCACCCTCCTGTCGATCCTCTCGGGGCTCGATCTGCCGACCGCGGGACGGGCGAGGGTCGCGGGCCACGACCTGCTCACCATGGGGCGCCGCGAACGCCTCGGCTACCGCAGGAACACCGTCGGCTTCGTCTGGCAGCAGACCGGGCGCAACCTCCTGCCCTACCTCACCGCCCTGGAGAACGTCGCGCTGCCGATGAAGTACGCGCGCGTGCCCCGTCGCGAGCGCGCGGCGCGGGCCGTCGAACTGCTCGGCGTGCTCGGCGTCGCGCACTGCCGCGACCGGCGCCCCGCCGAGCTGTCCGGCGGCGAGCAGCAGCGGATCGCCGTCGCGGTCGCCACCGCCAACGCGCCGCGTGTCCTGCTGGCCGACGAGCCCACCGGGGAGCTGGACACGGCCAGCGGCGAGGAGGTGTTCGCCGCGCTGCGCCGCGCCAACGAGGAGCTCGGCGCGACCGTCCTGGTCGTCACGCACGACCCGCTGGTCTCCGGGCAGGTCCGCCGCACCGTGCGCATCCGGGACGGTCGTACGTCTACGGAGACGCTGCGTGAACAGGGCGGCACGGGAGAGGAGTTCACGGTTCTGGACCGGGCGGGGCGGTTGCAGCTGCCGCGTGAGTACGTGGAGCGCTATGGGCTGCAAGGGCGGGTGCGGCTCACGGAGGAGACGGACCACATCGGGGTCTGGGGTGACGGGCCGGGCCCGGAGCAGGAGCTCTAACTCCACCGGGCTCTTGCGATGGCCTGGGCGTCCGTGCCCTGCTGCGCAACGTCTATCTGCCCGAGATCATCAACGGCTCCAACTCCAACGGCAATTGGGAGCTGTCGATGATGGAGGCCGCCATCGGCATCTCCTTCTTCCTCGACGACAAGGGGCGTACGACAAGGCGATGGCGAAGTTCCGTACCGTACGGCCGCCTACGTCCATCTCGCGTCCGACGGCTCGCTGCCCACGCGAACAACCCGAGCTGATCCGGACCTTGTTGGGCCGGGCGTACGGTGACCATACTGGCGCCCGGCCCAACAGGACCGTACGGGGGAGTGTGCATGACGCAGGACGCGGTCGTCGTCGAGGATCTGCATCGGTCGTACGGCACCGGAGCGGCCGCCGTGCACGCCCTGCGCGGCGTCTCCTTCACCGTCCCGCGGGGCGAGCTCGTCGCCCTGAAGGGGCGGTCGGGGTCCGGCAAGACCACGCTGCTCAACCTCGTCGGCGGGCTCGACACCCCGGACGCGGGGAAGATCACCGTCGAGGGTCTCGAACTCGCGGGCCTCGGCGAGGACGGACTTCTCGAGCTGCGGCGCGACCGCGTCGGCTTCATCTTCCAGTCCTTCGGACTCATCCCGATCCTCAGCGCCGCCGAGAACGTCGGCGTACCCCTCCGGCTCAAGAAGACCGATCCGCGCGCGCGTGAGGAGCGGGTCGAGCTCCTGCTCGCCCTCGTCGGGCTCGCCGACCATGCCGGGCAGCGGCCGGGTGAGCTCTCCGGAGGGCAGCAGCAGCGCGTGGCGATCGCCCGCGCGCTCGCCAACGAGCCGTCTCTCCTGATCGCCGACGAACCCACCGGTCAGCTCGACGCGGAGACCGGGCTCGCCGTGATGGAGCTGCTGCGCGCCGTCGTCCGGAGCGAGGGCGTCACCGCCCTGGTCGCCACGCACGACACGGCGCTGCTCGACCTCGCCGACCGGGTCCTGGAACTGAGCGACGGCGAGATCGTGGAGCACTGACGCCCTGCGGTCGAGCCCCGACCCACACATCAGGGTTGCGTCAAGGAGCGCCCTCCCGTACCCCCTCGTACCTTTTGCGAGAATTGTTGGCCGTAAGGTCGACGCTGCGTACAGAGCAGTTTCAGGAAGACAATGGGGCCATGGCACGCGGCAAGCTTCGGATATACCTGGGTTCGGCACCGGGCGTCGGCAAGACGTACGCGATGCTCTCCGAGGCGCACCGCCGTGTCGAGCGCGGCACCGACTGCGTGGTCGCCTTTGTGGAGCACCACAACCGGCCGCGCACCGAGGTGATGCTGCACGGCCTCGAACAGCTGCCCCGCAATGAGCTGGAGTACCGCGGCACCCTCTTCACCGAGATGGACGTCGACGCCGTCCTGGAGCGGTCGCCCGCCGTCGCCCTGGTGGACGAACTCGCGCACACCAATGTGCCGGGATCGCGCAACGCCAAGCGCTGGCAGGACGTCGAGGAGCTGCTGTCGGCGGGCATCGACGTCGTGTCGACCGTGAACATCCAGCACCTGGAGTCGCTGGGCGACGTCGTCGAGTCGATCACCGGCGTACGCCAGCGCGAGACCGTGCCGGACGAGGTGGTGCGCCGGGCCGACCAGATCGAGCTGGTCGACATGTCGCCCCAGGCACTGCGCCGCCGCATGGCCCACGGCAACATCTACAAGCCCGACCGGATCGACGCCTCCCTCTCCAACTACTTCCGCCCCGGCAACCTCACCGCCCTGCGCGAACTCGCGCTGCTCTGGGTCGCCGACCGGGTCGACGAATACCTCCAGCAGTACCGGGGCGAGCACAACATCCGCTCCACCTGGCAGGCCCGCGAGCGCATCGTCGTCGGCCTCACCGGCGGCCCCGAGGGCCGCACCCTGATCCGCCGCGCGTCCCGCATGGCCGCCAAGGGGTCGGGCAGCGAGATCCTCGCCGTCTACATAGCCCGCAGCGACGGCCTGACCGCGGCCTCTCCCAAGGAGCTCGCGGTCCAGCGCACCCTCGTGGAGGACCTGGGCGGCACCTTCCACCACGTCATCGGCGACGACATACCGGACGCGCTGCTCGACTTCGCCCGCGGTGTCAACGCCACCCAGATCGTCCTCGGCTCCTCGCGCCGCAAGGCCTGGCAGTACATCTTCGGGCCCGGTGTCGGCGCGACCGTGGCCCGCGACTCGGGCCCCGACCTGGACGTCCACATCGTCACGCACGACGAGGTCGCCAAGGGGCGCGGACTGCCCGTGGCCCGCGGGGCACGGCTCGGCCGGTCCCGGATCATCTGGGGCTGGCTGGTGGGCATCGGCGGCCCCGCGCTCCTGACGCTGCTGCTCACCCATGTCGACGCCGATCTCGGCCTCGCCAACGACATGCTGCTGTTCCTGACGCTGACGGTGGCGGCGGCCATGCTCGGCGGCCTGCTGCCCGCCCTGGCGTCGTCGGCGGTCGGCTCGCTGCTCCTGAACTACTACTTCACGCCGCCGCTGCATCTGTGGACGATCGCCGACTCCAGGAACATCGTCGCGATCATCGTCTTCGTGGGCGTCGCGATCTCCGTCGCCTCCGTGGTGGACCTCGCCGCACGCCGCACCCACCAGGCCGCCAGGCTGCGCGCCGAGTCGGAGATACTCTCCTTCCTCGCCGGTAGCGTGCTGCGCGGCGAGACCTCGCTGGACGCCCTCCTGGAGCGGGTGCGCGAGACCTTCGGCATGGAGTCCGTTGCCCTCCTGGAGCGCGAGAGCGACGTCGCACCCTGGACCTGCGCGGGCAGCGTGGGTCCGCAGCCGCTCGGCCGCCCCGAGGACGCGGACGTGGACATGCCGGTCGGCGACCACATGGCGCTTGCCCTCTCCGGACGGGTGCTGCCCGCGGAGGACCGCCGGGTGCTCGCCGCGTTCGCCGCGCAGGCCGCCGTGGTCCTGGACCGCCAGCGCCTGCAGTCCGAGGCCGACCAGGCCCGCACACTCGCCGAGGGCAACCGCATCCGCACCGCGCTGCTCGCCGCCGTCAGCCATGACCTGCGTACACCGCTCGCGGGCATCAAGGCCGCCGTCACCTCGCTGCGCTCCGACGACGTGGCCTGGTCCGAGGAGGACCAGGCCGAGCTCCTTGAGGGCATCGAGGACGGCGCCGACCGCCTGGACCACCTGGTGGGCAACCTTCTGGACATGTCGCGCCTGCAGACCGGCACCGTCACCCCCCTGATCCGCGAGATCGACCTGGACGAGGTCGTCCCGATGGCGCTCGGCGGCGTCCCGGACGGCAGCGCGGAGCTCGACATCCCCGAGACGCTGCCCATGGTCGCCGTCGACAAGGGGCTCCTGGAGCGCGCGGTCGCCAACATCGTCGAGAACGCGGTCAAGTACAGCCCCGACGCCGAACCGGTCCTCGTCTCCGCGAGCGCCCTCGGCGACCGCGTCGAGGTCCGCGTCGTCGACCGGGGCCCCGGCGTCCCGGATACGGCGAAGAGCCGTATCTTCGAGCCGTTCCAGCGCTACGGTGACGCTCCGCGCGGTGCGGGCGTCGGCCTGGGCCTCGCGGTCGCCCGCGGCTTCGTCGAGGCCATGGGCGGCACGCTCGAGGCCGAGGACACCCCGGGCGGCGGCCTCACCATGGTCCTCACGCTGCGGGCGGCGGCGGGGCGGCCGCCGGTCCGCCCGGATCTCTCCGCCCAGGTCACCTCGTGACCGCCACCATCCACAGGACCGATAAGCCCGAAAGGCAGGTACGCATGCTGCACGCTCCCGGGGGAGAACTCCGGACCCCCACGAGGGTGCTCGTGGTCGACGACGAGCCGCAGATCGTACGCGCCCTCGTGATCAACCTGAAGGCGCGCAAGTACGAGGTGGACGCCGCCCCGGACGGAGCCACCGCGCTCCAGCTCGCCGCCGCACGCCACCCCGACGTGATCGTGCTCGACCTCGGCCTGCCCGACATGGACGGCGTGGAGGTCATCCGGGGTCTTCGCGGCTGGACCCGCGTACCGATCCTGGTGCTCTCCGCACGGCACAGCTCGGACGAGAAGGTCGAGGCCCTCGACGCGGGCGCCGACGACTACGTCACCAAGCCGTTCGGCATGGACGAGCTCCTGGCCCGGCTTCGCGCCTCCATCCGCAGGGCCGAGCCCGTCGGAGCGGGCGAGGACGACGTGATGGTGGACACGGAGGACTTCACGGTCGACCTGGCCGCCAAGAAGGTCAACCGCGACGGACGCGACGTACGCCTGACGCCCACCGAATGGCATCTGCTCGAGGTCCTGGTGCGCAACACCGGACGCCTGGTCAGCCAGAAGCAGCTGCTCCAGGAGGTGTGGGGCCCCTCGTACGGCACGGAGACGAACTACCTGCGCGTCTACATGGCCCAGCTGCGCCGCAAGCTGGAGGCGGACCCCGCGCATCCGCGGCACTTCATCACCGAGCCCGGGATGGGTTACAGGTTCGAGCGGTGAGTCAAGGGTCGATCCGGGACTGAGCGGGCATAAGCACAGATGAGCGCACCCATTGCGGCGCTGTCGGCGACCCCCGGTACGCTTCCTGTATGAGTGCTGTTCCTGGTTCAGAGAAGCCGGCGGGCCGTTTCCGGCGCATGCTCGACCGGCTGTCCTCCTCCCAGGAGGACCTGGAGTCGGAAGAGCTGCGTGAGGACTCCGAGACGACCGGCTGCATCCGCATCGGAGACTGCCAGGACCGCCAGATAGTGACGGTTACTGGTACCTTGCGCACGGTCACCCTGCGACCACGTGCCGGGGTCCCGGCCCTGGAGGCAGAGCTCTTCGACGGGTCGGCGGCGCTGGACGTGGTGTGGCTCGGCAGGCGCTCCATCGTGGGGATAGAACCGGGGCGCAAGCTGATCGCGTCGGGCCGGATCTCGATGAGCCGGGGCCGACGGGTGCTCTTCAACCCCAAGTACGAACTCAGACCCCTCGGACGGGAGTAGCCGGTGACGTCCCTCGACAAGTCGACGGACCAGGGAAGCACGGACCAGGACACCGCATCCAGGGCCGTGACCGAGGCCGCGCTCTTCGAGGCCTTCGGCGGCGTGCGGGGCCTGGTGGAAACCGTCCTCCCCGGCCTCCTCTTCGTGACCATCTTCACGATCAACAAGGACCTGCACATGTCGGCCATCGCGGCCCTCGCGGTGTCCCTGGTGCTCGTGGCGGTCCGCCTGGTCATGAAGGACACCGTCAAGCACGCCTTCAGCGGCGTCTTCGGTGTCGCCTTCGGTGTGGTCTTCGCGATGATGACCGGCAACGCCAAGGACTTCTATCTGCCGGGCATGCTCTACACCCTGGGCCTCGCCCTCGCCTACATCATCACGGCCATCGCGGGTGTCCCGCTGATCGGCCTGATCCTCGGCCCGGTCTTCAAGGAGAACCTCTCCTGGCGGACCCGCAACCCCGGCCGCAAGAAGGCGTACACGAAGGCCAGTTGGGCCTGGGGCCTGATCCTCCTCGCCAAGTGCGCGATCCTCTTCCCGCTCTACTGGTGGGCGGACACGACCCAGTTCGGCTGGGTCCTGATCGCCCTGAAGATCCCACCGTTCCTGCTCGCCGTCTGGCTGACCTGGGTCTTCCTGGCGAAGGCGCCGGCGCCGATCGACGTCTTCGCCGAGATGGAGGCCGCCGAGAAGGCGGAAGAGGAGCGCAAGGCCGCGGCCGGGCAGCACCGCCGAGAGGTCTGATTTCCTTCGCTGTACGTGGATGGGGGCGCCCGGGATATCCCGGGCGCCCCCAAACACATACAGCCAGAGCCGCGTCAAGCACGCCGCCAGCACCCCCCCC
>NZ_JBFBJK010000035.1:56604-79060 GCF_040686095.1 Streptomyces sp. NPDC086554
CGCGCCGGGCCACCCCCGCGCTGCGCTATCTGTACCTCCGCGGAACGGGGTGGGGGCCCCCGGGCCACCCCGGCCCCCCCCCATCCACGTACAGCGAGTGCGGCGTCTAGCTCGCCGCGTCCTCCCGGCGCACCGAAAGCAGATCCTCCAGCTGTTCCTCCCGCGCCTGCGCCGCGACGAACAGCAACTCGTCCCCCGCCTCAAGGGAATCATCCGCGGTCGGCGCGAGGACACGCGTGCCGCGGATGATCGTGACCAGCGAGGTGTCCTCGGGCCACTGGACGTCGCCGACCTGCGTGCCCGCGAGAGCCGACTCGGGCGGCAGTGTCAGCTCGACGAGGTTCGCGTCGCCGTGGCTGAAGCGGAGCAGCCGGACGAGATCGCCGACGCTGACGGCCTCCTCGACGAGCGCGGACATCAGACGCGGGGTCGAGACCGCGACGTCGACGCCCCAGGACTCGTTGAAGAGCCACTCGTTCTTGGGGTTGTTCACGCGGGCGACGACCCGCGGGACGCCGTACTCGGTCTTCGCGAGCAGCGAGACGACCAGATTCACCTTGTCGTCGCCCGTCGCGGCGATGACGACGTTGCAGCGCTGCAGCGCCGCCTCGTCGAGGGAGGTGATCTCGCAGGCGTCGGCGAGCAGCCACTCGGCCTGCGGGACGCGCTCGACCGAGATGGCGGTCGGCGCCTTGTCGATGAGAAGGACCTCGTGCCCGTTCTCCAGGAGCTCACCGGCGATGGACCGGCCCACCGCGCCCGCTCCGGCAATGGCGACCCTCATCAGTGACCTTCCTCGGGGCCTTCGGCGAACGCCGCTTCGACCTTTTCCACTTCGTCCGTACGCATCATCACGTGCACCAGGTCGCCCTCTTGCAGCACCGTCTGCGAGGTCGGCAGGACCGCCTCGCCCAGCCGGGTGAGGAAGGCGACGCGTACGCCGGTGTCCTCCTGGAGGCGGCTGATCTTCTGCCCGATCCAGGCATCGGACGCGTGCACCTCGGCGAGCTGTACGCCGCCGGTGGGGTCGCGCCACAGCGGCTCGGCCCCGGAGGGCAGCAGCCTGCGCAGCATCTGGTCGGCGGTCCAGCGGACCGTGGCGACGGTGGGGATGCCGAGGCGCTGGTAGACCTCGGCGCGGCGCGGGTCGTAGATGCGGGCCGCCACGTTCTCGATGCCGAACATCTCGCGGGCGACCCGGGCGGCGATGATGTTGGAGTTGTCACCGCTGCTGACGGCGGCGAACGCGCCCGCGTCCTCGATGCCGGCCTCGCGCAGGGTGTCCTGGTCGAAGCCGATGCCGGTGACGCGACGGCCGCCGAAGCCGGAGCCCAGGCGGCGGAAGGCGGTGGGGTCCTGGTCGATCACGGCGACCGTGTGCCCCTGTTGTTCCAGGGTCTGCGCGAGAGCGGATCCGACTCTCCCGCAGCCCATGATGACGATGTGCACGCCCGTCCTTCCGGCTGTGTCAATACTTTTTGCTCAGGCTGAACGGTAAAAGCGTCTCAGACCGAGGCCCAAGCTACACACGCGCGGTCCGTGCGGGGCACCCCCGTGCACGGGGCGGCTCGCTCGGGAACGTGTTCAGTTTTCTCGGGAACGTGTTCAGTCGACGCTGCGCAGCAGGCTCTCCACCTTCTCGAGGCGGTGGCCGAGCTCGACGAGCTGCAGCCGGTTCGCCTCCTGCTCGGACCTGGCACGCTCGACGGCCTCCCGGTACCCCTGCATCGCCTCGGCGTACTGGCGGTCACGATCGCGGTTGCGCTGCGTCTGGAAGTAGGCGACGGCGACGACCGCGCCGGCGAGTATCAGGAAAAAAGCGACCGGGATGATCACGTCGTCCATCAGGACCCCTCTGCTGATTGCTCGTGCTTCTCGTCCTGCCGGGCGGCCGCGAGGATCGTCTGGAGGTTCAACCGCACGTCGAACGGGGCCAGCTCGAAGTACTTGAGCGCCTTGCCGTCGTCGGAGAGCGCCAGGTGGCCGACGACGAGACCGGCCTTCTCCAGGCGTTCGAGGTGCATGTAGAGCAGGGGACGGGACACGCCGAGCCGCCGCGCCAGTTCGCTGACGTACAGCTGGCCTTCGGAGAGCTCGGTGATGATCCGGATCCGCTGGGCGTGGCCGACGGCGGAGAGAAAGGCGAGCAGCTCTTCGCTGTCCATGGCCCGCCTTCTCGCTGGTCTTCGCACTGGTCCCGAAACCTGTCAGCCAAGACTTACGCATGGCGGGATCGACTGTCAAACCCCCATCCGTCCCCCATTTTTTCCCTGCCCCGTCCTCCTCCTTATGACAGTTGACGGTTCATTCCGTCACCTGTCAGTCTCCACTTACACATGAAGCACTGAAGGATGGCGAAGGGGCGGGGATGGTCATGAGGAAGCGATCGGTCACGGTGCGCGTGGCCCGGTGGAGTGCGCTGCATCCATGGCGCGCGGTCATCGGCTGGCTGGTGTTCGTCGTGCTGTGCCTCGGCGGCGGAATCGCCGCCGGCATGAACAGCGCGACCTCGGAGGACTTCCGCGTCGGCGAGGCGGGCCGGGCCGAGGCCCTTGCGACCGAGGGCGGCGTCCAACTGCGGTCCACGGAACACGTGTTGATCCGCGCCGCGTCGGGCCCGCTGGACAAGGGGGCCGCCGACGCCGCGGTCAAGGACATCACCGCCCGGATGAAGGCCCTGCCGGAGGTCGCATCGGTGGCGGACCCGGTGCGCTCAGCCGACGGGCGGGTCCTGCGGGTCCAGGTGGAGCTGAACGGCTCCGAACAGGACGACCAGGAGCGGGTCCCCCCGCTCCAGGAGCAGACCGCTCAGGCCGCGAAGGTCCACCCGGACCTGGTGATCGAGGAGACCGGCGACGCGTCGGTGAGCAAGGGCGTCGACGGCCAGCGCGACAAGGACCTGCAGTTCTCCGAGGCGATCACGCTGCCCATCACGCTGATCACGCTGGCCGTGGTCTTCGGCTCGGTCGTCATGGTCGGCGTACCGCTGCTGCTCGCCGTCACCTCGATCATGGCGACGATGGGCCTGGCGATGGTGGCCTCGCACCTGCTGCCCGACACCGGCGTCGGGATGAGCATGATCCTGCTCATCGGCATGGCCGTCGGCGTCGACTACACGCTCTTCTACCTCAAGCGCGAACGTGAGGAGCGGGCCCGTGCGGGCGGCCGCCTCACCTCCGAGGCCCTCGTCGAGGCCGCCGCCGCGACGGCGGGGCGCGCGATCGTCGTCTCCGGGCTCGCCGTGATCGTCTCCACCACCGCGCTCTTCCTGGCCGGTGACGTCATCTTCGACTCCCTCGCCACCGGCACCATCCTGGTCGTCGCCGTGGCCGTGGTCAGCTCGGTGACGGTGCTGCCCGCGCTCCTGGTCAAGCTCGGCCGCCGGACCGAGCGCCGCACAGCCAGGCGCATCGCACGGGGCAAGTCCGTCCGGACGCGCGACGAGACGAACCCCGGCCGCCTGTGGAGCGCGCTGCTCACGCCCGCCCGCAAGCACCCCGCGCTCACCCTGTGCCTCTCGGTCCTCGTCATGCTGGGGCTCGCGCTGCCCGCGCTGAACCTGAACCTCAAGAACCCGGCGCGGGACAGCTTCTCGCGCGAGATCCCGGCGATGAAGGGGTACGACAGGCTGCTCGAAGCCTTCCCCGAGCTGCGCGTCCGGCACCTGGTCGTGGTGCGGGCCGAGGCCTCCCAGGCCGGCGACGTACGCGATGGCCTGACGGCGCTCGACCGCAAGGCGCAGGCCGATCCGCTCTTCTCGCACCCCTCCGGTGCTCCGCTCCTCCGCTCCTCGGAGGACCGCAGGACCACCACCCTGGAGCTGAACGCCCCGCACCCGACGTACTCGAAGAAGGCCGAGGACTCGCTCGACCACATCCGCGACGACTATCTCCCCGCCACCGTCGACAAGCTGCCCGGCGTCGAGACGGCCGTCACCGGCGAGGTGCCGCGCGGCACCGACTACGTGACGCACCAGAACCAGAAGCTGCCCCTCGTCCTCGGCTTCCTGCTCCTGATGACCTTCGTCATGACGGTCTTCGCGTTCCGCTCCGTCGTCCTCGGACTGCTCGGCGCCGTCCTCAACCTGCTCTCGGTCGGGTCCGCGCTCGGGCTGCTGGTCCTGGTCTTCCAGGGCGACTGGGCCGAGGAGTTGCTCTCCTTCGTCTCGCTCGGCGGCATCTCCTCACGCGTACCGCTCTTCCTCTTCGTGATCCTCTTCGGGCTCTCGATGGACTACCAGGTGTTCGTCGTCAGCCGGATCCGCGAGGCCGCGCTGAACGGCGTACCGACCCGGCAGGCGGTCCTCGACGGCATCGCGTCCTCCGCCAAAGTCGTCACCAGCGCCGCGATCGTCATGGTCACCGTCTTCGCGAGCTTCGTGATGCTGCACATCCTGGAGATGAAGCAGATGGGCTTCGTCCTCGCGGTCGCCGTGTTGCTCGACGCGTTCGTGATCCGCGTCATGATCCTGCCCGCGGCGCTGCTGCTCCTGGGACACGCCACCTGGTGGCCGTCCCGCGCGATCCGCCGCGCCGAGGCCCTCGCGGCGCAGCGGCACGGGGCGCAGATGGCCGCCGACCAGCGTCCGTTCACCGGGCAGGGGGTGGCTCGGCATGGCTAACCGGAGCAGTTAGGGGGTGGTGGGTGGGCGGGCACCCATTCGAACGCTTACGATCCTCTGCGTGTCCAAACTGACCGACGTGCCCAAACGGATCCTCATCGGGCGCGCACTGCGCAGCGACCGGCTGGGGGAAACCCTCCTCCCGAAGCGCATCGCTCTACCGGTGTTCGCCTCCGACCCGCTCTCCTCCGTGGCGTACGCGCCCGGAGAGGTGCTGCTAGTCCTCTCCATCGCGGGTGCGTCGGCGTACCACTTCAGCCCCTGGATCGCGGCCGCGGTCGTCGTGCTGATGTTCACGGTCGTCGCGTCGTACCGGCAGAACGTGCACGCGTACCCGAGCGGTGGCGGCGACTACGAGGTCGCCAACACCAACCTCGGCCCCAAGGCCGGGCTCACCGTCGCCAGCGCGCTGCTCGTCGACTACGTCCTGACCGTGGCCGTCTCGATCTCATCGGGCATCGAGAACCTCGGCTCGGCCATCCCGTTCGTCGTCGAGCACAAGGTGCTCTGCGCGGTCATCGTCATCGTGCTTCTTACGCTGATGAACCTGCGCGGCGTGAAGGAGTCCGGGAAGCTCTTCGCCATCCCGACCTATGTGTTCGTGGCCGGCGTCTTCATCATGATCGCGTGGGGTGCCTACCGGGGCTTCGTCCTCGGCGACGCGATGAAGGCACCCACCGCGGACTTCGAGATCAAGGCCGAGCACGAGGGCCTCGCAGGATTCGCGCTCGTCTTCCTTCTCCTGCGGGCCTTCTCCTCCGGATGTGCCGCGCTCACCGGCGTCGAGGCGATCAGCAACGGCGTCCCCGCCTTCCGCAAGCCGAAGTCGAAGAACGCCGCGACGACGCTCGCGCTCATGGGCGGCCTCGCCGTCACCATGTTCTGCGGCATCATCGGCCTCGCCATGGCGACCGACGTCAAGATGGCCGAGAACCCCGCGCACGACCTGATCGACAAGGGCGTGGCCGTCGGCGGCGACTACGTCCAGAACCCGGTGATCTCCCAGGTCGCCGAGGCCGTCTTCGGCAACGGCAGCTTCCTGTTCATCGTGCTCGCCGCGGCCACCGCGCTGGTCCTCTTCCTCGCGGCCAACACGGCGTACAACGGCTTCCCGCTGCTCGGCTCGATCCTCGCGCAGGACCGCTATCTGCCGCGTCAGCTGCACACCCGCGGAGACCGCCTCGCCTTCTCCAACGGCATCGTGCTGCTCGCGGGCGCGGCGGCGCTGCTCGTCTGGGTCTACGGCGCGGACTCGACGAAGCTGATCCAGCTCTACATCGTCGGCGTCTTCGTCTCCTTCACGCTCAGCCAGATCGGCATGGTCCGGCACTGGAACCGCCACCTGGCCACCGAGAAGGACCAGGCCAAGCGGCGTCACATGGTGCGCTCCCGGGCGATCAACACCTTCGGCGCTTTCTTCACCGGCCTCGTCCTGGTCGTCGTACTCGTCACCAAGTTCACGCACGGCGCCTGGGTCGCGCTGCTCGGCATGGTGATCTTCTACGCGGTGATGTCGGCGATCCGCCGGCACTACGACCGCGTGGCCGAGGAGATCGCGGCCCCGGAGACCCCCACCGACGACAGCATGCGGCCCTCGCGCGTCCACTCGATCGTCCTGGTCTCCAAGATCCACCGCCCGACGCTGCGCGCCGTGGCCTACGCCAAGCTGATGCGCTCGGACACCCTCGAGGCGCTCAGCATCAACGTCGACCCGGCGGAGACGAAGGCGCTCAAGGCCGAGTGGGAGAACCGCGGCATCACCGTGCCGCTGAAGATCCTCGACTCGCCCTACCGCGAGATCACCCGGCCGATCATCGACTACGTGAAGAACCTGCGCCGCGACAGCCCGCGCGACGTGGTCAGCGTGATCATCCCCGAGTACGTGGTGGGCCACTGGTACGAGCACCTGCTGCACAACCAGAGCGCGCTCAGGCTCAAGGGCCGCCTGCTCTTCACGCCGGGCGTGATGGTGACGTCCGTCCCGTACCAGCTGGACTCCTCCGAGGCCGCCAAGAAGCGGGCCCGCAAGCGGTCGGAGTGGAACGCGCCGGGTTCGGTGCGCCGCGGCCCGGTCGAGAAGCGGGTGAAGCAGCCGAGCAACAAGGGCTGACCGTGTTTTCTGCGTTTTCTGCTTCCTGACGGTTGGCGAGCGGCCGGACCACACCCACGTAGACTGGTGGGCTGTTGTCCGGCCGTCGCGCCGTCGTCGTGCCGTTCCTGGTGCCGTTCGATCCCTTTTACGTTGTGGAGTCACCCCGCCATGCAGGCAGAACCGAAGAAATCGCAGGCGGGGGACTCGCTGGACGCGCAGGACTCGCTGGTGGGCCAGGAGTACGAGGTCGAGGTCGGCCCCGTCGCCCACGGCGGCCACTGCGTCGCCCGCACGGCTGAGGGCCGGGTGCTGTTCGTCCGCCACACGCTTCCCGGCGAGAAGGTCGTCGCACGCGTGACGGAGGGCGGCGAGGACTCCCGCTTCCTGCGCGCGGACGCTGTAACGATCCTCGAAGCGTCCAAGGACCGCGTCGAGGCGCCGTGCCCCTACGCAGGACCCGGCCGCTGCGGCGGCTGCGACTGGCAGCACGCCAAGCCGGGCGCACAGCGCCGCCTCAAGGGCGAAGTCATCGCAGAGCAGCTTTCGCGCCTCGCGGGCCTGACCCCGGAGGAGGCGGGCTGGGACGGCACGGTCATGCCGGCGGAGGGCGACAAGCTCCCGCAGGGCGAGGTCCCGCAGTGGCGCACCCGAGTGCAGTTCGCGGTCGACCCCGACGGCAACGCGGGCCTGCGCCGCCACCGCTCGCACGAGGTCGAGCCGATCGACCACTGCATGATCGCCGCTCCCGGGGTCACCGAGCTCGGCATCGAGAAGCACGACTGGTCCGGCATGGCGTCGGTGGAAGCGATCGCGGCGACGGGCTCCCAGGACCGCCAGGTCATCCTGGAACCGAAGCCGGGCGCGCGCCTGCCCCTGGTCGAACTGGACAAGCCGGTCTCGGTCCTCCGCATCGCCGAACAGGACGGCGGCGTCCACCGCGTCCACGGCCGCCCCTTCGTCCGCGAGCGCGCCGACGGCCGCACCTACCGCGTCGGCAACGGCGGCTTCTGGCAGGTCCACCCGAAGGCCGCCGAGACGCTGATGCTGGCCGTCATGCAGGGCTTGACGCCCCGCAAGGGCGACACGGCCCTGGACCTCTACTGCGGCGTGGGCCTGTTCGCCGGCGCCATCGCGGACCGGGTCGGCGAGAAGGGCGCGGTCCTCGGCATCGAGTCCGGCAAGCGTGCGGTGGAGGACGCCCGCCACAACCTGGCCGCGTTCGACCGCGTCCGCATCGAACAGGGCAAGGTCGAGTCGGTCCTGCCGCGCACGGGCATCACGGAGGTCGACCTGATCGTCCTGGACCCGCCGCGCGCGGGCGCGGGCAAGCAGACGGTGCGCCACCTGACGGGCCTTGGCGCGCGGCGGATCGCGTACGTGGCGTGCGATCCGGCGGCGCTGGCGCGGGACTTGGGGTACTTCAAGGAGGGCGGGTACAAGGTGCGGACGTTGCGGGCGTTTGATCTTTTCCCGATGACCCACCATGTGGAGTGCGTCGCGATCCTTGAACCTGCGGCAAAGGGCCTCTGACGGGTCTTCAGGCACAAAGCTGAACCCATCCCGCACGAGCAGGGCGAGGGCGCGGAGGTTGGCAGGAACGTCTCAGACGTACCGGTAGATCTTGGACACGTCGTCCAGCTCGTCCGGCGTCACGTCCCACGGTGGGAGCCGCTCGTGCCGGGCGACGGTCCGCCGGTACTGGTCGCTGTCCGGTCCGGGCGGCTTCGCCGGCAGGTAGCGGTGGTTGCGATGGCGTTTCTGCCAGCGGGACCACTGCAGGTCCACGAAGGCGTGGTGCAGCCAGAAGACGGGGTCGTTGACGGACCCGCCGCCGACCATGGCGCCCCCGACCCAGCGGTGCACCCGGTTGTGGCAGCGCCAGGAGTCCTGGCCGCTGCCCCGCCCCCACCCCTCCAGCTTGTTGCGGAAGCCTCGGCTGACCGTCGAGTTCCAGGGTGCGACGTCGTAGACGGGGTCGGCCAGCGCATGATTCAGATCGGCCTTGGTGGGCAGGTCGATCGGACCGCGGGAGCGGCCCAGGTCCCGTGTGAGGTAGTCGGCCTCGGTGACGCCTGTCCCGATGGTCCAGTTGCCCGTCCCGTAGGCGAACGGCCCGGTCATCACCCGCCGGTCGCCGGGCCGCCCATTGCCACCGAGCAGATCGTCGGTCCACGGCAGCGAGGTCGTCTTGCGGTCCCGGGTCCAGTCCCAGTACGGCACCGTCACCGAGGAGTCGATGCGGCGCAGCGCGTTCTCCAGGTCCAGCGTGAACTTGCGGTGCCAGGGAAAGAAGGAGGGCGTCGTGTGGGCGACGCGCAGGCCCCGGTCGCCGTCCCCGGTGAAGTGCGCGATGTGTACGCGTACGAACTCGTCGTACTCGCCCCGCCGTTTGAGCTCAAGGAGCGCCTCGACGAACCGCCGACGCTCGGTGCGCGTCAGCTTGCTCACGTTCTTACGCACGTACACCATGCTGTGCCTCCCTGTGCGGATGCCCGCCGTCGAGCGGCCCGGGAGCCAGATCGCGCAGCCGCTCGCGAGGCCCGAGTTCGTCGACGGCCGCGCGGGTCGCCTCCAGCGGGGTCCCGTAGCAGCTGTAGTGGTCGACCATGCTCAGCCAGGTGCCGTCGGCCCGGCGCATCAGATGCAGCGGCTGGCCGTCCACGGTGACGTGCCAGGCGACATCGAGGTTGTCGAGGTCGCTGAGGCCGCCGTGGGAAACCGGAATGCCCTGGATACGGCGGCCCCGATAGGTCTCGTCGAAGGTACTTTCGGTGCCGGGGCCCGGTGGCCGGTCGGCGGACTGCGGGGCGCGGGAGCCGGTGATGAGGGGGGCGACCGCCAGGGCGGAAGGGGCGAGCAGTATCCGCGCCGCCTCCCGCCGCGTCCATCCCCCGGGTTCGCTGCCCACCGGGGAATCCGCGCCCTGGACCCCACCCACCGAAACCCCGCCTGCGCTGACGGCCATCGCTCACTCCTCGTACGGTTCGTTCTCCGTACGAGTAGCAGTTCCAGGGCGCCGAGCGGTCACCGCCGAAGCGTCACCACGGCTGTGTCGCCCCGGGTGCAGCAATGGTCGGCTTGTCCAAAAATCCCACCAACGGGTCAGGGTCAGCATGCCGACGATGCCGATGTGCGGCCCGGAAGGACCCAGGTGAACTCGTCGAAGAAGGCCCGCACGGGGGGACGTGAACGGGACACTGCCGGTGAGTATGTCGAGGAGGCCACTGAATTTCATATTTTCGGTCATACATGCGGACCAGTCGAACCGGAAGCACCATAGGATGAATTGATTCGCGGACCAGATGTTAATTACGCCGAATTCCCCCGCGCATTGCATTCTTCACCCTTGCGACTTTCACGCGTACGGAGTAACGAGCCGTTTTTGGAGTGCCGATGGACTGCTATGTTCTCCAACCGTCGGATCAGAGGTACTTTCAAGCGAGGTAGATCATGAAGAAGGCAGTTCTCACCACTGCGGCGTTGGCGATCGGGGCGGGTCTTGTGGGCGGTTCCGCCGCGGCGGCGTCGGCCGCCGCGGAGGGCTCGGGGAGTTCCGCCGGCCCGCTCGGGCTCGTGTCCCCGACCGAGGTGACTCCGGCGATCGTCCCGGCGGCCGATACCGTGACGCAGCTGGCCAGTAACGGACAGCTCGCCAAGGGCAGCGCGTTCGACAAGAAGAAGCCGGGGCAGCCGGTGTCCGGCATCTACCTGGACGGCATGGACCCGACCGCCGCCAAGAAGCCCACGATTCCGGTGGAGAACCCGGCTGGCAGCGGCTCGGTCCAGGTCCGCCCGCTGAAGGCGCCGACCGCGGCCGGACTCGGCTCCCTGCTCCCCAACAAGTGACGACCCGGCAGCCTTACGAGTCGGTCGTACCGGCGAAAGACGGGCCCGGAATTCCAAGACTCTGATCCGGTTCTCGGTGGCCGGAAGACCGTCGGCGGGGCCGGACGCTGGATCCGGATCCGCAGTTCCAGCTCCGCAGTTCCAGCTCCGCACGCGGCGGGCCCCGAGCCCATCGGCACCCGTGAACCCTCGTCCGGCCCACCGGCCTTTTTCTCGCCGGTGGGCCGGACGCATGTCATCGGGAATCTGCTGATCTTGGATCTGGTGAGGGCAACGCCGGCTGCTGTACCGGCTGTTCGCCTATCCGGCGAGGGCGAGGTTGTGCATGTGGGCGATGCCATCCTTGGCGCCGGACTCCTCTGCTCGGCGATCGCGATCTCGCGCCGTACGGCGGATACCAACCTGCTGAAGCAGCGCGGGCTCAGTCCGGTGAAGGGGCCTATCCAGGACGGCTCCGACGCCGTGACGTAAAGCCGGGTCCGCCGCAGAGTGCGCCGCGTTGCGCCATCCGATGGAACCTGCCGACGTCTGAATGTTTGCGCCGTGACTTATGCATGCATATACGGGTTTCCTTTTCGTAAGCGTGCAACGTGAATTCAGGAAGGGAACCGAGTTGCCTAAGAAGTTCGCGATCATCACGGCCCTCGCCCTCACCACCGTCCTCAGCGCCGCTGGCATCGCCTCCGCGGACGACACCTACGGCAAGGACGGCACCGGTAAAACTGGCGTCTCCAAGCCCGCCAAGCCCGCCAAGCCCGCCAATGGCAGCAACGGCAACGGCAAGGGCAACGGTGGCGGAAACGGCAACGGCAACGGTGGCGGCAACGGTGGCGGAAACGGCAACGGTGGCGGCAACGGTGGCGGCGGCAACGGTGGCGACACCACGACCGTCGTCGGCGGTGGCGGCTTCTCGTCCGCCCCGGTCGTCGTAAACGAGCCCCAGCAAGGCGTTCTCGTCGTCAACGGCACCGTCGTCGACGGCCGCTGCATCGCCCCGTGGTCCAACGGAGCTGTCCTCGGCGGCGTCGTCCCGCCGAACTCGCACTACGCCGCCTGCAACACGGCGACGGTCAACCAGCAGCAGCAAGCCCCGTACAAGGGTGGCCTGCTGTTCTGACTCCTGCTTCGAGCAATTCGCAGCAGGTGAATCCCCCAACGCAGCCCGGAAAGGCGCAACTCATGCGTAAGAAGGTTACGGCCATTTCCGCCGTCGCGGCAGGCATCGTCCTGGCGACCGGAGGTACCGCCGCGGCCGACAACAACGTCTCCACCGTCAAGGGCGGTAGTGGCTTCTCGACGTCCCCGGTCGTCGTGAACGCCCCGCAGCAGGGCGTTGTCATCGTCAACGGCACCGTGGCCGACCTCCGCTGTGTGGCTCCGTGGTCCAACGGAGCTGTCCTCGGTGGCGTCGTCGCGCCGAACTCGCACTACGCCGCCTGCAACACGGACACGGTCAACCAGCAGCAGCAAGCCCCGTACGAGGGTGGCCTGCTGTTCTGACTCCTGCTTCGTGCGATGCGGAGCAGGTAAACCCCCATCACAGTCGGGAAAGGCTCAACTCATGCGCAATAAGGTTATGGCTGTTTCCGCCATTGCCGCAGGCATCGTCCTCGCGACAGGTGGCGCCGCCGCGGCCGACGACAACACCACCACCGTCCGGGGCGGCAGCGGCTTCTCGACGTCCCCGGTCGTCGTGAACGAGCCGCAGCAGGGTATTGCCGTCGTCAACGGTGCTCTCGTCGACGGCCGCTGCATCGCCCCGTGGTCCAACGGAGCTGTCCTCGGTGGCGTCGCCGCGCCGAACTCGCACTACGCCGCCTGCAACACGGCGACGGTCAACCAGCAGCAGCAAGCCCCGTACGCGGGCGGCCTGCTGTTCTGAACAGTGCCTCACCCCGATGGCGGTCCCCGGAATCCCGGTGGGCCGCCATCGGCGTTTCGCGAACCCGTCCCGGCAATGACGAGCCATATACGCCGACCAGCCATATATGCCGAAGGGCCGGCTCCGAAGAATACGGAGCCGGCCCCGAGCATTGAGCAGGTGAGCGGTGAACTCACTTGTCGAGCGGAAGTCCCCCGAGCAGCTTTCCGTCGATGGGGTTCGGCAGGGTGCCACCGAAGACTGGGGTCTTGACCACCCCCGACTCGTTCGCGACGGTCTTCACCTTATCCGCCGTACGCTCCACGTTGTTGCCCACGTAGCCGGTCGGCAGCTTGGCGGCGTCGGGGAGGCTACGGGCGACCGTCTTACCGTTGTCGAGGAGGCCGTGCCCCGACAGGTCCACCGCGGAGGCGGGAACCGCAGCGCCGGCAATGGCAAGGGAGCCGGCGACAACGGCAGCGGTCTTAAGGTTCTTCATCGTGTTCCTTTCCAGGAAATCCGGTCCTCGTTCTCCCGGATCAACGAGAGGGCGCCTCTCGGGAAACTCTGGGGCCGCCAAGTTCCAGGAACTCATACGAAGGAACTGCCTGAGCGATTCGGCGTCACTCACGGACCGTCGGCGTCCTCGGTCCGGTACGTCGAGTCCGGCGGCGCGGGATCCAGGCGGTGGCTGCGCGCGCCCTGCTGCTATTCCGGCTGGGTTCCGTGATGTGAACCTGACCTTTGCCCTGCGGCAAGCAGCCGGAGCCCCGTCGATCTCGACGCCCTCGTGCCGTAACTCCGTCGTGGTCGGAGAGCCGGGGCTTCTGCCAAAGGGTGCCTGACCTGCATTTTCTACCTTGTGCCGCTCTCGGCGTGCGGCTTCCTTTTGGAAGACGGACTATGAAAGCCGATGAGCGGAGTTGCCGTGACCCATGAAATTCCCACCCCGGCCACAGGCGATCTGGTTGTGCTGAGCGACGTCAACAAGCATTTCGGCGCGCTTCATGTCCTCCAGAACATCGACCTGACCATTGCCCGTGGCGAGGTTGTCGTCGTCATCGGGCCGTCCGGGGGCGGGAAATCCACGCTGTGCCGTGCCATCAACCGCCTGGAGACGATCGATTCGGGTGAGATCGTCATCGACGGAAAGCCCCTGCCCGCCGAAGGCCGCGAGCTGGCCGCGCTGCGGGCCGATGTGGGCATGGTCTTCCAGTCCTTCAACCTCTTCGCGCACAAGACCGTGCTCAACAACGTGACGCTCGGCCAGGTCAAGGTGCGTAAGAAGGACAAGAAGGCCGCCGAGGACAGGGCACGTCAGCTGCTCGACCGGGTGGGTGTCGGCTCCCAGGCGGAGAAGTACCCCGCGCAGCTCTCCGGTGGCCAGCAGCAGCGTGTCGCGATCGCCAGAGCGCTGGCCATGGACCCGAAGATCATGCTCTTCGACGAGCCGACCTCCGCACTCGACCCCGAGATGATCAACGAGGTGCTCGAGGTGATGCAGCAGCTCGCCCACGACGGAATGACCATGGTCGTCGTCACCCACGAGATGGGGTTCGCCCGTTCGGCCGCCAACCGTGTGGTGTTCATGGCGGATGGCCGCATCGTGGAAGAGACGACGCCCGCGCAGTTCTTCAGCAATCCGAGCAGCGAGCGGGCCAAGGACTTCCTTTCGAAGATCCTGCACCACTGATCCTGATCCGGGGGGCCCTTGAGCATGAGGAATGAGCACCATGAAGCTTCGCAAGGTCACTGTCGCGGCCGCCGCCGCGCTCGTGCTGTCCCTGACCGCCGCCGGCTGCGGCTCGGATGACGACGACAGCGGCGGCACAAGTTCGGGCGACAAGAAGATCACCATCGGCATCAAGTTCGACCAGCCCGGCATCGGCCTGAAGACGCCGGACGGCAAGTACACGGGCTTCGACGTCGACGTCGCCACGTACGTCGCCAAGGAGCTCGGACATGACTCCGGCGACATCGAGTGGAAGGAAGCCAAGAGTGCCGACCGCGAGACGCTGCTCCAGCGCGGAGATGTCGACTTCATCGCCGCCTCGTACTCGATCAACCCCGAGCGCGAGAAGAAGGTCGACTTCGCCGGTCCCTATCTCCTGGCACACCAGGACGTCCTGGTCCGGGCGGACGACGACTCGATCAAGAAGCCCGCGGACCTCAACAACAAGAAGCTCTGCTCGGTCACCGGCTCCACCTCGGCACAGAACGTCAAGGACAAGATCGCGCCGAAGGCTCAGCTGCAGGAGTACGGCGGATACTCGGAGTGCCTGACCGGCCTGGAGAACAAGGTCATCGACGCCCTGACCACCGATGACTCGATCCTCGCCGGTTATGCCGCGCAGCCCGAATTCAAGGGCAAGTTCAAGCTCGGCGGATTCAAGCTGAGCAACGAGAACTACGGCATCGGCGTCGAGAAGGGCAGCGATCTCAAGGCGCAGATCAACACCGCCCTGGAGAAGATGGTCAAGGACGGCTCCTGGGACGCTGCCATCAAGAAGAACTTCGGCCCGGCCGGCTACAAGAACGAGCGCGCACCGAAGATCGGCGTCATCGTCAGCTGAAGCGGGTGACTCACGGCGCGCCGCTCTCGTAGCGGCGCGCACCGCCCCTTCCCTCACGCGGAAGCTCACGCGGAAGGCCGGGAGACTGTGTTCGACTTTCTCGAGGGTTACGACCTGCTGGCTGCCTTCTGGGTGACGGTGCAGCTCACCCTCTACTCCGCCGTCGGCTCCCTGATCTGGGGAACTGTGCTTGCCGCCATGCGCGTCAGCCCCGTGCCCCTGATGCGTGGCTTCGGCACCGCCTACGTCAACGTGGTCCGGAACATCCCGCTCACCGTGGTCATCGTCTTCACCTCGCTGGGCCTGTTCCAGACGCTCGGTGTCACGCTCGGCGCCGACGACTTCACGACGATCAACTTCCGTCTTGCCGTGCTCGGTCTGATCGCCTACACCTCGTCGTTCGTCTGTGAGGCGCTGCGGTCCGGCATCAACACGGTGCCCGTCGGCCAGACGGAGGCGGCGCGTGCCATCGGCCTGAACTTCCCCCAGGTGCTGCGGCTCATCGTCCTTCCCCAGGCCTTCCGTTCCGTGGTGGGCCCGCTGGCGAACGTGCTGATCGCCCTGACCAAGAACACCACCGTGGCCGCCGCGATCGGCGTCGCCGAGGCCGCGGCGCTGATGCGGAAGATGATCGAGAACGAGGCTCAACTCATCCTCATCTCCGCCATTTTCGCGTTCGGATTCATCTGTCTCACCCTCCCGACCGGGCTGCTCCTCGGCTGGGTGAGCAAGAAGGTGTCGGTGAGGCGATGAGGGCGCAGTCCGTTCTGTACGACGTCCCGGGGCCGCGGGCCAAGCGGCGCAATGTGCTGCTCACGGTGGTCTTCCTGGTCGCGCTCGCCGCCCTGATCTGGTGGGTGGTGCAGAGCCTCGCCGACAAGAACCAACTCGAGTGGGTCAAATGGCGGCCCTTCTTCACGGACTCCCGCGCCTGGGAGACGTATCTCCTGCCGGGGCTCAAGAACACGCTCATCGCCGCTTCGCTGTCCATGGTCATCGCGCTGCCGCTCGGGGCGCTGTTCGGCATCGCCCGGCTCTCCGACCACGGGTGGGTGCGGGGTGCGGCCGGCACCGTCGTGGAGTTCTTCCGCGCCATCCCGGTGCTGATCCTGATGCTCTTCGCGAACGCGGCGTACTCCGAGTACACCGACATCAGCCCCGGCACCCGGCCGCTCTACGCCGTGGTCACCGGTCTCGTCCTCTACAACGCCTCCGTACTCGCGGAGATCGTACGAGCCGGAATCCTGTCCCTGCCCCGGGGCCAGACCGACGCGGCCAAGGCGATTGGCATGCGCAAGAACCAGGTCATGCGCCATGTGCTCCTTCCGCAGTCGGTCACCGCGATGCTCCCGGCGATCGTCAGCCAGCTGGTGGTCATCGTGAAGGACACCGCGCTGGGCGGCGCGCTGCTCGGTTTCTCCGAACTCCTTGCGTCGGTCCGCCCGATGAGCGCGAACTACGGTGCGAACACCATCGCCAGCTTCACCGTGGTCTCGGTGATCTTCGTCCTGCTGAACTTCGCGCTCACGTCCTTCGCGGGCTGGCTGGAAGGCAGGCTGAGGCGCGGCAAGAAGTCCACCGGCGCGGTGGTCGGCGTGGACGCGGTCGAGACCCTGGCGACACCGGGCGAGCACGTGAGCCGTGACGATCTCGGTGGCGGGGGCGGCAACTCCAGCAAATGACATGGGGAGCGTTCCCGGTGGTTCAGAGCCCCACGCGGGTGAACGTCACATGCGTTACTCCGCTGGGCGAGGAGGCGGCCTCGACCTCGTAGTTCTGCTCGGTGCCCGTCAGTCCGTCCCAGAGGCGGACGCCTCGGCCGAGCAGGATCGGGACCACCACGATGTGCATGTGGTCGACGAGCCCGGCGGCAAGGAAGTCGCGGATCACGGTGGGCCCGCCGCCGATGCGTACGTCCTGGCCGTCCGCTGCCTCGCGGGCCGTCTCGAGCGCCGTGGCGGGCGAAGTGTCGAGGAAGTGGAACGTCGTGCCGCCCTCCATCTCGATCGGCGGGCGGGGGTGATGGGTGAGGATGAAGGTCGGTGTGTGGAACGGCGGGTTGGGCCCCCACCACCCCTTCCAGTCCGGGTCCTTGTGCCAGCCGGGCGGGCCGAACTTCCCGGCGCCCATGATCTCGGCGCCGATCCCGGGTGCGAACTGCTGGGCGAAAGCGTCGTCGAGGCCGGCGGTCCCGCCGGGCCGGTCGGTCATCCTGTGCCAGAACCGGGTGGTGAACATCCACTCGTGCAGCCTTTCGCCGGCGTGGCCGAACGGCGCGTCGTGGCTCTGACCCTCACCGGTGCCGAAGCCGTCGAGCGAGATGGAGAAGTTGTGGACGCGGGCGAGTGACATGGCTGGAGACTTCCTTCCCTCTGCTGGTCCAGTTTCGTCGCATCAGCTCGGTCATGCAGCCGGGACATCCCGGCCACCGTAGACGTACGCAAAGGTACTGGAGCGTTCTGGCCATGGATCGACCCCGGGGACGGCGCAGGATCTGCGGCGCGGTGTCCGGGGAGTCGGCCAGGGCGTACGGAGCCCGGCCGCGCACCAGCGCGATGTCTCCTGGCGCGAGGAAGACCCGGGGCCCGGCTTCGGGTACCACCCAGCCCTGGCCGCGGGCATGGACGTGGTCGTCGCGAACTCGCGCGGCCCGCAGACCCTGGCCGGTCTCGTCGGCGAGCTGGGTGCGCGCTGGTGGGCAAAGGCGTCCTGGACGCCGCGAACTACTACCCCTCCCGCGACGGACGGATCGAGGAGCTGGACGAGGAGACGCTGACCATCGGTCAGTTCGCCCAACAGGGTCTGCCTGGCGCCAAGTTGGTCAGGGCCTGCCGATCGCCGGCGACGACGCCGGGGCGCGGGCCGAGGACACCGCACTGATGAACAAGCTGGGATACGACACGGTGGACGTCGGCGCGCTCGCCGACAGCTGGCGCTTCGAGCGCGAGACAAGGGCCGCAGCAGCAGTTCCGCCAGTCAGGTCCCCGTCCCCGGCTTCTCCCTCTACTCGCTGAGCAAGTCGGCCCTCGTCGGCATGACCAAGGCCATGGCCCGGGAACTGGGAGGACGGCCGGACGCCACGTACATCACCGGGGCGCAGATCCTTGTGGACGGCGGCCTCACCGGCTGGCCAGGGGCAGCCCTGCGTCGCGTACGAGAGGCGCTCGCCCATGCCATCCGTCATGAGAGGACTCCTCTCGTACGTATAGGCTTCCCCACGCAGCTGGTTCGCCCTGTCCGCCAGGCAGGCGCGTCGTAAGAGGGAACCCGGTGGGAATCCGGGACTGCCCCGCAGCGGTGAGCGGGAACGACCGCCGTCATACGCACTGGATTCGCCTGCGGATCCGGGAAGCGACGGCCAGTAGGTGCCTCGTCCTCCTTCGAGAGGGCTCGGCGGGCCCGTGAGTCCGAAGACCTGCCACTGCCCGTGCGCGAAGGAGCGCACGGCATCTCGGTGACCTCGAGGGCGGGTCGGCGGCGGAAGCGAGCATCCCCGGCCAGGGGCATCCCCGCTCAGGGGCATCCCGGGCGCACTCAGGGGCTACCCCACGGGGCTCGCCTTTCTTGCCGTCCCTTCGCGTCCTCGTCCCGTCCCGGGAACCAGGACGAGTACTCGCGAAGGAGAGTTCCGTGACCGCCACATCCACCGCCACAGCCGCGGCCCGCACCGCCGAGGCCACCGTGTACGGCTATCCCCGGCAAGGCGCCGACCGGGAACTGAAGAAGGCCATCGAGGGGTACTGGAAGGGGCGTGTCGGCGCGGACGAACTGCGCCGGACCGCTTCCGAGTTGCGTCGCGACAACTGGCGGCAGCTCGTCGACGCCGGCATTCACGAGGTGCCGACCGGGGACTTCTCGTACTACGACCATGTCCTGGACACCAGCGTCATGGTGGGCGCCATCCCGGACCGTCACCGTGCCGCCGTCGAAGCCGACCAGCTGGACGGTTACTTCGCCATGGCGCGGGGCACGCAGGACGTGGCGCCCCTTGAGATGACCAAGTGGTTCGACACCAACTATCACTATCTGGTGCCGGAGTTGGGGCCTGACACCGTGTTCAGTGCGGACTCCGGCAAGCAGGTTGCCGAGCTGGGCGAGGCTCTCGCTCTCGGGCACACCGGGCGGCCCGTCCTCGTCGGTCCCGTCACCTATCTGCTGCTCGCCAAGCCCGCACCCGGCGTTGCCCCGGACTTCGAGCCGCTGACGCTCCTCGACCGGCTGCTTCCGGTGTACGCCGAGGTCCTCGCCGATCTGCGCGCCGCGGGCGCCGAGTGGGTCCAGCTGGACGAGCCCGCCCTGGTGCAGGACCGCACCCCTGCCGAACTGAACGCCACCGCCCGCGCCTACCGCGATCTCGGCGCGCTCACCGACCGGCCCCGACTCCTCGTCGCCTCCTATTTCGACCGGCTCGGCGACGCCCTGCCCGTCCTGGCGAAGGCGCCCGTCGACGGTCTCGCCATCGACTTCACCGGGCCCGCCGTCGCCAATCTCGACGACCTCGCCGCCGTCGGCGGCCTGCCCGGCAAGCGTCTTGTCGCCGGTGTCGTCGACGGCCGCAATGTGTGGATCAATGACCTGGGGAAGTCCCTGGCCCTGCTGGGTACGCTGCTCGGCCTCGCCGACCGGGTGGATGTGGCCGCTTCCTGCTCCCTGCTGCACGTCCCGCTGGACGCCGACGCAGAGAAGGGCCTCGATCCGCAGATCGCCCGCTGGCTTGCCTTCGCCCGGCAGAAGACCGGTGAGATCGCCACCCTCGCCCGTGGTCTGGGTGAAGGCACCGGTGCTATTGCCGCTCAACTCGCCGCCAATCGCGCTGACTTGGCGTCGCGCGCCAGTTCCTCGCTCACCCGCGATCCGGAGGTGCGGGCCCGCGCCGCGGCCGTCACCGACGCGGACACCCGCCGTTCCCAGACATACGCCGAGCGGGCCGCCGCCCAGCGCGAACGGCTGCGCCTGCCGCTGCTTCCGACGACGTCCATCGGCTCCTTCCCGCAGACCGGCGAACTGCGCACCGCCCGCGCCGACTTGCGCGCCGGACGCATCGGCACGGCCGCGTACGAGGAGCGCATCGAGGCCGAGATCCGCGAGGTCATCGCCTTCCAGGAGAAGACCGGCATCGACGTCCTGGTGCACGGCGAGCCCGAACGCAACGACATGGTGCAATACTTCGCAGAACGGCTTACCGGATATCTGGCCACGCAGCATGGTTGGGTCCAGTCCTACGGGACGCGTTACGTCCGTCCGCCGATCCTGGCCGGCGACATCTCCCGTCCCGAGCCGATGACGGTGCGCTGGACCGCGTACGCCCAATCGCTCACGCAGAAGCCGGTCAAGGGCATGCTCACCGGTCCGGTCACCATGCTCGCCTGGTCCTTCGTCCGCGACGACCAGCCCCTCGCCGACACCGCACGCCAGGTCGCTCTCGCCCTGCGCGACGAGGTTAACGATCTGGAGGAGGCCGGGAGTTCGGTGATCCAGGTTGACGAGCCCGCGCTGCGCGAGACGCTGCCGCTGCGCGCCGCGGACCACGGCGGGTATCTCGCCTGGGCCACCGAGTCCTTCCGGCTCAGCACGAGCGGCGTACGGCCGGACAGCCAGATCCACACCCACATGTGCTACGCCGAGTTCGGCGACATCCTCCAGGCCATCGACGACCTCGACGCCGATGTCATCAGCCTGGAGGCCGCACGCTCGCACATGCAGGTCGCCGACGAACTCGCCGCGTCCGGCTACCCCCGCGAGGTCGGGCCCGGCGTGTACGACATCCACTCCCCGCGCGTGCCCGACGCCGATGAGGTGATCGCCTTGCTGCGCAAGGGACTTGAGGCGATCGCGCCGGAGCGGCTCTGGGTCAACCCGGACTGCGGTCTGAAGACCCGGGGCTGGACCGAGGTCCGCGCCGCCCTCGAGAACCTGGTCGCCGCGGCGCGCGATCTCCGCTCCACCCTCTGACCAGGGGGCGTACGTGGTGGTGGTGTGCGCTCGCGTGTGCCACCACCGCGCCCGCCGTGCGAGTTGTCAGGCCTCCCGTCGCGCAACTAAGGTCACCAGGCCTTTGGTGCTCGGGAAATCCGGTGTGATGCCGGTGCGGCCCTCGCCACTGTGATCGGGAAAGTCCGGCTCCAGCCCTCCTGTGGGGCAGCCACTGGGTACTCACGTATCCGGGAAGGCGGAGTCCGGGCGGTACGACCCGTCAGCCAGGAGACCGGCCAAGGCGCGTTGTCCATCCACGAGGTGCTGGAGAGGTCCGTTCAGCCATGCACATAGCCGAGGGTTTCCTCCCCCCGGCGCACGCGATCGCCTGGAGTGTCGCGTCCGCGCCGTTCGTCGTCCACGGAGTCCGCTCCCTCACCCGTGAAGTCAAGGAGCACCCCGAGAGCACCCTGCTCCTCGGCGCGTCCGGAGCCTTCACCTTTGTCCTGTCCGCCCTGAAAATCCCTTCCGTGACGGGCAGTTGCTCGCATCCGACGGGGACCGGGCTCGGCGCGATCCTGTTCCGGCCGCCGATCATGACGGTGCTCGGCACCATCACCCTGCTCTTCCAAGCCCTGCTGCTCGCCCACGGCGGTCTCACCACCCTGGGCGCCAATGTGTTCTCCATGGCGATCATCGGGCCATGGGCCGGGTACGCCGTCTACCGGCTCCTGAAGCGATACGACGTACCGCTCATGGTGGCCGTGTTCTTCGGGGCGTTCGTCGCCGACCTCTCCACGTACTGCGTCACCAGCGTCCAGCTGGCCCTCGCGTTCCCCGACCCCTCCAGCGGATTCATCGGCGCCCTGGGCAAGTTCGGCGGCATCTTCGCCGTCACGCAGATCCCCCTGGCGGTCAGCGAGGGACTGCTCACCGTTCTGGTGATGCGGCTCCTCGTGCAGTCGAGCAAGGGCGAGCTCACCCGGCTCGGCGTGCTGCTTCAGGGTAAGAAGTCCGAGACGGAGGCCAGTGCCTGATGAGCCGCAACGCGAAGATCAACGCCCTGCTCCTGGTCATCGTCGCCGCACTCGCGGTGCTGCCCCTGGCCCTCGGCCTCGGCGACGACAAGGAGGAGCCGTTCACCGGCGCCGACGGCCAGGCCGAGACGGCGATCGCCGAGGACCACCCCGACTACGAGCCGTGGTTCTCGCCGCTGTACGAACCCCCCTCCGGGGAGATCGAGTCGGCGCTCTTCTCCCTGCAGGCGGCGCTCGGCGCGGGCGTCCTCGCCTACTACTTCGGGCTGCGCAAGGGCCGCCGCCAGGGCGCCGAACGCGCGCTGGCGGAGGCCGCAGGCGCGGACGGCGCGGAGGGCAGTCGGCCCCGGACCGAGCAGGTCTGAGCCCGCGTGCTGCCCATCGACGCGGGGGGGGGCCCCACGCGCTGGGGGCGCCCGCCCCCCCCGGGGCCACGGCGGGGGGGGGGGGGGCGGGCCCCCCCGCCGGGGGGGCGGCCCGCCCGGGGGGGGGGGCCCCGGGGGCGGGGGGGGC
>NZ_JBFBJK010000036.1:0-76074 GCF_040686095.1 Streptomyces sp. NPDC086554
CCTCGTAGAAGACGGCGCGTTTGAACCACTCGGGGTCGCGGTCCTTCGCGGGAGTGTCCTCGAAGGTGTCCTGGACGGGCTCATTGACGATCATGACGTGGCCCCCACCCCGACCAGCACGTGCGCGCCGCCCGGGCCAAGACGCACATAGTTGGCCCTGCCCCAGTGATAGGTCTCGCCGGTGAGCTCGTCGCGCACCGGCACGATCTCGTGCCAGTGGAGGCCGAGTTCCGGCATGTCCAACGAGACCGTGGCCTCCTGGGGCTGATGAGGGTCGAGGTTGGCGACCACCAGAACCAAGTCCTGGCCATCGCGCTTGCTGTAGGCGATGAGCGCGTCGTTGTCGGTCCGGTGGAAACGGAGGTTCCTCAGCGAGTGCAGGGCGCGGTGGCGTCGCCGTATCCCGTTGAGCGTGGTGACGAGGGGCGCGATGGAACGGCCGGTACGCTCGGCCGACTCCCAGTCGCGCGGGCGCAGTTCGTACTTCTCCGAGTGCAAGTACTCCTCGCTGCACGCGCCGACCGCGGTGTTCTCGCACAGCTCGTACCCGGCGTAGATGCCCCAGCTCGGCGAGAGGGTCGCCGCAAGCACCGCCCGCACCTCGAACGCCGGGCGACCGCCCTCCTGGAGATATCCGGGAAGGATGTCCGGTGTGTTCGCGAACAGGTTGGGGCGCAGATAGGCGGCGCTCTCGACGCTGAGATCGGTCAGGCAATCGGTCAGTTCCTGCTTGGTGTTCCGCCAGGTGAAGTACGTGTAGGACTGCTGGAAACCGGCCTGGGCCAGGGCCCGCATGACCGCGGGGCGGGTGAAGGCCTCGGCGAGGAAGATGACGTCCGGGTCGGCGCCATTGATCCGGGCGATCACCTCCTCCCAGAAGACGACGGGTTTGGTGTGCGGGTTGTCGACGCGGAAGATACGCACGCCGTGGTCCATCCAGAACCGCAGCAGACGTACGGTCTCGGCGACCAGACCCGGCAGGTCGCGGTCGAACGCCAGCGGATAGATGTCCTGGTACTTCTTCGGCGGGTTCTCCGCGTACGCGATCGTGCCGTCGGCGCGGTGCGCGAACCACTCCGGATGCTTCTCCACCCAGGGATGGTCCGGAGAGCACTGCAACGCGAAGTCCAGCGCGACTTCGAGACCCAGATCGGCGGCCCGGCGTACGAAGGCGTCGAAGTCGTCGAGCGTGCCGAGGTCGGGATGGACCGCGTCGTGCCCGCCCTCTGGGGAGCCGATCGCCCAGGGCACGCCCACGTCGTGCGGGCCGGGAGAAAGGGAATTGTCCGGCCCCTTGCGGAAAGTGGCCCCGATGGGGTGGATGGGCGGCAGATACACGACGTCGAAGCCCATCTCCGCGATCGCGGGCAGCCGCTCGGCCGCCGTCCGGAAGGTCCCCGAGACCGGCGGAGCACCCTCGCGGACGACGGCACCCTCGGAGCGCGGGAAGAACTCGTACCAGGACCCGAAGAGCGCCCGCTGCCGCTCCACCAGCAGCGGCAATGCGTGCGAGCGAGTGACGCGCTCACGCAGCGGGTGCCGCGAGAGCGCTTCGTCCATCCGTGGAGCGAGCGTGGCCTCCAGGCGCGCCTCGGGCGACCTCAGCTCGTCCCGCAAAGTCTCCGCGGCGTCAAGGAGTGCCTGACGCTCCTCGCCGTCCGGCACTCCGCCCGCGGCCCGCTCGTACAACAGCGCGCCCTCTTCGAGCGTCACTTCGGCGTCGATGCCGGCCGGGACCTTGATCTTCGCGGAGCGACGCCATCCGGCCACCGGATCCGCCCAGGCTTCCACGGCGTACGTCCAGTGCCCCTCGGCGTCCGGTGTCACAACCGCGCCCCAGCGGTCGGTGCCCGGGGCCAGTTCGCGCATGGGGGCACACCACCGGGCCCGGCCGTCCGGGCCGATCAGCACGACCTCGGCACCGACCGGATCATCGCCCTCGCCGAAAACGGTGGCCGTCACCTGGAAGGCCTCCCCCGGGACCGCCTTCGCGGGACGGCGGCCGCAGTCGACCATCGGGGTGACATCCAGGATGGGCAGGGTGCAGGAGACAGGAGTCTCTTCCGGAGCTTGGCTCGTCGACGGGTCCGGAGCCACGCCCGTCGACGGATCCGGACCCGGGCTCTTCAACGGAGCAGAGGCCATCGACGCGGCGGGGCTCGTCCGCGGAGCTCGGGTCATCGCTCTCTCCTTTGCCACGCCCCGGTGCACGGGGCACGGGCCGTGGCCACGTGTGGCCGGTGGCCATGGACTGATGGCCGCCTGTTGCCGACGTGACGGCCGCAGGCCCAGGTAGCGCTCGGCGGCCTCTGCGGCGAGCCGCGCCGTGCGCTCTCCCATCAGGACGCACAGCGTGTAAGCGGTGTTCTCGAAGTGCTTTCGCACACCGAGGTCGGCGGGACCGGCCAGCAACAGCCGTTCCCAGGACCGGTACTGGTTCAGGTGCCGCGCGACCTCGGCTTTGTCAGGCAGCAGCATCACGCTGGTCACCTTCTCGGGCTCCCGGAGTGCCTCGCGGCGCATTTCCTGACCCATAGTGCACGCACGTGTGCGCAGCGTCCTGTTGGATCTTCAACGACCGGCACGATCTGCTCGTGTTGCACGAATGCAGCAGTACTCCCACTCTGAAATGACTCAGAAGCGATCAACTCCCACGCTTCGTGTTCGGGGCGGCGGCTCGAAGAGCCGACCGGTCGGAAGCTTCGGCTGAGAGGAGTCAAGAGCGATGAAGACCGCAGTCCCCCGCTACTACCACCTCGAGGTGGAGATCAGCCCCCAGACGGTCGAGCAGGTCAGGCGCATTCTTGCCGCGCACCTCCGGCACTGGGGCCTGGGGGTTCTCGTCGAAGCCGTGAGCCACTGCGCGGGCGTGCTGCTGCAGGCGATCGAGACGCATGCGACGGACAAGCACACCGTCGTCGAGATGTGGTGGAACGGACAGCACCTCATCACCGCCGTGTCCGACAACGAACGCGACCTTCCGCATCCGCACTACGGGCCGAAGGGTTACCTGGCGCAGATCGCCGCGCTGAGCGACGGCTGGGGCAACTGCCCGGCGACCAACGGCAAGATCATCTGGTTCTCGCACCGTGCCCGGTCCGCCGACGGCGCCCCGCTGGCTCCCGCTCCGCCCGCGCCGACGCTGCGCACGGGGCGCCGGGCGCCGCGCGAGCTGCCCGTCGCCGCACTCGCGGCCCCGGCGGAGGGGGAACCCGCGCAGGCCGAGCCCGAGCTCGTGCCCGTGGCCGCCGGGGAAGCCGCGGACCTCCCGCGTCGATGGGCGCTGCGCGCCTGACACACCGACGACCACGCTCATCCATACGGAGGCAGCGCGTGCGCACCTGGATCGGACGCCCCTTCCCGCTCGGCGCGACCTACGACGGCGAAGGCACGAACTTCGCCCTGTTCAGCGAGGTCGCCGACCGTGTCGACATCGTCCTCATCCACGAAGACGGCACGCACGACAGCGTCCCCATCACGGAGGTCGACGGCTTCGTCTGGCACTGCTACCTGCCGGGTGTCGGCCCGGGACAGCGCTACGGATACCGGGTGCACGGCCCCTGGGACCCCGCCGCCGGCCATCGGTGCAACCCCGCCAAGCTGCTCCTCGACCCCTACGCCAGGGCGTTCGAGGGGCAGGTGGACAACGACGCGGCACTCTACGAGCACGCGGCGCGGGGTCCCGAACCCGCCGACAGCGCCGCACACACGATGCTCTCGATGGTGACCGACCCCTCCTTCCCCTGGGAGGGCGATGTGCTGCCGAGGCGCCCCTACGCCCAGACCGTGATCTACGAGGCCCATGTGCGAGGTCTGACCCGCCGGCACCCCGGGGTCCCCGAGGAACTGCGGGGCACCTACGCGGGGTTGGCGACCGAGCCCGTGATCGACCACCTCCTCTCGCTGGGGGTGACCGCCGTCGAACTGATGCCGGTGCACCAGTACGTGCAGGACGGCTTTCTGCGCGACCGCGGCCTGTCCAACTACTGGGGGTACACCTCCATCGGCTTCTTCGCGCCCCACAACGCCTACGCGGCGCACAGCTCGCGCGGCGAGCAGGTCACCGAGTTCAAGTCGATGGTCAAGAAGCTGCACACGGCCGGGCTCGAGGTGATTCTGGACGTGGTCTACAACCACACCGCGGAGGGCAACGAGAACGGCCCGACCCTCGCCTTCCGCGGCATCGACAACGCCTCGTACTACCGCCTGGCGGAAGGCGATCCAGCGCACTACTTCGACACCACGGGCACGGGCAACAGCCTGCTGATGCGGCACCCCAACGTCCTGCAACTGGTCATGGACTCGCTGCGCTACTGGGTCACCGAGATGCACGTGGACGGGTTCCGTTTCGATCTGGCGGCCACGCTCGCCCGGCAGTTCCACGACGTGGACCGGCTGTCCGCGTTCTTCGACCTGGTCCAGCAGGACCCGGTGGTCGGACGCGTCAAACTCATCGCCGAACCCTGGGACGTCGGCGAGGGCGGCTACCAGGTCGGCAACTTCCCGCCTCTCTGGTCGGAGTGGAACGGCAAGTACCGTGACGCGGTACGGGACTTCTGGCGCGGCGAGGACAACTCGCTCGCCGAGTTCGCCTCCCGGCTGACCGGGTCCTCCGACCTCTACCAGCACGATCGTCGCCGCCCGCGCGCAAGCGTCAACTTCGTCACCGCGCATGACGGCTTCACGCTGCGTGATCTGGTCTCGTACGACGACAAGCACAACGAGGGCAACGGCGAGAACAACCGGGACGGCGAGAAAGCGAACCGCTCGTGGAACTGCGGCGTCGAGGGGCCGACGGCCGATGAGGGTGTCCTGGAACTCCGTGCGCGCCAGCAGCGCAACTTCCTCGCCACGCTCCTGCTGTCGCAGGGGATTCCGATGATCGCCCACGGCGACGAGGTGGGCCGCAGCCAACTGGGCAACAACAACGCCTACTGCCAGGACAGCGAGATCTCCTGGGTCGACTGGGATCTCGACGAGGACCAGCGTGATCTGCTCGACTTCACCCGGCGGGCGATCGCGCTGCGGGCGGCGCACCCGGTGCTGCGAAGACGCCGCTTCTTCCGTGGTGACACGGCGACCCGTGCGGGCCAACCGCTCCCGGACCTGGTGTGGTTGAGGCCCGACGCACACGAGATGACGCGGCAGGACTGGCAGCGGCCCGACGCCCACGCCATCGGCGTCTTCCTCAACGGTGACGCGATCACAGAACCCGACGCGTGCGGCAGACCTGTGGTGGACACGTCCTTCCTGTTGCTCCTGAACAGCTACCGGGAGCCGATCGTCTTCCATCTGCCGGACACCGCCTACGGCGAACGCTGGACCACACGGATCGACACCTCGGACCCGCGAGGCCATTCGGACGAGACCGAACACAAGGCGGACACCGAAATCGCCGTAGGAGCGCACAGCTTGCTGCTGCTGTCCCGGTCCGTCGGGGCGCCTCGGCCATCCGCGCACAACCAGGTCAGGGATTCCCGGTGAACCGTTCCACCGCCGACCGCCTCCTCTGGGGGGCGTACAGCGGTTGTGCCTGCCCCGGGGAGGGCGGATTCTGTAGGGAATGAACGGGGCTGGTGTGGCGCGATGACTGCATGGAACGCGGAGCAGAGCTCCGACTTTCGTGGTCCCCTCGACGTCACCAGGGCGGCCACGGCGGTCGTCGACGCCCAGGACACGGTCATCGGATGGAGCCCCGCGGCGGAGCGGCTCCTCGGTTACGAGCCGCAGGAGATCCTCGGCCGGCCCCTGGCCACTCTCCTGCCACCCGGCACATCAGCTTCCGTTCTCCCGCCCCCTCCCCGCTTCCGGGGAAACGAGATCCGCGTCGCGCGGCACCGTGACGGGCGTGAGCTGATCGTCGCCACCGCGGTGTGCCCCTTGGCGGGCGCCGACACGACGGTGCGCGTACTCGTCGCGACGGAGCTGCAGGTTCTCCGGATGTGGGAAGCCCGGCAGTCCCTGCTGCACGGACTGGCCACCCAGTCCCCCGTAGGCCTGGCCATCTACGACACCGACCTGCGCCTGACCTGGTGCAACGCTGCGTACGAACGAGAGATGGGCCAGCCGCTCGCCGAGTACCGGGGCTCTCGGCCCGAGGAGCTGTACTCCGAGGGAAGATTCGTGACCCGGGGGCATCCGCCCACTCTCGACGGGGTCATGCGTCACGTACTGGACACCGGAGAACCCTTTCTGGACCTGCACTTCGAGGGCAAGCCGCCCAGCGACCCGGAAACGGACCACCTCTGGTCCTGCGCCTACTACCGGCTCCAGGACGCCGACGGACACGTCTTCGGAGTGTGCGAGGACGCATTCGACATCTCCGATCGCTACAAGGCCCAGCGTCGGCTTGCCCTGCTCGTCGAGGCGGGGCGCGGAGTCGGAACCGCCCTCGATGTGCTGGTCACCGCCGAGAAGATCACCGAGGTGGCGGTACCGGAGTTCGCCGGCACGGTCACGGTCGACCTTGCGAGGGCGGTACTGGAGGGCGAGGTGCCGGCCACCAGCAGCTCGGCGGCGATGTCTCTGGTGCGGGTCGCCCGCTGCTCGGCCGAAGACGCGGGCCAGGAGGAGCCGGGGCTGCAGCCTCCTGCCCCTCCGCCCGTGAACCGCTCGCCCGTGGAGTACCCGTCCGGTTCGCCGCAGGACCGCAGCCTCTCATCGGGCGGGCTCGTGCTCGACGAAGCGGTCCTGGTCGTGCCGCTGCGGGCCGGGAACAGCACGCTGGGACTCGTCACCTTCATGCGCGGCACCGGGGCCACCTTCGACAGCGGCGAAGTGGCACTCGCCGACGAGCTGGTCGCCCGTACGGCCGTGTCCATCGACAACGCCCGCCGCTTCACCCGTGAGCGCACCGCATCGCTGGCCCTCCAGCGCCAGTTGCTGCCGCAACACGTGCCGGAGCAGTCAGCGGTCGACCTGGCCTACCGCTACCTGCCCACGGACGACGTGACGGGGGTCGGCGGTGACTGGTTCGATGTCATCCCGCTGTCCGGAACCCGGGTCGGACTCGTGGTCGGGGACGTGGTCGGCCACGGTCTGCAGGCGGCCGCCACCATGGGGCGGCTGCGGACGACCGTGCGCGCGTTCGCCCAGATGGACCTGGATCCCGTCGAGCTGCTTTCGCGGCTCGACGATCTGGTGGCGCAGTCGGCGGAGGAGCAGCGGGCCGAGCTGGGCATGCCCGACAGCACGTACGCCGATGTGACCACGGGGGCGACCTGTCTCTACGCGGTCTACGACCCGGTGTCGCGGCGCTGTGTCATGGCCAGGGCCGGGCATCTGCCGCCTGCGGTCGTCGCCCCGGACGGCCGGGTGTCCTTCCCGGACCTGCCGGCAGGTCCGCCGCTGGGCCTCGGTGGCCTGCCGTTCGAGTCGATGGAGATCGAGCTGCCGGTGGGCAGCCTGCTCGCGCTCTTCACCGACGGCCTGGTCGAGGCCCGGAACCGCGACATCGATCATGGGCTCGACACCCTGGGACGTGTACTGGGCGACCGGCACGCGTCGCTCGAAGAGCTGTGTGACCGGGCCGTGGCGGAACTCCTGCCGGGCGGCTCGACGGCCGACGACACCGCGCTGCTGCTCGTCCGTACCCGCGAACTCGACCCTTCGCAGGTCACCGAGTGGGAGCTGCCCGCGGAACCGGTCGCCGCGGGCCAGGCCCGGGACCTGGCCACCCAGCAGCTGCACCACTGGGGCCTCGAGGAGCTGTCGTTCGCGACCGAGCTCGTCGTCAGCGAGCTGGTGACCAACGCGGTCAGGTACGCCGAAGGGCCGATCCAAGTACGCCTCATCAGGGACCGCACCCTCCTGTGCGAGGTCGCGGACAGGGGCCACACCTCACCGCACCTGCGTCACAGCGGCGAGGACGACGAAGGCGGCCGCGGCCTGTTCATCGTCGCCCAACTCGTCCAGAGGTGGGGAACGCGCTACACCCGCTCCGGCAAGACCATCTGGACCGAGCAGGCCTTTCCTGCGACGGGCCCGTCGCCGCCCTGACGCGGCCTTGGCCGCGCGGGCGTCAGTCGATGCCGAAGTGCCGGGAGACCCCGTCGATCGTGAAGCGTGCGCGCAGTTTGCAGGCGGAGTTCTGGTTGGCGAAGAACCCCGTCCGCCAGAGCGCCTGACCTCGCGGCACGGCCTTGGTCCAGGTGACGGGCACGACCCACTCCCTGCGGTCCTCTGCGCCCGCGCCGTCCGCCGCGCCCGCTCCATCCACCGCGTCGGCGTCGTCGTCGCGATAGCTGCCCCGCAGCGGCAGGTCGGTCATCCGCCGGCTCTCACCGTCGACGTCGAGCACGGCTTCTTCGAACGGCAGCGGCTCGCCGGAGACGGTACCGACGCCCACGTATCCGGACTTGGGGATGTGGGTGAACACCCGCGCCTGGAGCGGCAGAGCACGCAGGGTGCGCGAGAACCACTCCCCGCCTCCCGCCGAGACAAATCCGTACCGCAGTGCGTCCTCCCAGCTCCGGCCGCGGGAGTCGTGATCGCCGGGGTCGTGGTCGCCGAAGGACACGTACCAGTCCGTCCCGTTCCACTGCTCCCGTTTCCCGCGGTCCTTCGGACCGGCGCTCGCCGACGAGGGCTCGATGTCCTCTCTGAGCCACGTCCGCGCCAGATAGGACCGGCCTTCGTCTTCGAAGTAGCGGAAGAACAGCACATTGATCGGCACCTCGTAGCCGGACGCCAGGTAGGTGATGATCCGTTCCGTCGCCGGGTCGATCTCGCTCGCCACGACCGTCAGCGTGTGGGCGCCGTTGAGTGCCTCCGGTGTGCTGCCGCCGAACCGGCGGGCGAATGCCTCGTCCAGTTCGGCGGGCAGCCCGCGGCCTGCCGCGAACGTCGTGTAGATGTCGCGTACCTGCTCGTTGGTGAGGTGCTGGATCCAGGAGCCGTAGTCGAGGACCTGCGCGACCACGTCCCTGGGCGTGCGGTCGCGCTTCAGTTCCAGGACGTGCAGGCCGCCCTCGGCGTCCAGGCCCAGGAGGTCGATGAACTTGCCGTGGTCAGTAGGCACTTGACGGCCTATCAGGAGAAGCGGTCTGCCCAGGATGTCCGGATCGGCCTCGATCAGCTCCTCCAGCCTCGACTCCAGCGGCATCTGCGGCGCCGCGACCCGCACCGGTTTGCCGTCCACCCGCCACAGCCCGAACTCCAGCGACATGTCCCTTCCCCCCTCTTCCAGTTCCAGGCCGACCTCACACGAGCCTGCCGGCTGGAGTCAACCAGAACGTCGCTAATCTTCCGCTCGCAGCGCGGCGATCATCCATTCGAACGCCGACCAGCTTCCCGCGCATGCGCCCTGGCCACATCGCGCACCGTCACCTGCCTGTCCAGCACCGCGCGTACCGCACGGAAAGCCCGGTACGCCGGGCAAGTTCGCCGATGGTCAGCAGCGAGGACGGCTTGGAGGCCTTCATCACGACACCGACGCCGGTGGTCACGTCGATGAACGGCGTCGAGACGACTGGGCAGCGCCCGATGGAGTTCGTGACCGAGGCCGACGTCGTACTGATCGGCAGTGGCGTGAAGACGCGGGACGTGGTTGCCGACGACCGGCTGATCTCCAGGCTGCCGCTGGACCCTTCGCGACGGCGGGCGGCTGCCTGGCCTCCCAGTATCTCGCCACGTGGGTGATCGCCCGAACGCTCGGCGATGACGCCGCGCGCGACGTCGTCGGCTACGTGGCTCCGGTCGGCGAGAACGAGGAGACGGTCGAACGCGCGATGCGTGCGGTCCGCGCCGGGGAGTTCGCGGTACGCCGCCTCAGCTCGCGCGGCGCGTGAGCGCGCGGCGTGCCACCTTGGCGAGCATGGCCGGACGGAACAGCAGCGTGGGCGGTGCCGTCATGTTCAGCACTCGTACGAACCGTGCCCATACGCCCGGGTCGTGTACTGCGAGGGCGAAGACGTGCTTGTTGTACCAGTGGGCGAAGCGTGCGGAGAGCGGTTGCCCGGCGGGTGCCCACATGAGGTCTGAGCTGGTGGCCATGGTCCAGGGGACCTGGATGACGCGGGCAGCGGCGCGCTGGTAGGCGCGGCTGAGGCCGTCGAGTCCGGACGCGTCGGCCCGGCGGCGGCGCAGCAGTCGGCCGAGCAGCTCCGCTTCGAGGGCGGCGACCGTGAGCCCTTGTCCGTACACCGGGTTGAACACGCAGAGCGAGTCGCCGACCGCGATCAGGCGTTCGGGCCAGCGGGCGTTCTTGTGGTGCAGGCGCCACTCGTTGCCGGGGTTGGTGTACCTGTGGATCTCTCCTTGCCGGGTGCCGCGCTTGATCTGTTCGGCGAGGCGGGGGTTGCCGAGGCTCTGGGCGAAGTCGAGGTAGCCCTCGTCGTCGGTGGGCGGCACGTGCTCGTCGACGCCGAGCAGCGAGCACATCCAGCGATGGTGCTCCACGGCAAGCACCACTCCGCCGCGCTGAACGCCGGGCGCGAAGGCCATCTGGTAGGCGACGTCGAAGTCCTGCCGGTCCTGCGGCGGGCGTTCGTAGCAGGCGGAGGTGTAGGTGATCTTCGCTTTGATGACGGTCTTGGCGGACGCCGGGAGCTGCGCGTCGGTGAGCCACCGGTCGAGGGACGTGGAGCGACCCGAGGCGTCAACGACCAAGTCCGCCGCGACTTCGGTGGTGTCGTCGGCGTCGTCGGTGCGGTATCGGACCCGGTCCAGGCGGCCGGGGGCACTGGCCGTCACCGTCTCGCAGCGGGTCGCCGGGAGCACTCGGACCGCCGGGAGCGCCAACACCCTTTGCCGCAGCCGCCGTTCGAGCTCGTCGCGGGTGAAGGTCTGGATGGGTACGCCCACCGGGTCGGTCGGCGCATAGCCGGTCGGCAGCAGGAAGCTGATCCGCTCGCCGTAGTCGAGGACGGGCGCACCCAGTTCCGCGAGCTCCGCCCGCAGCCCCGGAAAGAGGACCTCCAGCGCGTCGCCGCCCCGGGCGAGCAGTGCGTGCGCGTGGAAACCCTGCGGGACGTGGGGGTGCACCCCCGTGTCAGGCCGCACCGGGTCGCGCTCCAGGACGAGCACCTCGCTGAAGTGATCGGCCAGGACGCGAGCGGTCACGAGCCCGGCGTACCCGCCACCGACGACGACGGCACGCTCCCAGCGGTTGCCGGGCGACGAGCTGTGCTGGTTCTTGGTCATGACCGGTCCCGTTCCTCTCAGCCGCACTAATCGCAGTTTCGCCCCAGCGGTACCCCGCCCCGGAGGAGCCGTGTCGCGTTTCCGACGCCGTGACGCAGGGCGGCCCCGGCGCATACGGACGATGGCGGCGGTGTGCGGGCGCCTCGATGGCCCACGACGGCCTGGATGTACGGCACTTCGACGACCCCTCGACCGGTCGGCCCCGCATCGCGCAAGCCGTCCACCGCTCGCCGGAACGCGCCGCCGATCGGGGCTGAAAGCCGCCGGTACCTGCGCAAACATCGCGCGGGCTCGATCATCGTATCGAGTTAATGTCGGCGACTTTCCTTGCTCAGGGCCGCCAAGCGGCCGTTAGTGTTCCTCTGGATCTGGCCGGATTCCCGTTCGTATACCCCCTTTTCGCTCCTATTGCTCGGTGACGTCCGCATACGTGCGCCACCGCACCTGACCAAGGAGAGCTCGCCCGATGACTGTTGACTCGAGCCCGGAAGCGCAAGTGGAGCTGCCGCGGCAATCCAGCCTGGGCACGGCGGCCGCCCGCAACCTCGCCACCACGACCAAGTCCGCGCCGCAGATGCAGGAGATCACCTCCCGCTGGCTGCTGCGGATGCTCCCCTGGGTGGAGACCAAGGGCGGTGCCTACAGGGTGAACCGCCGGCTGACCTACACCGTCGGCGACGGCACCGTGGAGTTCGTCCAGGACGGCTCCGACGTACGGGTGATCCCCCGTGAACTCGGTGAACTGGCCCTGCTGCGCGGCTTCGACGACGAGGAGGTGCTGACCGCCATCGCCGATCGGTGCGTCCAGCGCGACTTCCGGATCGGCGAGACACTGGTCGAGCGAGGGACGCCCGCGGATCAACTGCATCTGATCGCCCACGGCCGCATCAGCCAGACCTCCATCGGCCCGTACGGCGACGAGGTCGCCCTGGACGTACTCGCCGACGGCGACCCGTTCGGGGAGAACGCCCTGCTCGACGAGGACGCCCGGTGGGAGCAGACCGCCACCGCCGAGACCTCGGGCACCCTGCTGACCCTGTCACGCGCCGACTTCGCGTCCGTCGTGGCCACGGCGCCGAGCCTCCGGGACCATCTCGCGGAGTTCGCATCGCTCTCCCGCCGTCGGCAGAACCATCGCGGCGAGGCCGAGATCGCGATGTCGGCCGGCCACACCGGCGAGCATGAGCTGCCGGGCGCGTTCGCCGACTACGAACTGAAGCCGCGCGAGTACGAACTCTCGGTCGCCCAGACCATTCTGCGGATCCACACGAGGGTCGCCGACCTCTACAACGGGCCGATGAACCAGACCGAGGAGCAACTCAGGCTCACTATCGAGGCGTTGCGCGAGCGCCAGGAGCACGAGCTCGTCAACAACCGGGAGTTCGGCCTGCTCCACAACGCCGCCTTCAAGCAGCGCATCCAGACGCACTCGGGGCCGCCGACACCGGACGACATGGACGAGCTGCTCTGCCGCCGTCGCGGGTCGAAGTTCTTCCTCGCACACCCCAAGACGATCGCCGCGATCGGGCGTGAGTTCAACGCGCGCGGGCTCTATCCGGACCATGTCGACCTCGGCGGCCAACAGGTCCCGGCCTGGCGCGGGGTCCCGATCCTGCCCTGCAACAAGATCCCGATCACCAAGGAGAAGACCAGCTCGATCCTCTGTATGCGTACCGGCGAGGAGAACCAGGGCGTCATCGGACTGCATCAGACCGGTCTGCCGGACGAGTACGAACCGGGTCTTTCGGTCCGCTTCATGGGCGTCGACGAGAAGGCCATCACGTCCTACCTCGTCAGCACCTACTACTCCGCCGCCATCCTCGTGCCGGACGCGGTCGGCGTGATGGAGAACGTGCAGATCGCCCGCTGGCCCAGGTAGCGGCCCCGGCCCGCGAGGCCGCCCACCCCACGAAGGAGCCATGGATGCACGTACTCGCCGACGCCGCGACCCGCGCCCGCGACATCACGGCCGCCACCGGCGGCCCGCCTCCCCGCGATGCCCCTGCAGCCGCGGCGCCTGCCCCGAGCGCCGGACTGGAGCGGATCCTGCGCGGCCCCAGCGGCCTGGGCACGGCGGGGCTGCGGCTGATGCTGCGGGAGGAGCCGCCGACACCTCCGGAACCGCCGACGGCTTCGGAACCGGTGGCTCCGGCGGAAGGCACGCCGATCCCGGGGCTCTACTTCCACCCGGTGCCCGAGCCCGACCCGGTGCGGGTCGAGGAGGTCAGCCGCAGGATCAAGTCCTGGGCGCTCGACGAGGTTTCCCTGTATCCCGATGACTGGGAGGAGCAGTTCGACGGCTTCTCCGTGGGCCGCTACATGGTCGCCTGCCATCCGGACGCGCCCACCGTAGACCACCTGATGATCGCCACTCGCCTGATGGTGGCCGAGAACGCGGTGGACGACTGCTACTGCGAGGACCACGGAGGCTCGCCCGTCGGTCTCGGCGAACGTCTTCTGCTCGCGCACACCGCCCTGGATCCCCTGTACACGACGCAGGAGTACCAGCCGCAGTGGGCGAAGTCGCTCCACGCGGACGCGCCCCGGCGTGCCTACAGCTCCGCCATGGAGTACTTCGTCCAGGCGGGCAGCCCCGCGCAGGCCGACCGGTTCCGGCACGACATGGCACGGCTGCACCTGGGCTACCTCGCCGAGGCCGCCTGGGCCCAGCTGGACCACGTACCCGAGGTGTGGGAGTACCTGGCGATGCGCCAGTTCAACAACTTCCGCCCCTGCCCCACCATCACCGACACCGTCGGCGGCTACGAACTGCCGACGGACCTGCACGCACAGCCCGCCATGCAGAAGGTCATCGCTCTCGCGGGGAACGCGACGACCATCGTGAACGACCTGTACTCGTACACCAAGGAACTCGACGCGCCGGGCGTGCACTTGAACCTGCCGGTCGTGATCGCCGAACGCGAGGGCCTCTCCGACCAGGACGCCTATCTGAAGGCGGTCGAGGTCCACAACGACCTCATGCACGAATTCGAGACCGAAGCCGCGGCCCTGGCCGCCGCCTGCCCCGTCCCGACGGTGCAGCGCTTCCTGCGGGGCGTGGCCGCCTGGCTCGACGGCAACCACTACTGGCATCAGACCAACACCTACCGCTACAGCCTGCCCGACTTCTGGTAAGAGAAGTTCCGGCAAGAGAAATGGACTCATCTGTGACCAGCACCGAACTCACCGCCACCTCCACCGGCACCCCTCTGCGCATCCCCGGCCCGGCGACGCCCTACCAGGGGGACATCGCCCGCTACTGGGACGGGGAGGCCAGGCCCGTGAATCTGCGTCTCGGCGATGTCGACGGTCTGTACCACCACCACTACGGCATCGGCGATGTCGACTACGCCGCGCTCGGTGACGCCGAGGACAGCGAGAGCGAGAAGAAGCTGATCGCCGAGCTCCACCGACTGGAGTCGGCGCAGGCCGAGTTCCTCCTCGGGCACCTCGGCGACATCGGGAGTGACGACACCCTGGTGGACGCCGGCTGTGGCCGCGGCGGCTCGATGGTGATGGCGCACCAGCGCTTCGGCTGCAAGGTCGAAGGGGTCACGTTGTCGGCCAAGCAGGCCGACTTCGCCAACAGGCGTGCGCGCGAGCTCCGCATCCAGGACCACGTACGCGCCCGCGTCTGCAACATGCTCAACACGCCCTTCGAGACCGGGCAGGCCGCGGCCTCGTGGAACAACGAGTCGACCATGTACGTCGACCTGCACGACCTCTTCGCCGAACACTCCCGCATCCTCGAGGTCGGTGGCCGCTATGTGACCATCACCGGCTGCTGGAACCCCCGCTACGGCCAGCCCTCCAAGTGGGTCTCCCAGATCAACGCGCACTTCGAGTGCAACATCCACTCGCGCCGCGAGTACTTGCGCGCCATGGCCGACAACCGCCTCGTCCCACAGGCCGTCGTCGATCTCACCCCCGACACCCTGCCGTACTGGGAGCTGCGGGCCACGTCCTCTCTGGTCACGGGAATCGAGGACGCGTTCATCAACTCGTACAAGGACGGGTCCTTCCAGTACCTCCTCATCGCGGCCGACCGTGTCTGACATCGGCTGATCGGTAGGGCCCGTTCCCGACGGAACGGGCCCTACCCCCATGTCACTTCCAGCCGTACGCGTACGCGGCGACCCAGGTGATCTCCAGTTGCGCGCTGCTGCCGGGCGCCGCTCCCGGCCCTTCAAGGGCGCTCTCGTTCTGCAGGACCCAGGACAGCGGGTCGTCGGGCACGCCCCGGGTGTCGTGTCCCGTCTCGCGTCCGTCGACGAAGAAACGGACGTGTCCGGGGGTCCATTCGGTCGACACCGTGTGCCACTCGGTCCAGTCGTCGGCGCCTCGGAAGGAGCCCTGCTCGCCACCGCCGCAGGGATGGTGGAAGGCGGTGAGGGAACCCGTCCAGTTGCCCTCGGGGTGGTCCATCTCGCAGCCCCCGCCGTAGTGCAGCCAGGCCGACTTGTATCCGGGGGCCGGGTCGGTGACCTTGATGCGGGCGCTGTACTTGCCGTACTTCATCTGCATGACGGCACGCGGTACGACCGCAGCGGCGTGCACGGGCCCTCCGTCGGCGGGCCGCCACATCCGGATGCGCATGCGGCCGTCGCCGTTCTCCGCAGGGCCCACGCTCACGGTGTCCTCCGGGTGGTAGACACCGACGACGTCGCGGTCGCGGTCGTTCGCCGTGTCCCGCCAACCGGTCGGGTACGCCCACCAGTTGTCGCGGTAGGAGCCCTTGAGGCCGCCGCAGTACGCGGCGGAGGTGTCGGCGTGATGGTCGCAGTCGCGGAACGAGCCGAGCGGCACCCGGTCGCCGTTGAAGTCCTCGGCGAGGACCTGCCAGAACGGCCCGCAGTCACCACTGGGCAGCTCGGTGCCTGAGGTGCCGGCGCAGGCGTCGGCCGAGCGTGGTGCTCCCCCTGCGCTCGGGATGGACAGCAGGGCGGCGAGCAGGGCGGCGCCGATCGCCGCGAGCACGACCGGCCTTCCTCGTCTCGCCGCCGCGTGTGATCCCATCGCGATGCCCTTCCTGGAAAGGGGTCATCCTCGCGGAGCGCGCGACGTCCCGCCATACCCATGCGTCGCCGTGGAAGAACTCACCTCCCGGCCCAGCGCCGCAGGGTGGCCGTGGCGTCGGCGGAGTCCTTCTCGGAAAGCGACGCGATGCGCGCCCGGTGGTTGGTGTCCGGTGCGACGTAGAGGTGTACGTCGCGGCTGCCCTGCCCGAGCCGGAAGCACTCGGCGGTCGCCACGTCGTTCTCGCCGTAGACGAAGAGGAGTCGGCTCCCGTCGTGCCGGGTGCTGTACTGCGGATAGCCGAGCTGGGTGCCCAGTTGGTAGAAGTACGGCGTCAGGGGCTTGAGCGTGGTGTCCGTGAGGTTCGCGAGGCCGGCTGTCGAGCCAGGTGTACAGCTCCCGCGTCGAGGCTGTGGGCTCGGGGACGTCGGTGCACTTGGCGTCGCCGTACTGCCAGTACATCGGTGCGGCCCGCAGCACGGCGAGTTCGTACGCCTTGTCGGCGCTGCCGATGATCCCGAACGTGTGCCCTGCCTCGGCCGCCCACGTCGTGTAGCGGGCCACCATCTCGTCCCGCCGCAGCAACACCTCGCGCTGCACGGCCTTCAGCCTGGCGCGGCAGTCCACGTCCCGGGGGTAGAAGCGCCGGTGGTAGACCGATGCCATGCCGCCCTTGCTGCCGCCCGTCGATATCCACCGGCCGTCGTAGAGCGGCTGGAGCACCTTGATCAGACGGTGGTAGTCGGCGGCGGCCTGCCGGATGTCCAGCTTCGACCAGTCGACAGGCTTCGGCCTGGACGCGTCGAAGTACCGCTGCTCGGTGACGATTTCGTTGCCGTCGACGAGCTCGACCAGGGCCATGCGGAGGCGGGTGCGGTGAACGTTTCTCATGCCGCGAGTCAAGCCGTCGGGGTGGCCTCGCGGGCCCCTGGCCGGGTGAGCGGCCTCCCCCGTGCGGGGGGGTGACTACGGGCGGCGCGGCCTCGGCATGAGAAAGGGCCGACCCGGCGCCGGGTCGGCCCTTCTGGTGGTTCCTCTCGGCGGGGCCGGTCAGTCCGTGCCGGACTCCATCGCGGCACGGTCCAGCATCGCGTCGTCCTCGGAGACCTCGCCGCGCGATGCAATGGCTTCCGCGCCGCCCTCCGGCATGGCGCCGATCAGGCCGGTCGCGGCCGCCTGGGCGGCACCGATGGCGGGGCTGCCGGTGCCGATCAGGCCGAGGCCCGCGTACTGCTCCAGCTTGGCGCGCGAGTCGGCGATGTCGAGGTTGCGCATGGTGAGCTGGCCGATCCGGTCCACCGGGCCGAACGCGGAGTCCTCGGTGCGCTCCATCGACAGCTTGTCCGGGTGGTAGCTGAACGCCGGGCCCGTGGTGTCGAGGATCGAGTAGTCCTCGCCGCGCCGCAGCCGCAGCGTGACCTCGCCGGTGACGGCCGTGCCGACCCAGCGCTGGATCGACTCGCGCACCATCAGCGCCTGCGGGTCGAGCCAGCGGCCCTCGTACATGAGACGGCCGAGGCGCCGGCCCTCGTTGTGGTACTGGGCGAGGGTGTCCTCGTTGTGGATCGCGTTGACCAGGCGCTCGTACGCGGCGTGCAGCAGGGCCATGCCGGGCGCCTCGTAGATGCCGCGGCTCTTGGCCTCGATGATCCGGTTCTCGATCTGGTCCGACATGCCCATGCCGTGGCGGCCGCCGATGGCGTTGGCCTCCATCACCAGGTCGACGGCGGAGGCAAACTCCTTGCCGTTGATCGTCACCGGACGGCCCTGCTCGAAGCCGATGGTGACGTCCTCGGTGGCGATCTCGACCGACGGGTCCCAGAACTTCACGCCCATGATCGGCTCGACGGTCTCGACGCCCGTGTCGAGGTGCTCGAGGATCTTGGCCTCGTGTGTGGCACCCCAGATGTTGGCGTCCGTGGAGTACGCCTTCTCCGTGCTGTCCCGGTAAGGCAGGTCGTGGGCGACCAGCCACTCCGACATCTCCTTGCGGCCGCCGAGCTCGGCCACGAAGCCGGCGTCGAGCCAGGGCTTGTAGATCCGCAGGTTCGGGTTGGCGAGGAGGCCATAGCGGTAGAACCGCTCGATGTCGTTGCCCTTGTACGTCGAGCCGTCGCCCCAGATCTGCACGTTGTCCTCGAGCATCGCCCGGACCAGGAGCGTGCCCGTGACGGCGCGGCCGAGCGGCGTCGTGTTGAAGTACGCACGGCCACCCGAGCGGATGTGGAACGCCCCGCAGGTGAGCGCGGCAAGGCCCTCCTCGACCAGCGCCGCGCGGCAGTCGACGAGGCGAGTGATCTCGGCACCGTAGGCCTTGGCACGACCGGGCACGGAGTCGATGTCGGGCTCGTCGTACTGGCCGATGTTCGCGGTGTAGGTGCACGGGACGGCGCCCTTGTCGCGCATCCACGCGACCGCGACCGAGGTGTCGAGGCCGCCCGAGAAGGCGATGCCGACGCGCTCGCCGGCGGGAAGGGAGGTGAGGACCTTAGACATGGGAAGAGTATGCATCATCGCGCATGGTCATGCAAAGCGGATGTCCTGCCCCGCTTCAGGGCACCATGTGCGGGCACCGCACCCCACTGGGCGGGAAGGCGGTCTCCGTCTCGTCCTCTATGGCGGCGAAGAAGCGCCGCCCTTCCGACGACTGCCGCGAAGTGGACCAGGAGTAGTCCGCGCAGCCGGCCAGGGCCGTGTGCAGCGCGTGGCGGCCGAGGCCCTGGCCCTGCCAGTGCGCGGCGACGGCGATGTTGCCGATGTATCCGAGCCGGCACGGATGGCAGATCTGGTAGTCGAGGCGGCCCACCGACCGGTCGGCGAGGTCCACCATGGCGACGGCCCTGCGGCCCGCGGGCAGGGGCCCCGCGACGCGCTCGAAGCGGGCGGCGGACGCTTTGGCCGGGCGGCTCACGAAGTTCTCGCAGTTCTCGCGGGACGTCTCGTCGACCGCAGCGTGTCACTCAAGATGCCTCCCGCAGACAACGCTGTCGCAGAACATTGCCCGCACCCTAGCGGCCCGACGGTCAGGCGGCGTAACCCTTCGGCGGGATCAAGGTGGCGAGCCGGCCGAAGGAGAGCCAGTAGATCTGGGTCCGGCAGAAGAACGAGGGCTGCAGGATGAGACCACGGCCGTCCAGGCGCAGCTGATGGTCCACGGGGTAGTCGACCCCCAACACCGGTGGATTCCAGCGGAGTTGAGGGCCGAGACCGCCCGGCAGGCCGTCCGTGCCGCCTTCGAGGAGACTGTGCAAACGCTCCCCCAGTCTCCGCAGGGCCTCGCCGTCGCCGTCGGCCAACGGCTCCGTCAAGGCCGGGAGTTGTCACAGTCGCTGTGGGTGGGGGTGAGGAAGTCCGGCGAGTTCCCGTACGGCGGCAGCAGGGGCGGCAGCAGTCGGCAGCTGTCCGAGAGAGGCGACCCGCACCCGCGCCAGGTCCTCGGACGTGAAGTACACCCGCAGCACGACCTGCCCCCTCTCCCGTGCCCGAGGCGGCTACTTCGGCGCGTCGAAGTTCCACACGGCGCCGAGCCCCGGGCCGACGACCAGGGTCGACCGGCCGATCCGCTCCTCGTGCCGGGACCCCACGGGCCCGTTGAGCGCGAACGTGACCTGCCGCAGGCCCGCCTGATCGCGCGGCGCGGCGTCGAGCCGGATCGTGACGCCGCCCCGCGTCGCGACGGCGCCTTCGCCCGCCTCACGGACGGCGAACCCGCCGGCTCGCAGCAGCGGCACCGTGTTGTCCACGTCGCGCGCGGATGCGGCGAGTCGGACCGAGGTGACGTCACGCATCTCATGGTCGCGATAGTCGTCGGGCAGATAGCGCTCGCGGCCCACGTCACCGGGGTAGTCGGGCGGTTCGGTCTTGCTGCGCGGGTCGGCGAAGTACTCCTGCCGGTACTCCATCCCCCAGGCCCCGAAGGAGTCGTACCGGTCCGTGGTCAGCACCGCGTCGTACCACGGCACCGGGACGCCGTCGCCGAAGTCACGCGTCTGCTGGAACTCGATCGGCTCGGTCACCCCAAGGTCCCGCAGCCGCTCGATGACCGTCGCCCCGTCGCCCGCCCGTTCGGTCGAAACGCCCATCCCCGCGGAGCCGAGGGCGCCGTCCTGGCCCGGCAGATCACCGACGCCGAACAGTTCGAGGTAGGTCTCGCGGCCCATCAGATAGCGCCCGGTCCAGGTCCGCCCGTCGGATCCGGTGGTCGTCCGGACCTGGAAGTCGGCGAAGTCCCGCAGATAGGCGGAGTGCTCGACGGCATCAGCGGTCTCCCGGTCGAACACTCCGTAGGCGTGGTTGTAGAAGAGCAACTGCCGCCCGGACGACGGCTTGCCCTCCTCGGCCCGCGCCGTGCTCGTGCCGCCCCCGACCGTTCCGACGAAGGCGGCGGCGAGGGCCACGGCAAAGACCATGACGGTCCGCAGCATTCGGTGAAGGGGCATGCGCTGAAGGAGCATGCGGGCGATCGTAGGGCGGACGCGGTCGCGGTCGCCGTCGATTCGATGGGGACGTCGCAAAACTGACGCCTGCCGGTCACCTTGCCCCTGTGCAGGGCCGCGCACCCGCCAAACCCTGTGCCCTTCATGCGATTACGTGTACGACGAGGCGGCCGAGGTCAGCGCGTCCAGGTGCCGGGAGACCGGACCGCAGCTGATCAGCCCGCTGCCTGCACCGGCCAGTTCGGCGGATGCCGGCTCCAGCTGCGTGCGGGCGCGGCGCATCACCGCGTGGTCGCCCACGAGGACGGCGGCCCGTGCCACGACGCACCAGAGCGCCTCGAACAGCAGGTCGCGCGGAGGTGCGGCGATGTGCCGGAGCGCGGTACGGGCGCCCGCATCGTCGCCGCGGGACGCGAGCAGGAGCGGGCGCACCCAGGGTTCGTAGGGGCCCCAGTCGAGCTCCCGGTCCATCGCGCCGATCTCGGACGTCGCGTCGTGGCGGACGTACAGACTCAGCCGGGCCAGCGGCAGCAGGCCGGCCCGCAGCCCCGGCATCCCCGCGCCTTCCAGGGTCGCGGCGGCCGCTTCGTACGCGGACTCCGCCGTCGGCAGCGGCTCTGTCAGGGACGTGCGCAGCGCCCGGTACCACGTCGTGAAGACGGCGACGAGGGGCAGTTCGTGCCGCTCGGCGAGCCGGTCCGCCGCCTCCGCGTGCCGGTCGGCCCCGGCGAAGTCGGCGAGCGCCGAGCGTGCCTGAAGGCGGATGAGGTGGCCGAGCACCTCGTAGGTCACGAGGTTGTTGTGTGCGGACAGGGACACCACCTCGGCGCCGATCGCATCGCGCCGTGCGGCGAGGCCCGCCCGCTGGAACGTCTGCATGAACACGCCGTTCAACGCGAAGGCGAGCAGTGACGCGTCGTTGAGGTCCCGTGCGATCCGCTCCGCCTGCCGGGCGGCCTGAAGGGCACGCGCGTGGGTGCCCGACGCGCTCTGCTCGCCGGGGAGCGTGCCGCGGGACTCGACGGCGATCGTGGCGAGCAGCCGTCCGCGTACCGCTTCGTGCCGCTCGGCCGGAAGGAGCCGCAGGGTGCGTTCGGCGGCACCCACCAGCCATGCGGCTTGTTCGGGGTCGTCCGACCGCGTCCAGATCGCGGGCACGTCGTAGATGCCGATGACGCGCGCCGTCAGTTCCGGGTCGCCCAGTTGCTCCGCGGCGGCCACGGCGGCGACCCGGTGACGCCGTGCGGCCTCGAGGCCGCCGCCTCCGGTCACCGCCAGGTCGCGCATCAGGCCGGCCGTGGACTCCAGGCGGTTCCGGGCCCGCAAGGGCACCGTGTTCTCGTACGCCGCTGCCGCCGAGGCCCACACCTGGGCCGCCGTCCCGCCGGGGCCCGGGTCCAGATGGTCCTCCTGGCGCAGCATGTCCGCTTCGAGGCGGCGCAGCCGCGGTCCTGGGTCCACGCCGAGGTGTTCGCCGAGCAGCTGCCGTGCGCGGCGGACCACGGACAGCGCGTCGGCCTGGCGTCCTGACCGGTACAGGGCCGTCGCGAGCAGGTGCCAGGCTTCTTCGCGCCACGGGTGGTCGGCGACATGGGCGTCGAGGTCCGGCACGGCCTCGGCGGCCGCGCCAAGGGCGATCTTGGCATCGGCGCGGCGCTCGACGGCGTGCAGGCGCAGTTCGGTGAGCCGGGAGCGCTCCGCGCGGGCCCACGGCTCGTCCGCGAAGTCGGCGTAGGCGGGACCGCGCCAGGTCGCGAGGGCGTCGGTGAGCCGGGCCACGAGCCGCGCCTGCGGGAGGTCGGCGCCGGACCCGACGTCCCTCTCGAACCGCCAGGCGTCGACGTCGTCGGGGGCGGCCCGCAGCGCGTAGCCCGGTCCCTCGGTGACGAGCAGGCGGGCCGGCGCCCGGGGCGGCCGGTCCGGCTCGATCGAGCGGCGCAGACCGGCGACGAACGTCCTGATCGTGCCGACCGCGTCCGCAGGGGGCTCCTCCCACAGGTCTTCCACCAGGCGTGCGACCGGGACGACGCGCCGGCGGGCCACGATGAGCCGCGCGAGGACCGCCCGGTGCCGGGGCCCTTTGAGCGGGACGGCGACACCGTCCTCGTCCCAGGCAGCGACGGGGCCGAGCACCCCGAAGTCCACGTGCACGTCGCCGCCCGCCCTTCCGTCCCTCGACCTTGGCCGCCCCGCCCCGCCGGCCTCAACGTACAGCGCGTTCATCGGCTGCTCATCGAGGCCCCGCAGGCTTGACGCATCGCGTGACCGGGACGCATCCGGGACACCGACCTGCGAGAACCCTCCCCATCGAAATGAGCGCAGCCATGGAACCCACCATCGACGGATTCGACCGCCACCGCGTGCCGGTGGCCGACGGCGTCACCCTCACCGCGGCCGTCGGCGGCTCGGGCCCGCCGGTCGTCCTGCTGCACGGCTTCCCCCAGACGCACCTGATGTGGCGCCATGTCGCCGCCGACCTCGCCGCCGACCACACCGTCGTCTGCCCCGACCTGCGCGGCTACGGCGACAGCGACAAGCCCGTGGAGGAGAGCCCCGACACCTACTCCAAGCGGACCATGGCAGGCGACATCGTCGCCCTGGCCAAGGCGCTGGGGCACGACCGCTTCGCGCTTGCCGGTCACGACCGGGGAGCACTGGTGGCCTTCCGTGCGGGTCTCGACCATCCGGACGCGATCACCCATCTGGCCTGCCTCGACGTACTGCCCACCCTCGACATGTGGGAGGCCCTGAACGGCACGGCCGCGGCCGTCGGCTTTCACCTGTACCTCATGGCCCAGCCGCCCGGACTGCCCGAGCAGATGATCGCCGCCGGCGCGGACGAGTTCTTCGGTCATTTCCTCGACGTGTGGGCCAAGGACCCTGAGGCCGTCCCGGGCGAGATCCGCGCCGCCTATCTGCGGGCCTGCCGCGAGGCCGTGCCCTCCATCGTCGCGGACTACCGCGCTTCCGCGGGCATCGACGTCGACCACGACCGTGCCGACCGCGCGGCGGGCACCCGGCTGACCATGCCCGTCACGGTCCTCCAGCAGGACTGGGGCGCCGCACTCGGCTTCGAGGCGGCCGCGCTGTGGGGAGCGTGGGCGGCCGACCTGCGCCACTCCACCGTCTCGTGCGGTCACTTCATGGCGGAGGAAGCTCCCGCCGACATCGCCAAGGCGCTGCGGGACCTGCTGGCGCGGTGACCGTCCGCTGCCTTCTCGCGGTGTGTGTCAGCTCGTCCGCTTCAATCCGCTCGCCAAGCCATCCTCATCCCACTCGACCTCCAGGATCCGCTCGACGGCGTCACGGTTGATGGGCCCGAACACATGGGGAAACAGGGTGCCTTGGGGGACACCGGGCGGCGGGGCGGGGGCCGCGGCCTCGCGTTCCACGCGGGCGGTGAGACGGTCCTCGTCGAGGCACAGCACCAGCAACGGCCTCGGCGCGGTGCGGTAGAAGGCGTTGACGACGGCCAGAGTTGTCGCGTCGTCAGGGGAGCAGTGGACGAACCCTTCCTCCGCGAGCGATGCGGGTGCGTACGGGCGGTCGGGCAGGGCGCTCCAGTCGCTGAGCGGCACGGCGTGGTAGATCATGCGCCGGTTATACAGGAGCGGTCATGACAAGGCAGTCCCTGGATGGGTCCGCCGACGACCGTCCTCATCCCCGCCCCGCCTCCGCCACGGACGTGGCCGCACGGACGAGTGCCGCCACGTCCGTCGAGCGGGACTGCTGCGGCCAGGCGATGGCGAGGACCGCGGGCGGTGCGTCCGTGACCGGCCGGTAGACGACGCCCGGCCGTGGGTAGCGGTCGGCCACGGAGGTGGGGAACAAGGGGGTGACGTCGCCGAGGCCGACAAGCGTGAGGAGTTGGGCCAGGTCGTGGCCCAGGCCGCGGGTCTCGTCGATGAAGCGGTGCACATCGCCGGGGCGCAGGCCGAGATCGGCGAGGGCCACCCGGTCCTTGCCGGCGAGGGGGTGCGTGGCGGCGAGGGCCACGACACGCGGTTCGGCGACCAGCGTCTCGCTGTCCAGGCCGGTGCGGTCGAAGGGCTCGTGCACCAGGGCCACATCGGCTTCGCCCTGGCGCAGGAGCCGCGGCTGTTCGTGCCAGGCGCACAACCGGACGGCGACGGGCACGGCCGCAGGATCGGACGCGTGCCGCGCCAGGATCGGCTCCAGGAGTCCCGCGTCCCCGTCGGCCTTGACGGCCAGGACCAGCTTCGGTTCCGGGAAGGCCGCGCGCTGGGCCCGCCGAGCGGCGGCCTGCAGGGCATCGAGGGCGATCCTCGCCTCGGTGAGCAGCACCGTTCCGGCCGGGGTCAGCGTCACGCTGTGGGTGGTCCGCTCGAAGAGGGTGACGCCAAGGTCCGCCTCCAAGCGGCGGATCGCGCGGGACAGGGGCGGCGGGGAGATGCCGAGGCGCTCTGCGGCGCGGGCGAAGTTGAGCTCCTCGGCGACGGCGACGAAATAGCTCAGCGGGCGGGACTCCACTCGCTCCCCCTCCGGTCGGTATTGCCCTGAGGGTAACAAGCGGGAGCGGATCGATCCTTCAGTTCGGGCGCGCGACGCAGCAGGCTCGACGACATCGGGGGGAAGCACCGCACCGGAGCCCCCTTACGTACCAACTCGAAGCACCTACTGAAGCACGTACCCGATGCGCCAACTTGCTGCGCCACTTTGGGAGTTATCCATGATCGTAGTCACCACCCCGACCGGGCAGATCGGCCGACAGGTCCTCGACCGTCTCCTCGACGCCCCCGACGGCGCCCCGCGGATCCGGGTGATCGCCCGCGACCCTGCCCGTCTCTCCGAGCGGGCGCGCGAACGCGTAGACGTCGTACGGGGATCGCATGCCGACCCCTCGGTCCTGAAGGAGGCATGCGCGGGCGCCGACCGCCTGTTCTGGCTCGTGCCTCCGACGCCTCAGGCCGCCAGCGTCGAGGGCCATTTCCGCGACTTCACCGAGCCGCTGCGCGAGGTGATCGGGCACGAGGGTGTCGCGCATGTCGTCGGTGTCTCGACCCTGGGCCGGGGCGTGGCGAAGAACGCCGGGCAGATCTCGGCGTCGCTCGCCGCGGACGAGGCGATCGCGGCCATGGGCGCGCACTACCGGGCGCTGTGCCCGCCGTTCCTGATGGAGAATCTGCTGGGCCAGGCCTCGTCGATCCGCGACACGGGAACGCTCCGCCTTGCGCTGGCGCGGGACCGCGTCCTGCGCACCTGCGCCACCCGCGACATCGCCGCCACGGCGGCCCGGCTGCTGCTCGACACCGCCTGGGCCGGGCAGGCCGACGTCCCTCTGGTCGGACCCGACGACTTGTCCCCCGAGGCCCTGGCACAGGTCGTCTCCGAGGTCATCGGCCGCCCGGTGCGCGCGCAGCAGACCACCGGCGCCGACTACAAGGCGGCGATGGTGGGCTTCGGGGCGAGCGAGGCCTGGGCGCAGGGCCTTGCCGACATGACGGATTCCCTGAACGACCAGGGCTACTACGGGGCCTCCGCGCCGAGCACGCCCGAGACGGCGCCCACGACCTTCCGTCAGTGGTGCGAGGACGTACTCAAGCCGGCAGTCGTCGATTGACCTTCCCCTCGGGGGCGATGGAGTCCTGCCCCGCCGTCGGTCAGCTCCGGGAGCTTGTTCGGGATGCCGATGTCCGACAGGAGGTTGTCGGCCGTCCCGCCGTCGTTGAAGACCGCCCGCCACACCAGGGCGATGGACATCGAGGCGCCGAGCAGTGAGGGAGCGGAGCGTAGAAGGCGGAACGGTAGAAGCCCTTGCCGCGCTTCATCGACTTCAGGGCCAGTGCGACGCCCAGCGCGAGTGCCAGTTGCAGCGGCACGGTGATGACGACGTACATCAGCACCTCGACTCCGGGATGTTCCTTCTCGAACAGCGCGACGGCTTCCTGGGTCCGCCGCGGCCGGTGAGCAGCGCGCTGAGCGTGAGCACCGCGACCGTCACGCAGGACCACTTTGTCCTGTTTCCGGGCATGCCGATGACGCCTCTCCTCTCTGGTTCCTGACGGGCGCTTCTGGTGACGGGGGCGGTTACTCGCCGTGGTACGGGAGCGTGGTGCCCGGCAGTTCGTACTCGTCGCGGCGGCCGCACATGCCGTATCCGCCGCGCCGCGAGGGAGCGGTGTCGTACGAGCCCGCTCCTGCGAGGTAGTCGGCGCTGCCCGCCTCCAGAGCGTCGAGCTGCGCGCCGGTGCGCTCGGCCGTGGCCAGCGCGCCCGCCCGCCACAGCTCCCGCCAGCGGGGCACCTTGTCCCGGACCAGGCGGGCCGCGGCCTGCTGGAACTCCAGGTAGGGGCCGTTGTCCTCGGCCCTGAGCGCATCGCGCAGCGGCAGATACCCCTCGACGGCCAGGTCGCGGCGTTTGCGTGCGGCGGCCTCCGCCTCCGGTCCCGTCTTGACGGGGAGCCGTGCCGCCGCGGCGTACCGTTCGGGGTCGGCGAGCACGTCGGGCGGGAAGGTGAAGACCGCGTCCCCGGCCTCGGGCAGGCCGCTGTTCTGCATCAGCACGGTGATCCGCAGATCCCCGCCCTGCACCATGCGGTGCACGGTGCCCGGCGTGAACCAGGCGATCGAGCCCGCCTCCAGGGGGACGTCGCGGTAGCCGTCGGGGCTGAGGGTCTGGACGGCGCCGCGGCCGCCGGTGACGACATAGGCCTCCGTGCACACCAGGTGCAGATGGGGGCTGCCGCCGCAGACGCCGTCGGCGGCCTCCCAGTCATAGGCGCTGAGGTGCGAGAGGCCGACGGCTCCGGGCAGCGGGTGCGGGAGGCTCACCATGGCAGTCCTTTCAGGTGCGTTGCGACGCGGTCGCGGTCCCAGGCGCCGTCCGCGACCACGACGCGGTAGCGGTAGGCGAAGGACGCGCCGGGGGCCAGCTCGAACTCCTCGAAGAATGCCCAGGAGAAGGCGACGGTGGGGATGGGTTCGGAGCGTACGAACCAATGCGATGCATGGACGGCGTCGACGTTCTCGGGAGCGTGCGCGAAGACGAGCGTGGAGTGCGCGTCGACGTCGTCGTGCTCGGCGGTGAAGGCGAGCCAGGGGCCCTGGGTGCCCATCAGCTCGCCCGCGCCCCGCGCGTCGCCGGGGCCGAAGACCGACCCGCCGGTGAAGTCGCGCGGTCCGCGCCACTGCAGGCCCGTGTATCCGGCCATCTCACGGCCGGCCGTGGTCGGCGAGCCGAAGTGCAGTGGTTCTCCTCGGGTGTTGGTCAGCCGGATCGACCAGTCGACCGCGTACGAGCCTGCTTCCTCGTCGACCGAGTGGACGGTGATGGCGCGCTGTTCCCTGGCCCATTCCCGGCCGCCGTTCTCGATCCAGGTGAGGTCCTCGGCAAGGCTTAGCCAGTCCTGCTCGACGTCGAGGACGGAGAAGCCGTCGTGCCGCATGGATCCGACCCGGTCCGGCAGCGCCAGGTAACCCTCGCCGTGGACATAGCAGTTGCCGCCCCAGAAGTTCTGCCCCGACAGATGGCTCGCGGTCATCTGGAGGCCCTTGTGCCAGCGGTGGTCGTTCGGCCGGTAGCCGGAGACCTGGTGCCCGGCGAGGGTGCGCAGGGGGTGGATGTAGGGCTTGCGGGCCTCGAAGGCGTCCGGGTCCGGCGCGTAGACGTAGCTGAGCAGTTCGACGCCGCAGGACCTGACCGTGATCCGCTCTCCGTGGGTGTGGGTGACCTGAATCGTCATCGCCGGGGGCTCCAGTCGGGGTGGCTGCCGTGCATGGCCGGGTAGTAGGGGTCGTCGGCGGCGATCTCGCCCGCGCGCACCGGCCGTCTGGTGAACGCCGACTTGTAGAGCGCGGCGGCGAATTCGAGGGTGCGGCGGGCGTCCGGGCCGCTGCCCGGCGGCCGTACGCCCCGCTCGTACGCGTCGAGGAGCGCACCCAGTTGGGCGGCGTGCGAGCTCGGCACATCGGCTGCGGGAGTGCGCCAGGCGGTAGCCCGCACGGCGTCCGCGTGCGGGGCCGGGGTGTAGACCCAGTCGTCGTTGGAGTACCCGTACAAATGGGTGAGTTCGACCGTCGCGTCGGCGCAGTCGACGCGGATGCGGCTGACCTCGTCCGGGGAGAGGACGCTGTTGACGACGGTGGCGAGCGCGCCGCTCTCGAACCGCACCAGGGCGGTCGAGACGTCCTCGCTCTCGGTGTCGTGGACCAGGCGGGCCGCCATGGCGCGTATCTCGGTCCAGTCGCCGAGGAGATGAAGGAGCAGGTCGAACTGGTGGATTCCGTGCCCCATGGTGGGGCCGCCGCCCTCGCTCTCCCAGCGGCCGCGCCACGGCACCGCGTAGTAGTCGCTGTCGCGGTGCCAGGTGGTCTGGCAGTGCGCGACCCGTGGTACGCCGAGCTCGCCGCTCGCGATCAACTGGCGGGCGTGGACGGCGCCCGAGCCGTAGCGGTGCTGGAAGACCACCGACGCGTACGTTCCCGATGCCTCCTCGGCGGCGGCGATCTTGTCGTACTCGGCGAGCGAGAGGCACAGCGGCTTCTCGCACAGCACCCAGGCGCCCGCCTTCAGGGAAGCCACGGTCTGCGCCCGGTGCAGCGACGGCGGCGTGCCGATCAGGACCAGGTCCGGGCGTACGCCGTCGAGCATCGCGCCGAGATCCGCGTACCCCTCGACGTCCATGCCCGACTCGCGGGCCCGGGTGCGGAACGCGTCGAGCCGGGCGGGGTCGACATCGACCGCAGCTCTCAGCTCGATCCGGTCGGAATGGGCCCGCAGGGCAGGCAGATGACTGCCGGTGACAATGCCGCCGGTACCGACGACGGCGGCCCGCAGGCGAGTGGGGGTGGAGGACATGGGTCTCCTCGTACGGCGGTGGACGGCGGTGGACGGCGGTGCACGGGGGCAGAAAGCGCTTGCTCCGATGGCGACCCTAGGCACGACGCGATTGTCAGGACAAGCCCCCCGGCGGCAAGAAATGAAACGAATCAAAACACTCGCCGGCCCCTACCCGGACCGGATCGACCTTGCCAGCTTCTCTGCGACGTCAACGCGCACCGCATGGCCGTCCACAACGACTGGATCGCGGCCGACCACCCCCGCCGCCCGCCCGTACCGGCGTACGCCGCCGAGGACTTCGAGGAGATGCTGCGCCGCGAACGGATCGACCTCGTCGTCTGCACCGTCGACCACCTCCACGATCACTACATCGTCCGCGCCCTCGAAGCGGGCTGCGACGTGGTCACGGAGAAGCCGATGACCACGAGCGCCGACCGCGCCCGCCGCATCCTCGACGCCGGGCACGGCCTGATGGTGCACATGGCCACCCACCACTTCGACCTGGTCAACTGGTGGCTCGGCACGGATCCCCACCGCCAGCGACGCGACCACTCGCCCGGTGCTTGCCGCACCACGGCGCCCGCGCCGGCGGGGGCAACCGCCCCGGGCGCCAAGGAGCCCGTGACGCCCGGTTCCGCCATCGACCCGCTTCCCCGCATACCAACCACCAACGGTGGCGCCGCATACCTGCTGCCCTGCGCATTCCCTGTCGCATGCGGCAGGGACTCAGGATCACGAGCGAGCGCTAAGGGCCTTGGGCTGTTGGGAGACCCTGACGTCCTCGTTCAGGCACGGTGGACGTGTCTGGGGCGTCCCTTCTGGCCGGCGCTGCGGCCTCGCGGCGGACCGGACCGGCGCGAGGCCGAACATCAAGCTAAGTCGGTGTCCCCCTGGCCCGCCCCGGTTCACACCGCCGCTCGTCGGCCAGCGCGTACAGCAGCTCGTAGGCGGTGCCGATCATCCGGCAGGTGCGGCCACGCCGGGTCGCCAGTGCGACAAGGCCGGTGTGCGTCGCCGGGTGGTAGCCGAGGAATGCTTGCTGCCCGAGCGTCGCTCCCACGTGGAAGATCAACGGGCCGCGCGGAGCGGGATGGTGATACCACGTCAGGGTGTGGGTGTGGCGGTGCCGCCAGCCGCGGCGCAGCAGCGGGATCTGGACGTCATGCAGCGGCCCGGACAGCGGTGTGTGCTCGGGGGCGAGGTGCGCTTCGAGGTAGCTGAGCAGATCGCCGGGGGTGGAACGGACCGCGCCGGCGGCGACGAAGGCGCCCATAGCGGTGCTGCCCACCGGCGTCACCCCGTTCGTACGGTGCCCGACGGCGTCGGTACCGGTGGCCCCGGGGCCCAGGGTGGTTTCGGCGAGCCCGAGCGGGTGCAGCACGTGGTTCCTGAGCAGGGCGGGGTAGCCGGCGCCCGCAGCGTGGGACATGGCCGGGCCGAGCAGCGCAAGACCGAAGTTGGAGTACCGCCAGCGGGTGCCCGGCTGGTACCGGGGCCGGGTGCGGGCGAAGGTGCGCAGCAGCCGCTCGGTGTCGTAGGCGGCGTACCCGTCATCGTACGGACGCAGCAGCGCACCGGCGACCAAGTCGGTGGGGATCCGGGGCAGCCCCGAGGTGTGGGTGGCCAGATGCCGCAGGGTGATCTGTCGCGAGTGCGGATGCGGCAGCGGCGGCAGGTCCGGCAGATGGGCGGCGAGCGGATCGTCCAGGGCGAGCACGCCGGCCCTGGCCAGCTCGGCCAGCAGCAGCACGGTGAAGGTCTTGGACACCGAGCCCAGTTCGTAGCGCAGCGCATGGCGCGGTGTCGGCGGCGACAGCGCGGACCCCCCGGTGAGCACGGTACGCACGCCGCGCCGGGTGACGGCGACCACGATGTCCGGGGCATCGATATGGGCGACCGCGTCCGCGAGGCGGTCGGCGAGCGCGGCGCCGTGTTCCGAGGTCATCAGGGAGCGGACATCGCCCGGGAGGTGGCCATCGCGGAGGCGAACGTGGCGACCAGGGTGGGGTGGTGGACCAGGTCGAAGACGCGCGCCGGATCGCCCTGCGGCATTCCGCCCTGGATGGGCATCGCACCGGAGTCCGTCTGCGCGGCGGCGTAGCGCTCCCACAGCCCCGCGTCCAGTGTGGACCGCGGCAGACAGGCGTCGACGACGAGGAGTTCACCCAGCAGATCCCAGTGTTCCAGCTCCGCCCAGTCATCCATCCAAGCCGGCAGATAGCACGTGAGGTAGTCGGCGATCCCAGGCGGGATCTGCTCCGGGAACTCGCCCCAGTTGGTGAGGTGGAAGACGCTGTGCGTGATGTCGTAGCCGATGGGCAGCTGCACCGTCCACGGCTCGGGCAACTGCCCCAGCCAGGTGCGGGCGACCGCCTCGTCGAAATCGGCACTGGGTACCAGGCCCAGCCTGCGCTCCGCGTTGAGGACACCGAGCCGCCGGTTGGGCATCATCTCCAGCGCCGTCCAGGTGAGGGTGCGTCGGCCGGCCCGCACCGCGGTCTCAAGACCCGGATGGTGGTGGCCCAGCTCGTGGAAGGTCGCATAGATCTCCAGCGGTACGGGCGACACCGGCTCGTCGTACTGGAGCCGGGCCAGCACATTGCCGCCGTCGAGCAGCTCCCTCCAGGCGAAGTCCAGCAACTTCCCGGCGCGGACCTGCTGCCGGGAGCCGGCCACCCCCTCCCGGAACAGCACCCGCATATTGAGTGCCAGCTCACCGACGGGCTTGAGCCGTTCGACGAGGGCGGCGTTGTCGACGAAGTCGTCGGGGGTCAGCCTGAAGTACTCACGGTGGTCGTCGAGCCAGGCCAGGGCCCGGTCGCCGACCCCGTGCAGCAGGGCGGGGGACGCGGCCATCACGGTCACAGGGCACTCTCGCTTTCGCAGGAGCCCGCCCGGCCACCTGCGCTCCTGGCGTCGTCGGAGGCGATTCGGGCGAGGGCGGCGGCAAACGCGGTCACCAGGGTGGAGTGGTAGCAGGCCGTGAAGAGCGCGCCAGGGTCGCCCGAGGCCGGTGCCGCGCCCCTCTGGGGCACGCTGCCGTCGGCCGCCTGCACGTCCGCAAGCCGCTGCCAGGCCGCCGGATCGTACGGGGCCTTCGGCAGACAGGCCGTCACGGCCAGCAGCTCGCCCGCCAGGTCCCACAGCTGCTCGTCCAGCCAGTTCTCAAGCCAGGCGGGGAGCCACAGCCGTAGATAGCCGGCGAGTTCGGGGGACAGTCGCTGCCGGTTGCGCCCCCAGTCGGTGAGGTGGAAGACGTCATGGGTCACCCCGTAGGCCGCCTTGCGATCCAGCGCCCAGGGCTCCGCCAGCCGGCCGAGACCGGTCAGCGCCAGTACGGCGGAGAAGTCGGCGTGCTGCCGCAGCCCGATCCGCCGCTCCGCGTTGAGCACGCCGAGCGTACGGGTATGGTCCTCGCGCGCCACCCGCCAGCCGCACAGCCGGGTGGTCGTCCGCAGCAGGCCGTCGACCTCGGCGTGGCGCAGCCCCGCCCGGGCGAAGACCCCGTAGAGCTCCACCGGATAGGTGGCGAACGGCTCTGCGCGGATCAGGTCGGCGAACAGCTCGCCGTCCCCGGTCTCGTTCCAGGCGAACGCGAACAGTCCGCGGGCGGTCAGCCGGATCTCGTCCAGCGGATGCAACACCCCGATCAGTTGGGTCAGTTCGGCGAGTTCGCCGAGCGGTTTGAGGGTCAGGTTGGGGTCGGCACTGGTCGTCACGTCCGGGGGCAGGCGGAAGGACTCGCGCTCCCTGTCCAGCCATCCCAGGCTGCCGCGGGCCAGGTGGTCCAGCAGCCCGAGGTCGCTGTGACCGGCGGTCACAAGCCCCGCCCGTGGAAACGCTGGGCGGCCACGACATGCAGCGTCACCTGCGGGTCGCCGCCGCCCATCTGGCGGACGAACGCAAGCCCGCTGTCCAGCCCCAGAGTCAGCGGTACGTCGGGCAGCCGGGCCAGCCAGCGGCCCAGGCCGGCCGCCTGCAGCCAGTCCCGGCGGCGGACCGCTCGGACAAAACCGCGCGAAAGGTCGTCGGTACGGGCGGCCAAGTGCTCGGCGAGACCGGGCGCAAGGCCCGGAAGCGCGAGTGCGGCGAGCTGTGACACCCGGTGCGACAGCTTCGGCCAGGCAACGCTCTCGGCCCAGCCGGTCTCGGCCTCGGGCACGGACGGCCACTGCCGTCCTCCTCCGGGCAGGAACGCCTGGGCGGCCTCTACCAGGCCCCGGTAGGTCCACACCGAGACCTCCGAGGCGTCGGCCCTCGGCGGAAAGGCCGCGAGAGCCTGCCGAACCACCGCTTCGTCGTCCGCACCGAAGGGCACCGCCAGGTGCTCCATGGCGTACGGCGCGAGCGCATCGGCACCGAGCACCCGGACCGCGGCCGGGGTCAGCGGGTCCCCCTGCCGCAGGATGCCGGACAACGCATAAGGGTCGCCCTCACCGCGCAGGGCGAGGGCGACCCCGGTTGCGGCATCGGCGATCACAGCGCTCAGCGGGACTGGTCCCTGCACCTGTTCAGCCAACGCCTTTCCCTTCAACGAGGGTCGGCCTTGGGCCTGGGCGCCGGCGGCGAGATCAGGAGCAGCCCAGCCAGCAGCAGCCCGCCTCCACACTCGCGGGTATCGCGGTAGGCGCCGTCCGGCTCAGCGGGTTGCAGCAGTTCGTCGACCTCGGCAGCCAGAGCCGCCGTCTCGACCTGCGCAGTGCGATCCGTAGCCATACGATCGACTCCCTTTGTCGATGGGATACACGATCCGCATCGGGGTGATCCCAAACAGACGAAGCTCCTTGCCGTTGCGCGGAGTGTCAACACCCTTTGCAGAGCAAAGGAGCTTGGATGGTCGTTTTCATCGTGGCACTCTCGATCGCCCCACGCGAGTTGGAGAACTGATGGTCGCCCGAAGTGGCGAAACGGGCGGCTCGTGATGGGGACGTCGGTGCGCAGAGGGCGAGTGAGGAATTCGCCGGCTCCGGAGCATGGGTGCCCATTGCCATTCGCCCTGCGTGACCTGGGCCCAGACGATCGCCTGAACGACGCCGGTCCGGTGCCCCGCCGCGCGGGACACCGGACCGGTCGTGCTCCGGGCCTTTCGGACCCTGTGGGCCTCTGGACCTTCTGGATCAGACGGATCAGACCTGCGGGACCGGGTACGTCGGGTACTCCACCCCGGAGACGGTCTGGACGACCCGGATGACCTGGCACGAGTAGCCGAACTCGTTGTCGTACCAGAGGTAGAGGATCGCGTTGTCGCCGTCGACCTTGGTGGCACCGGCGTCGACGATCGAGGCGTGACGCGAGCCGACGAAGTCCATGGAGACGGCGTCGGGGGCGGTGGTGAAGTCGATCTGACGCTTGAGCGGCGAGTGCAGCGAGACGTCGCGGAGGTACTCAAGGACCTCGTCGCGGCTGGTCTCGCGGCCCAGGCGCAGGCTCAGGATGGCGATCGAGACGTCCGGGACGGGGACGCGGATCGAGCTGCCGGTGATCGGCGCCTTGAGGTCCGGGAGCGCCTTGGCGACGGCCGAGGCGGCACCGGTCTCGGTGATGACCATGTTCAGCGGCGCGGAGCGGCCGCGACGGTCGGCCTTGTGGTAGTTGTCAAGCAGGTTCTGGTCGTTCGTGAACGAGTGGACGGTCTCCACGTGGCCGCGCAGCACGCCGTACTCGTCGTCCATGGCCTTCAGCGGCGGGACGATCGCGTTCGTGGTGCACGAGGCGCAGGACAGGATCTGCTCGTCGGGCTTGATCGTGTCGTGGTTGACGCCGTGCACGATGTTCGGGACGTCACCCTTGCCCGGGGCGGTCAGGACGACCTTGTCGATGCCGGGACGCAGGTGCTTGGAGAGACCCTCGCGGTCGCGCCACTTGCCCGTGTTGTCGATGAGGATGGCGTCCTTGATGCCGTACGCCGTGTAGTCGACCTCGGACGGGTCGTTGGCGTAGATCACCTTGATCGCGTTGCCGTTGGCGAGGATCGTGCTGGTCGCCTCGTCGACGGTGATGGTGCCCTGGAACTGGCCGTGGATCGAGTCGCGGCGCAGCAGCGAGGCGCGCTTGACCAGATCCTGGTCGCCTCCGCCGCGCACGACGATGGCGCGCAGCCGCAGTCCGTTGCCGGAACCGGCCTTCTCGATGAGCAGGCGGGCGACGAGGCGGCCGATACGGCCGAAGCCGTAGAGGACGACGTCGCGGCCCTCCTGGCACTCGATCTTGTTGGCACCCGTGGCACCGGCGACGGCCTCGGCGGTGAACTGCTCCACCGTGAGACCGCGGTCGTCGCTCTTGTACGTCGCGGCGAGCATGCCGATGTCGATCTGGGACGGGCCGAGATCGAGCGTGGTGAGAGCCTGCAGGAACGGCAGCGTCTCGGTGACCGAAAGTTCCTCACCGGCTATCTGCCGGGCGAAGCGGTGCGTCTTCAGGATGCTGACCACCGACTTGTTCACCAAGGAGCGGCTGTGCAGCAGGATCGTCACGTCCCGCTCACGGTGCAGCTTCCCGATGATCGGGATCATCGACTCCGCGATCTCCTCGCGGTTTTTCCAGTTGGTGAACGAGTCGTCATTGACAGTCACAGGTTTATCTTTCGAGCTAGGCGGCGCTCATATGGTAACCCCTGGTCACTTTGATCTTTCAATGGGGTGCGTCACAGCGCCGCCCCGCGCCCGCCCTACGGCTTGCGGCGCAGGTGTGCGGAGAGGTGGTGCTGCAAGGGCTGGCCGACCGCCGCGAGGTCGTGGAGGAAGGTGAGCGTGCCGTCACCGGCCAGCGTGTAGCGGCGGCGGGTGGCGTCGACCTTCTTGGCGGTAGGGGTGATCGCCACTTCGCTGGTCGAGAGATCGACCGCGCCGTCGGCCGCGTACCCGACCGCGATCTCCGCGATACCGGTGGGCTGGGTGATCAGCGCCTCCACCCGGCCGTCGGGCTGCAGCCGCCACCAGCCGCTCTCCCGGGCCGAAGGACACAGCGGCGCCCCGTCCGCGTCGAGCAGCCAGGCCCGCGCCTCGTAGTGCAGGAAGGGGCGGCCGTCGTGACTGAAGGTGACTTCCTGCGCGTATGTGAAGTCCCCGTCGATGGTCGGGTACTCGCCTTCGCCCCGGCCGTGCCAGGTCCCCAGGAACCCGAGCACGGGCGCGAGCAGAGCGTGCGGCGCGGGCTTCTCGTCCGACCGGTGGGCGTCGGGGTAGGGGTACTCGGGTGCGGGGTCGAACACGGGGTGCGCTCCTTGGGTCGGGGTCGGTGCCGGTGCCGGTGCCGGTGCCGGTGCCGGGGGAAGCCTAGGGCGGCGGCCCGCCCGGCGGCGGGAGGCACCGGCCCATTCCTCGACAGGCCGTCCACGATCTACGCTCCACGGGACCATGACTTCTGGCTCTCAGGGGGTACGCGGTGGAGTACGGCGACTACAGGGCTCACGACGCGGTCGGTCTCGCCGAGTTGGTGGCCCGGGGCGAGGTCACGCCGGGCGAACTCCTGGAGGCGGCCGTCAGCCGTTCCGAGGCCGTGAATGGGAAGATCAACGCGATCATCCGGCCGATGCACGACATCGCCCGCGAACGCGCCGCCCGGGAGCTCTCCGGGCCGCTCGCCGGAGTGCCGTTCCTGATCAAGGACTTGATGCAGGACTACGCGGGCCGGCCCACCGGACGCGGCTCCCGCGCCACCCAGGCGGATGTCGCCGCCGAGCACAGCGAGGTGGTGCGGCGCTGGCTCGAGGCGGGCCTGGTGATCTTCGGGCAGACCAATGTCCCCGAGTTCGGCATCAAGGGCATCACCGAGCCGGAGGTCACGGGCGCGACCCGCAACCCCTGGAACCTCGCCCACACGCCGGGCGGTTCGTCCGGCGGCTCCGCCGCGGCGGTGGCCGCGGGCATCGTCCCGGCGGCAGGGGCGAACGACGGCGGCGGCTCGATCCGCATCCCCGCAGCGTGCTGCGGCCTGTTCGGCCTCAAGCCGGGGCGCGGCCTGGTGCCCGCGGGTCCCGGCCACGCCGAGCTCCTGATGGGCGCCGCGAGCAACGGCGTCGTCTCCCGTACGGTCCGCGACAGCGCGGCCCTCCTGGACACGCTCACCACCCGACCCGATCCCGGCGGGCCGTTCCTGGCCGAGCGCCCCGACACCTCGTACGCGGAACTGGCCCGCCGCACGCCGGGCAGGCTCCGCATCGGTGTCAGCACCCGCTCCCCCATCGGCACTCCCGTGTCACGGGAGGCGGTGGAGGCCGTCGACCTCGCCGTCAAGGTGCTCACCGGGCTCGGTCACGACGTCGAGGAGGCCGAGCCGCACATCGACGGGGTGTGCCTTGCCGACGACTTCATGTCGATGTACGCGGTGGCGGAGGCCGCGACGATGGCGGAGATCCAGCACCGCACCGGCGCCGACGACGACCGCTTCGAACTCGACACCCGCCTCGTCGCCGCGGCGGGCAACGCGGTGAGCGCAACGGAGTACACCGTCAGGCACGCCCGCTGGAACACCTACAACCGCCGCCTTGCCGCCTTCCACGAGCGCTACGACCTGCTGCTCACCCCGACTCTGGGCCGTGCGCCGGTCCGCGTCGGCGAGCTGGACACGCCGTGGCTGACGCGGAAGGTCGGTGCGGGGCTGCTGAAGGCGGGCATGACGGGCCGGCTCAGCAAGACCCGGCTGTGGCGGCGGGCGGTGGTGGAGAACCTGGCCCCGAACCCCTTCACGCAGCTCGCCAACATCACCGGCCGTCCGGCCATGTCGGTGCCGCTCTACCGCACGCCGGAAGGTCTGCCCCTGGGCGTGCAGTTCGTGGGCCCGCTGGGCAGCGAGGGGCCACTCCTCGCCCTGGCCACCCAGCTCGAAGGGGCCGCGCCCTGGGCGCACTTGGAGCCGCGGCTGTGATCTGACGCGGCTCGGGGAACCGGGTGATCGACGGCGTCGGCCTCGGGCGGTTCGCGGCGGAGGGGGCATGGGCCCGATGACGACACTCCGCAGACGTCGGTGGTGACCCAGGAGGCGGTCGAAGAGAGCTCGGCCTCGCGGTCGGGGTCACCGTCACCGCACGCGTCAAGTCGACGAACGTACACGTCGATCGGTCCCCAGGAGGCGGCGGACTCGCGCTCCTGGCGGACTCCGCGCCCTTCGCCGGGGGCGCGTCGCGGCACAGCAACGACCGCCGCGTCAGCGTGAACCCATGCGGCGGATGCGCCAAGTAGCCCTGCAGCTCCTTCCGTTCACGTCTCGCACACGACACGGACGCGTTACCTCCGGGCAAGACTTCATACGCGGGACACACACTCTCCCTGCCTTGCTCCCGACCCCCTCACCACTGCCGTCCCTCACAACTGCCGCCTCTCTGCACCTCTCCGACATGAAGGAGTCCCCCACGTGGTCACGTCCAGCAGCGCCCGGTCGGCACGGCTCGCCCTCGTCACGGCGGTCGCGGCGCTCGCCGCCACCGCCGTGCCCTTCCAGGCCCTGGCCGCATCGCCGCTGCCCGCCGTCACGCCGCATTCCGAGACGCCCGCGCTGCACGACGACGAGGCGGGCGGTGATGCCGACGCGGACGATCCGGCGATCTGGCGCAACGCGGCCGATCCGGGGCGCAGTCTGGTGATCGCCACCGCCAAGCAGGGCGGTCTGCGCGCGTACGACCTGGACGCGCGCGAGGTGCAGTCGGTGCCCGCGCCCGCCGCTCCTGGGCCCGACCACGCGCCCGGCCGGTTCAACAACGTCGACCTCGTGCACGGTCTGCGGCTGACCTCGGGCCGGGCCGATCTCGCCGTCACCAGCGACCGCGGCAGCGACCGGCTGCGCTTCTACCGCATCGACCGCGACCGAGCCGGCGGCCCGCTCACCGATGTCACGGACCCGGCCGCGGCGCCGGTCTTCTCCTCCTCGCAGGCCGAGATCGACGAGCAGCGCACCGCGTACGGACTCGCCACCTGGACCGACAAGGCCACGAGCCGCTCCTACGCCCTGGTCAGCCGCCGCGAGCGCACCGGCATCGCACTCCTTGAGCTCACGCCCGGCGCCGGCGGCACGGTCGGCTACCGCAAGATCCGCACCCTGGACCTGCCGGCCGACTTCCGCCTGCCCAATGGGAGTTCGTGGTCCCCTTGTGGCGAGCCGGGTGAACTCCCGCAAGTGGAGGGCATGGTGGTCGACCCGGCCAACGGCACGCTGTATGCGGGCCAGGAGGACGTCGGCATCTGGCGGATGCCCGCCGACCTGACCGGCAAGCCGCAACTCGTCGACAAGGTCCGCGAGTTCGGCGTCCCGGGCACGTACGACGAGGAGACCGAGGAGTGCACCCCGGGCACCGACCCGGGCTACGGCGGCACCCGCATGTCCGCCGACGTCGAGGGCCTGACCCTGGTGAACGAGTCGGACGGCGACGGCTACCTCCTGGCTTCCAGCCAGGGCGACAACACCTTCGCCGCCTACGACCGCGAGGTGTCCGACGCCAACGAGTACGAGGGCGGATTCCGCGTCACCGCCGCCGCGTCCGGCGTCGACGGCTCGGAGGAGTGCGACGGCGCCGCCGCGCTGAACGCCCCGCTGGGGGCCAGGTATCCGAACGGGCTGCTCGTCGTGCAGGACGGGCACGATGCCCCCGGGGACGGTGAACGCCCCTCCACCAACTTCAAGTTCGTGGATCTCGGTGCCGTCCTTGACGCCGTCGACGACTGATCGCGCGCTATGACGTCGGCGGCGTCCAGCCGCCGAGCCAGCCGGCACTCTCGTACGCCGTCGCCTGATCGTCCGTCAGGTGCGGCCGGTCGGCGCCGGCCTTGCCCGAGCCGGGGCCGGTGTTGGCGTACTCGGCGAAACGGTCGTCCTTCCAGGAGAAGCCGCCCATGTCCGTCCAGGGCGCGGCCTTGACCGCGGCGCTCAGCTCGGTGTTCCTGACGACGGTCTGCGGGTCGAGCGACGCGTCACCGCCCGCGTGCCAGGGCCTGCCCAGGTGGAAGCTGCGGTCGGTGACATCGCCCGCGACCGTCGAACGGTTGATCAGGAAGCCCTTGGTGCCCGCAGCCGTGGACGGTGCGGTGACGTAGCCCGCCGACGTGCCGTCCGAGCGCTTCTTCAGGGTGAGGACCGACCGGTTGATGACGGCGGTGGCCCGGCCGAAGACGAAGTCGACGTTGCCGGTGACGTAGGAGCGGTCGACGTACACGCGCCCCTGCTTGCCCTTCGCGGCGGTGTCGAGGAGCAGGGTGTCCTGGTCGCCGTCGACGACGACGTGCTGGAGCACGACCTTGTCGGCCGCGGTGCGCAGGGCCACGGCCTGATGGCCTTCCTGGCCCTGGTGGGCGGCCTCGTCGAAGTCGTTGGCGACGGTCAGGTTGTGGGCCTGGAAGTCGTCCGCCTCCACGGCGAAGGTGGCGCTCCCGGAGGTGCCGTAGGTGCCGCCGCCGGGCTTCGGGGTGCCCGACGAGCGGCTCTCGACGATCTTCGCGTCCGCCGCGTGCTTGCCGGTGCCGCGGACGGTGATGTGCGGCTTGTCGGCCGGGATCTTCACCGCCTCGCGGTAGGTGCCGGGTGCGACGGCGATCTCGACCGGTGAGCTGTTGCCGGACGGCACGGCGTCCACCGCGGCCTGCACCGTGCGGTATTGCGCGCTGCCGTCCTTGGCGACGGTGAGGGTGGTCGCGGCCACCGCGGTACGGGTTCCGATCGAGGCGCGCGGTCCGGTACCGGTCGTGACGAGGGCGGGCACGTCGGCGGCCGCGTCCAGCTCGTAGGCGTAGTACTTCTTCGCGTCGAAGGCCGTCCCGCCGCTCTCGTTGCGGCCCTTGGTGTTCTTGAAGACGTTTCCGCGCTGCACGACGGAGGCGGTCGCGTCCTTGATGACGGGGTTGTTGAAGCCTTCGAAGTAGCTGTTCTCCAGGAGCATCTTCGTCTTGCCGCGGGAGTAGTTCCCGTACGAGGACGTGATGTCGGTGCCCGGCTCGTCCTGGAGGTAGTTGTTGTAGAGGTGCGCGTGCGCGGCGTTGTCCGTCGAAGGGTTGCGCTGCTCGGTCTCGCGGATCCAGTTGTGGTGGACGGTGAGATCGGCGGCGACGTTCTCCGTCCAGCCGATGCCGAACGCCTTGTTGTGGTTCTCAAGACGGTTCCAGGACACGGTGACGTAGGTGGTGTCCTTGCGGCTGTCGATGAGCCCGTCGGCCATGTGGCGCAGGTCGTTGTGGTCGATCCACACGTGGTGCGCGCCGTCCATCTGCACGGCGTCCCAGTCGTGGTCCTTGTCGTTCCACGTCCCCTCGTAGGAGTCACGGATCGTCAGATTGCGGATGATCACGTTGTGCACGCCCTGGCCGAGGAAGAAGCCGCCGCCGACGATCTCGCCGGAGGTCCCGGCTCCCACGATCGTCTTGTCGGATGCGACCTTGATCTCCTTGCCCTTGGGGTCCATCGTGATCGCGCCGTCGACGACGATGACGTACGGCTCGGTCGCGGTCGCGTACTTCTCCAGGTCGGCGAGGGTCTTCACCGTGACGGTCCGGCCTTCGCGCCCGCCGTAGGTGCCGTTCTGCCCGAGCGCGTCGACGGAGGCGAAGCCGTCGGCCGCTTCCTTGGCCCAGGTGGGTGCCGGGGCGGCGGACGCGTGGTCGGCGCCGTCGGTGCCGAACACCCCGAAGGCGCCGCCGTAGGCGAGCCCCGCCGCCGCGACGACGGCCAGCGGAACACCCACGCGAAGGGCCGCTCTGCGCCTGCCGTGCCGCGCGCCGTGTGTCCTGGTGTGTTGTGACGTCATGTGCCGTCTTCCGTCCCGAAGTTGATGAATGTCTTCGGGCTGCGGTCGCCGCCGGCGCGCGGAAGGTTGCCGCCACAACTGATCCGCTCCGTCATCACGAGGGGTCGTCGGGGACGGACGCCAGCAGGCTTCGCACGACGGGGCCCGCGGACCGTCCGCCGGTGACCCCCTTCTCGACGACGCAGGCGATGGCGACATTGCCCCGGCGGGCCACCAACCAGCCGTTGTTGGGGGTGCCTTCGGCGACCTCGGCCGTGCCGGTCTTGGCCCCGATGTCGCCGGGCAGGTCGGAGAGAAGCTCGGCCGTGCCGTCGGTGACGGTGGCGCGCATCATCGTCCGCAGGTCGCCGACCACCTTCTCGGGGGGGTCCGTTGTGGTCGTCGTGTCCTTGGAGCCGTGTACGAGCGTCGGCTGGCGGAACGTCCCGGAGGCGGCGGTCGCCGTCACCGACGCCATGATCAGCGGGTTGGCGAGGACCCGGCCCTGCCCGATCATCGAGGCGGCCTTCTCCGTCTCGTCACGCGGCTCGGGCACCGAGCCGTCGAACGACGGGACACCGGTGTGCCATTCCTGGCCGACGCCGAAGTACTTGCCCGCGACATCGCCCATCTCACGGTCACCGAGCTTGCCGCGCAGGCTGATGAAGGCGGTGTTGCACGACTCCGTGAAGTCCTCCAGGAAGGTGGCACCGCGGTGCTCGGAGGTCTCCACGTTGTGGAACTCCTTGCCGACGGTCAGGTACTTGGGACAGTCCACGGTGTCCTCCGGCGCGACGTCGCCCTTGAGCAGCAGCGCGCTGGTGGTCACGATCTTCCAGGTGGAGCCGGGCGCGTAGGTGCCGGAGACGGCACGGTTGAATCCCGACGGGGAGTTCGCCACGGCCAGGATCTCGCCGTTGTCGACCCGCAGGGCGACCAGCGCGGCGTCCTTGCCGTCGGTCGTGTCGGCGAGCGCCTTCTCGGCCGCGGCCTGCCAGGTGGGGTCGATCGTGGTCCGCACCGCCTCGTCGGTGGGGCGTGACGGCTTCTTGCCGAAGGTGGCCTCCGTCTTCCTGACGTCTCCGGAGGCCCGGTCGACGAGATGGATCGCGCCGTGCGGTCCGGCCCCGGACGCCACGGCGACTTCGGAGAGGACCGGGGCGAGGGACGGATGTGTGTCGGCCGACAGGGGATCGCCGTCGCGGTCGACGGCACCCGGTCCTTCGGTGTCGTCACGTTCGAGACGGAACTTCTCGCTGCCGCTCAGGTGCGGGTGCACGAGCGAAAGCCGCCAGTCCACCTGCCAGCGGCCGCCCCGCTCGCGCAGGGGCAGTTGTGATGTGTACGTCCAGGTGCCGAGGCCCTCCACGGGCATCTTGGCGGTGAAGGGGACGGTGACGACGCCGTCCTCGGCGGTCTTCGCCTCGGCCGCGGCAATTCTCAGGGTGGGCTTGCCGATGTCGAGCCCTGCGGTGAAGTTGCGGAGGACCTGCTGCGCCTCGCCCGGTTTGGTGGTGCGTTCCCCCGCTTCCGGCAGGCGGTCGCCCGCCCAGTCGGCGAGGAAGGCGCGGGCCTGGGTCAGGGCCGCGGGATCGGGGGCGTCAGGACCGGAGTCGAAGGGACCGAGGTCGGCGGCGTAGGCGCCGCCCGCGACGACGGCGAGCGCCACGGCGGCCGCGACGGCGGCTCGCACCGCCTTGCGCGGTCCGCGGCGGTAGGTGGTGACGGATGGCGTTGCGGAGGGCCGGTGGCCTGTGTCGGTCATGCGACGAAGGACAACAGCCGCTCGTCCCGCATGTCCAAGTTCATTATCAATCTCGTATTGATAAAGATGGGATATCGTTGCTGCTCATGGACCTGGTGCGGCACCTGGAGTGCTTTGTGGCTGTTGCAGAAGAGTCACACTTCGGCCGTGCCGCAGCCCGTCTCGGGATGGCCCAGCCTCCGCTGTCGCAGCGCATCCAGCGTCTGGAACGCGAGCTGGGGGTACGCCTCTTCGATCGCACCAGCCGCCAGGTGACCATCACCAAGGCCGGGGTGCTGCTCCTCGACGAGGCCCGTGCGCTCCTTGCCCGGTCCGATGCCCTGATGGCCACCGCCCGCCGCATCCGGGACGGGGAGAGCGGGCTGCTGCGGGCCGGTCTCTCGGCCGACATCGGCGGGGAGACCGTGGCCGCGATCATGGCGGACTTCCGGCAGCGGCACGTCGGCGTGGAGCTCGAACTGCACGAGCTGTCCACCGCCCAGCAGCTGGCCCGGTTCGCCTCGCGCGATCTGGACGTCGGGCTCATCCACCACCCGTGCGACATCACGGGGCTCGAACTGGGGCCTGTGCTGCGCCGGGAGCTCGGCGTGCTGCTGTCGCGCGCCGCACCGCAGGCCGCGCTCGGCGAGATTCCGCTGGCCTCCCTCAGCGGATACGACCTGGTCCTCTTCCCCCGCGCCGGGGCGCCCGCGCTGCACGACGACATCCTGACCACCTGCGCGCGGGGCGGCTACTCCCCCGCCACCGTCCGGCACGGCCAGGGGTCCAGCTTCGTGCGGGGTCTGGTCCTCTCGGCGAACGCGGTCGCCTTCAGCCCACGGGACGTCCACCCTTCCGGCGACCGGGACCCGGACGTCGTCTGGCGCCCCCTCACCGGTGCGCCGCTGGCCTGGCGGCACTCCGTCGCCTGGCCTGCGGGGCACCGGGATTCCGCCGTCAGCACCTTCGCGGACGCGGCGACACGCGCCCTGCGCGACACCGCGGGGGCGAGCGCCGACCCGCCGTCGCGACCTCTCCACCTGCGCCCCGCATCGGAGTTCTGGCTGTGAACGACACCCTCAACCGCATCCGCACGGCGTTCGCCGAAGCCGGCGTCACCGGCTGGCTGCACGCCTGCGACATCGACTCCGGCGCGGAGATCGACGCCGGCGGCGACCATCCGGTCGTCACCGCGAGCGTCCACAAGCTCTGTCTCCTTGTCGCCCTCCACCAGCGGGCCGCGGCCGGAGAACTGGACCTCACGGAGCAGGTGGAGTGCCCGCCGACGGACCGCGCCCCCGGCGGGACCGGCCTCGCCGCCATGCTCGATCCCGTCCGCATGTCCCTGCGCGATCTCGCGTACTCGATGATGGCGGTCAGCGACAACGCGGCCGCCGACCTGCTGCTCGACCGGGTCGGCATCGACGCCGTCAACCGCGCGACCGCGGACCTCGGTCTGAACCGCACCCGGGCGCTGCACACCTTCGGCGGGCTCCTGGCCACCCTCAGGGAGGACACGGGTCCCGGTGGCTCACAGGTCCTGACGGACCCTCATGTCATCGGCAGGCTACGGGCGTTGGACCCCGCCCGCTCCAACCGCAGCACCCCGCGCGAGATGACCCGGCTGCTCGGCGCGGTCTGGCGTGACGAGGCCTGCACGGCCGAGCACGGGGCGGCCATCCGCCGCGTCCTCGGCCTGCAGGTGTGGCCGCACCGGATGGCCTCCGGCTTCCCTTTCGACGACGTACACGTGGCGGGCAAGACCGGCAGCCTGCCGACGCTGCGCAACGAGGTCGGCGTCATCGAGTACCCCGACGGCGGCCGGTACGCGGTCGCCGTGTTCACCCGTGCCGCCGCCACGGCCGCCGTCCTGCCCGCCGCCGACGCGGTCATCGGCACGACGGCCCGGATCGCCGTCGACGCGATCCGCGCCGCGGGCGTCACCAGGACGGCATGATCGCCTCCGGGTAGCGGGATCCCGCTCCGCCGTGCGGCAGGATCTCCTGGACGCGGGCCAGGTCAGCCGGTGTGAGCGTGAGGTCCGCCGCCGCGACGTTCTGCTCGAGCCGCCGCGGATCACGCGTGCCCGGGATCGGCACGATGTCGTCGCCCTGGGCCAGGAGCCAGGCCAGCGCCAGTTGGGTGACGGCCGCGCCCTTGGCTTCGGCGAGGGCGGTCAAATCGCGGACCGCGGCCAGGTTCTGCTCGTAGTTGCCGGGCTGCCAGCGGTCGTCCCAGCTGCGCATGTCGTCCGCGGGATACTCGGCGGCGGGGCGCACGGCGCCGGTGAGGAAGCCGCGGCCCAGCGGCGAATACGGGACGAAGCCGATGCCGAGTTCCCGCACCACGGGCAGGACGTCCGCCTCCACGGCCCGCTCGAACACGGAGTACTCGGTCTGCAGCACGGACACCGGGTGGACGGCGTGGGCGCGCCGGATGATGTCCGGACCCGCCTCGCTGAGCCCGAGATGGCGCACCTTGCCTTCGGCGATCAGCTCGCCGATCGTGCCCGCGACGTCCTCGATCGGCACGTCCGGGTCGACGCGGTGCTGGTACAGCACGTCGATGCGGTCGGTGCCGAGGTGGCGCAGGCTGTTCTCGGTGACCTCGCGGATGTGCTCCGGCCTGCTGTTGAGCGCGTAACCCTCGGCGTTCTGCGGGGCGTTCATGTCGAAGCCGAACTTGGTGGCGAGCACGATGTCGTCGCGGAAGGCCTTGACCGCGCGGCCGAGCAGCCGCTCGTTGCTGCCGGTGCCCATGCCGTACAGCTCCGCGGTGTCGAAGAGCGTGACGCCCAGTTCGTACGCGCGGCGGACGGTGGCGATGCCGCCGGGTTCGTCGCCCGCGCCGTACGCCATCGTCATGCCCATCGTGCCGAGACCGATCGCCCCGACCTCCAGGCCCTGGGTGCCGAGCTTGCGCTCGGGGAGGTTCTTGTTGTGCCAGTCGTGCTTGCCGTGCTTGTCATCGGTCTGTGTCATGCCGTCGACGCTACGAGCGAACGCACCGCGCAGCATGGGGCGACGGCCGCATACTCTTGCCTGATCCTCTCAGTCGGGGAGCAGTCGGGGAGCAGTCGGGGAACAAGGGAGCCCGCATGCTGGACCAGCTCGCGGCGGCCATCGCCCGGCACACCGACGGCACATGGTCGGACAGCGCGGTGCCCCGCCTGACCGTGGTCGCGCTCGACGAGCCCGAAGCCGCCGCCGACCTCCTGTACGAGCCGATGATCTGTTTCACCGTCGAGGGCGCCAAGCGCGGTGTCGCGGGCGACCGGAGCTGGGTGACCGGGCGCGGGCAGATGTTCTTCAACTCCGTCGCGATGCCGGTCACCGCCACATTCGATGAGCTGCCCTACCGCTCCGCCGTCATGCGGCTCGACGCCCAGGTCATCGCCGATCTGCTCCTCGAACTGGACGGCGCCGCACCGGCTGCGCCCGCCGCTCCCGGCGGACAGCTGACCGCGCCTATGACCCCGGACATCGTCGACGCGGTCACCCGCTGGGTGCGGCTCCTCGACACCCCCGAGGACATCCGCCCGCTGGCGGCCCGTATCGAGGGCGAGATCCTCTACCGTCTGCTCGGCAGCCCGCTCGGCCCGCTGCTCCGTGATTTCACCCTGACGGACTCCAGCGGGGCCCGGGTGCGCGCGGCGGCCCGGTGGATCTGCGCCCACTACGCCGAGCCGCTCGCCGTCGACGCGATCGCGGCGGTGGCGCACATGAGCACCGCCACCCTGCACCGCCACTTCAAGGCCGCCACCGGGATGAGCCCGCTGCGGTTCCAGAAGCAGCTGCGGCTGCAGGAGGCGCGACGGCTGCTGGTCGCCGGCGACGCCACGGCCGTACAGGCCGCTCAGGCCGTCGGGTATGTGAGCGCGACACAGTTCAACCGCGAATACCGGCGGGCTTTCGGGCTGCCGCCCGCGCAGGACGCGACGCGTCTGCGTGCCTCGGATCGATGAGTCGGTCAACAGCACAGGACCGGGACGCGTTGCACGAGGTTGTTCCCGAAACCTCCCCGGTTCCACGGCTGTTCGAGGGGCTGGGTGTGGCCGTCGGCGTCGGATGCCCGGACGGTCAAGGGGTGGCATCCGGCCGCCGCGTGCCACGTGGTGTGCCAGGCCTGCCATGCCCAGCGGTGCGGGCCCCGTCCCGCCACCTCGGCGTCGGTCCAGGTGCGGCCGTCGTCGGCGCTGATCTCGACCCGTGTGACCGGCCCGTACCCCGACCAGGCACGCCCCTCAAGATCGACGGGGCCAGGGCTCACGACCCGTACGCGTGACATGAAGTCCGGGAAGCCGGGCGGGAGCAGCAGGGCGCGCGGGGCGATCCGGGTGACGGGCTCGCCGGGGTCGTCGGAGGACTGCCGGAACCGGTACGCCACGGCCTGCTGGAAGCCGGTGAACGGGGTGTCGGTCAGTTCGACGGCGCGGAGCCATTTGACGTGTGCCATGCCGTACCAGCCGGGGACGACGAGCCGCAGCGGGTAGCCGTGCTGGGGCGGCAGCGGGCCGCCGTTCATCGCGTACGCAAGCAGCACGTCCGCGTCCACGGGCAGCCGCAGGCTGCGCCGGTAGTCCTGCTCGACGCCGCGCTCGACTCCGTGGTCCGCGCCCGTGAAGACGGCTTCGACCGCGCCGTCCTCGGCCCCCGCCTGCGCGAGCACCGTCCGCAGCGGTACGCCCGTCCAGTCGGCGGTGCCCACCGCCTCCACCAGCCAGGGCTGGCTGACCGGGCGCGGGCTGAGCCGGGCGCGACCGTTGCCCGCGCACTCCATCGTGACCCGGTGGGTGACGGCGGGCAGCGCCCGCAGTTCCGTGAGGCTCAGCTCCATGGGCGTACGGACCTGGCCGCCGACGGAGAGCCGCCAGGTGTCCGCGTCGGCCGCGGGGATGTCGTAGTGGACCAGCACGTAGTGGAGGCCGGGCGGTGTGACGGCGTAGCGCAGCGCTTCCAGCGGCAGCCCGTGATTGCGTGCCGCGAGGCCCAGCTCTTCCTCGCTGATGCCCTCGTCGGCAGCGGCGACGCGTCCCGGTGTGCTGACATCACCGAGGGATGTCCGCTCCATACGTCCATCGTCGCCCGTGCGGGCCGGGCCCGCACGGCAAACGGCTCCGCGCGGCCTTCAGGTTCCGGGGATCCAGTAGTTGTGCACGGAGACCGTCTCGGGCTGTCCTCCGGGACCGGACATGCCGAGTCCTTCGGCGACGGGCATCAGCTTCCCGGTGAACGCCTGCATGTGCTGCTCGGACTCCCAGAGGTCGTAGATGTCCAGGCCGTCGCTGCTCGGAACACAGACGTGGGCGATACAGCCGTCGAAGATCTCGGGCGTTTCCTGGAGCTTCGCGTTGAGGGTGTCGTACTGGTCGGTGGTGACACCCGGGAGGGAGGCGTGCATGAAGATCGCCATGGCGGCTGCTCCTTGTGTGATGGCGAGGGTGCGATGCGGGGCGTGTGTGAAGGGGCCGCCGCGTGGCGGCCGCCGCCCCATGGCCAGCACAGCACGCCCGTCCGCCGGTGGCATCCGCAAGCGATCCGGGCGAGCGCGGCGGGGCCTGGGTTCGGCCTCCGCAGGTCAGCCGATGCCGCCAGCGAAGTCGGCGATGTCCCGCACCACCCGCTCCGGCCTCTCCCAGTACACGACGTGTCCCGCGCCCTCGTAGACGATCAGCCGGGAGCCGATGACGGTGTCGAGGATCGTCTGTTGCTCCGCGCGCGTCACGATCGGGTCCTGGTCGCCCCAGACGGCCAGTGTGGGGACGAGAATCCCGGCCAGCGTCGCGCGCAGATCGGTTTCAAGGAGGCCGCGCAGCGTCTCCCGCCACACACGGGCCGGTGCCTTCAGGTTCTCCTCGACGATGGTCTCCAGGAAGCCGGGGGCGACGGGTTCGGCCGTCATGCCGAGCGCGAACCGCTCCACGAAGTCACGGTCCACCGGGTCCTCCAGGTGCCGCACGGCTTCCCAGAGCTCACCGGCGGCGGGATTGTCGGCGAGGGTGACCGGGACACCCAGGAGTACGAGACCTGCCACCCGGTCGGGATAGCGGCCCGCGACGATGCGCGCCTGCACCCCTCCGCTCGATCCCCCGACGAGCACGGCGCGCTCGATCCCCACGCCGTCCATGAAGGCGACGAGGTCCGCGGCGAAGTCCTCGGGGAGATAGCCGTCCGGGGGCTTGTCGGCGTCTCCGTTGCCTCGCTGCGTGGGCGCGTAGGCATGCAGGGAGGCGGGCATGCGCCGCAGCAGCGGCTCGAACGTCCACCAGGAGTCGACATAGCCGTGGACCAGGACGACCGGCACACCCGCGGGGCCGCCCACCTCGGCGTACGGAAGGACGAGCCCCTCACGCAGTGCTGCCTTGTGCACGGCGATGGCCGGCATGACGGCCCTCCTCACCTCTGCTTCCAGCGTAAGGAAAGGCGGGCCGTGGGGCAGGTCGAGGCTCCTCCGTCAGGGGATGCGGGCGACTCCGACGTAGAAGCCGCTCAACTCCTCCTTCGGAGCGGGCGATTCCTGGTACCAGCGCGTCGCCGTCACCAGACCCGGGTCGACAAGCTCCAGGCCGTCGAAGAAGGGCTCGACCTCTTCGCGGCGCCGCATCCGCAGCGGCACCTGCCCCTCCCTGTAGGTGTTCTTGACGGACTCCACGAGCTCGGGATGCTCGTCGGTGGTGCCGTGCGAAAGGACCAGGTAGCTGCCGGACGGCAGGGCGTCCACGAGCGTGCGGGTGACGGCGTACGGGTCCTCGTCGTCGGTGATGAAGTGCAGCAGCGCGATGAGGGACAGGGCGACGGGCTTGCCGAAGTCCAGGAACTCGCGTGCGTGGTCGAGGATGGCCTCGGGCCTGCGCACATCCGCCTGGATGTAGTCCGTGGCGCCTTCCGGACTGCTGACAAGGAGGGCTTCGGCGTGGCGCAGCACGATGGGGTCGTTGTCGGCGTACACGATCCGGGAGGCGGGGGCGATCTCCTGGACGATCTGGTGCAGGTTCGGCGCGGTGGGGATGCCGGTGCCGATGTCGAGGAACTGGCGGACGCCGTTGTGCGCGAGCCAGGCGGCGGCACGGTGCATGAACGCCCGGTTCCGTGCCGCGTTGTCCCTCGCCTCGGGCGGCAGCTTCTCGCCCATCTCCTGATCGACCAGGTAGTTGTCCTTGCCGCCGAGCAGCCAGTCGTAGACGCGGGCCGGGTGCGGCTTGCTGGTGTCGATGAGGAGGCTGGCGTCTTCTGCGTTCATTGCCCGAGCGTACAGGTCAACCGTTCGAGCGGGGAGCGGAGTTGACCGGCGCGTATGAGGTGACCCATCCCCGTCGTACGTCCCAGATGGCGCCGTCCGCGCTCGCACCGCGCAGCCCGTCAAGGACGCCAGGACCGGCGAGCGCGGGCAGCCGTGAGTCCGCGAGGGACCCGAAGGCGTACGTGCGGGCGGGGTCCCATGCGGTGGAGTGCCGCAGGCGTCGGGAGAGCTGGGCGAAGCCGAGGGGCGCGGCCGCCATCACCCAGGCGTGCGGCAGTTCGGCGGTCAGGCGGTTCGCGGGACGCAGCCAGGAGGCGGCCGTCTCGGGCCAGTGCACCGTCGCGATGACCGTGCCGCCGCGTGCCGTCCAGGCGGCGGCAAAGGCCCCGGCGGTTCTTCGGGAGGCCGGATCTCGGCTGTGCCCGATGACGACGGTCTCGATCCGTGCCTTGGGGAGGCTCAACAGGCGGATGAGGGCTGCGAGTTCGGCTTCGGTGTGCGCGAGGGGGACGGGCAGGTCCGGGTGGGCGGCCAGTTCCGCGGCGGCGATGAGGGGCGACCGGGAGGCTTCCCTTTGCTGGAGGATGCTCATGGTGCGGTGGCACCGCCTTCCGTGTGGGCTTTCCATCGGGCGTACGCGTCCGTGTGGGCTTTCCAACGGGCGTACGCGGCGGGCAGGCACACCGCACACGGCCGGTGTCCGGCGGCGATCGCGGTGGCCTCGTCGGCGAAGAACACCCGGTGGGCGACGTAGTGGCCGCGGGCGATGGCCCGCAGCGCGGAGGGGCAGTCCAGGCGTCCGTACAGGCGCCCGCGCCGGTGTCCGCCCAGCGTGCCGGGTGCGCTGCTGCGATACGGCTTTCCGTCCGGTCCGCAGAGTGTGTACATGCCGGGGACCTCACGCCGCGTCGTGGAAGACCAGGCCGAGCGTGCGCCGCCGCCCGGAACGGACGGTGCTCACGCCGTGCCGCATGGGGGCGGTCGACCAGCCGCGCTTGGAGGCCACGGGCCGGTCGCGGGTGGTGAAGATCAGGCCGTGTCCCCGCGGCAGGGTCGTGGCCGATCCGCGTGACTGGGCGCGTGCGCGCTGCTCGGTCATGATGAACTCGCCGCCGGTGAAGTCGGTTCCGGGGGTGTCGAGGCCGATGACGACCTGGAGCGGGAAGAGCATGTCGCCGAACACGTCGCGGTGCAGGGCGTTCCAGTCGCCGGGGCCGTAACGCAGCAGGATCTGGGCGGACTTGGACTGCCCTGCCGCGTGGCACATCGCCACCCACTCCTCCAGGCTGTCCGGCCAGGGCGCGGGCTTCCCGAGCTTTTCGGCCCAGTCGCGGGCGATGGGCAGCAGCCGGGGGTAGAACGCCTCCCTCAACTCCCGGACCGTATCGGGCAGTTCGTGGGTGAAGTAGCGGTACTGGCCGGAGCCGAAGCGGTGCCGGGCCATGTCGACGGTGGTGCGGAAACGGTCGGCGTCGTCGTACAGGGCGGCGAGCTCACGGCACTCCCCCGCGCTCAGGAGCCGGCCGGTGAGTGCGTGGCCGTGTGCGTCGAGCTCGGCGGTCAGCGCGGACCAGTCCCCTGCGTCGACGCGTGACATGACGCGGCTCGTGGGGTGCGTGGTGTCGGTCATGGTTCGGTCCTTCGAGTTGCGGGGAGGGGCCGTCCCCGGCTCCGGCCGGGGCCGGGGCCGGGGCGCGTCAGACGAGGGTGGGCTGCAGGGCGCCCTCATGGGTGAGGAGCTGAACCTTGCGCTCCACACCGCCGGCGTAGCCGCGCAGCGAGCCGTCCGCGCCGATGACGCGGTGGCAGGGCCGCACGATCAGGAGGGGGTTCGCACCGATCGCGGCGCCCAGGGCCTGGACGCGCCCGCGATCCACACCGAGCCGCTGGGCGACAGCGCCGTACGTGGTCGATGTGCCGTACGGGATGTCCTCCAGGGCGCGCCACACCCGCCGCTGGAACTCCGTGCCGCTCGGGGTGAACTCGATGTCGAACTCCGTGAGTTCACCGGCGAAGTACGCGGCAAGCTGCCGGGCGACGCCCGCGAACCGCTCGGGTGCGTGCCGCCAGTCGGTGCGCACGGCAGGGGCGTTCTTCTGCCCGGGCACGGAGAGCGACGTCAGGGTCATGCCGTCGCGCGTCTCCTCACCCACCAGCAGGAGTTCGCCCAACGGGCTGGTGATGGTCGTGTAGACGGTCATCGTCGCCACCCTTCCCTTCGCTTTCGCTCGCTTTCGTTCCACCTCCACAGTGGGGTGCCGGGATCACGGATGCTGGCGGGATTCGGACATCGCACTTGTCGTACGTCGCCGCTGGTCGACGGCGGTTTGGGGCGCCCGGCGGACACCCGGACCTCACGTCCGGACCAGCCGCCCCACCTGGTCCCGCACGCGCAGGCCAGTACGCGTTCCACTACGCGTTCAGTCGCGCGCGGAACGCCGTCGTCGCGTCGCCCGTGATCGAGACCAGGAGTTCCCCGCCCTGCCGGGAGCCGGACCCTGTGTCGACCCGCACCCCGACCTCACCGGGTCGCCCCATCGCCACCCCTTGGCGGCCGGTGAATTCGAGCCTGCCACCCGGTGCGGGCACGATCCCGTGGTGCACCAGATAGGCGCCGAGCGGGCCGTGCCCGTTGCCGGTCACCGGGTCCTCGGCGATGCCGATCGCGGGGGCGAACATCCGGGCCCAGGTGAGCAGTTCGGCCTCCCCGGTGGCCCGGGTGAAGACGAACCAGCCGTTGCTGCCGATCTCGCGGCTGAGCGCCGTCAACGCGGCCGGGTCGGGTCGCAGACCGTCCACGACGGCGCGGTCGCGGAGTTCCACGACGACCTTGGAGTGCCCGGTCGAGACGATCTGGACGGGCACGATGTCCGCGAGATCGCCGCTCTTCGCGCCCAGTGCCCGCAGCAGCCTGTCCATCTGGCTGCCGTCCAGTTCGGGCCCGAAGTCGACCGCGCCCTGGTGCATGCCGATGCGTACGCGGTCACCGTCGCCGTCGCCGTCGCCGTCACGGAGGATCTCCACCCGCTGGCGAAGGCCGCCGCCCGTCTTCTGCACCAGCGAGCCCGACGGCAGCCCGTACCCGACGGCCCGCGCGAAGTGCGCACCCACGGTGGCGTGCCCGCAGGTGGGCACTTCCGTCGTCGGGGTGAAGAAGCGGACGCGTACGTCGTGATCGGCGCCGTCAGGGGGCATCACGAAAGCCGTCTCGGAGTTGTTGAGCTCGCGCGCGACCGCGAGCATGTCGGCGTCCGTCATGCCGTCCGCGTCGAGGACCACCCCGGCGGGATTGCCCGTGAACGGGGTCCGGGTGAACGAGTCGACCTGGTGAAGGATCCTCATCGCCGCCCGTCCGATCGCTCGGTGCGCCCGCAAGAGCGGGCATCGGCGAGCTCCTCCGCGAGCCGAATCAGGGTCCTGACCGCTGTTCCCGTGCCGCCCTGGGGCGTGTAGCCGTACGGAGCGCCCTCGTGGAAGGCCGGTCCCGCGATGTCGAGATGCGCCCAGCGGGTGCCGGCCGGCACGAACTCCTTGAGGAACAGGCCCGCGACGAGTCCGCCTCCCATGCGCTCCCCCTGGTTGGCGATGTCGGCCACCGGGGAGTCGAGGCCCTCCCGCAACTGGGCGGGCAGCGGCATCGGCCAGGCCTGCCGCATGGCGCTGGTCAGGGTCGCCACGTCGAGCCGTGCCGCGGCCGTCACGGCGGCGAACACGGCGGCCCCGCCGGACATGTCGCGCTTCATGATCTCGTTGAAGCCGACGGGCTTGAGCGAGATGCCGCCCGAGTCGTAGGTGATGCCCTTGCCCACAAAGGCGATGCTCGTCCGCGCCCGGGGGTGCGTGTGGGCGATCCGCACAAGGCGCGGCGGGTTCACCGAGCCCTGGCCGACGCCGAGGATGCCGCCGAACTCCGCCCCGACCGCCCGCACGGTGGCGGCGAAGCTCTCCGGATACAGGTCGTTGGCCGGTGTGTTGATGAGGTCACGGGCACGGTTCAGCTCCTGGCCGATCACCGTGGCGCGGCGCAGCGCGGCCTCGGCGTTCTCGTGCCCGGTGAGGATCGACAACTCGCCCACGGGAGGCTTGTCATCGCCGGTGGTCCGGTACGCGGTGAAGGCGTACGCACCGAGCAGTCCGCCGAGCGCCACCGCCTCCACGGCATCGGCCGTGGCGGCTGGGAGGGCAAGCACGGCCTTCGTGGCACCGGCCAGGGTCCGGGCCGCGACGCCCGCGGCGCGGCGCAGCGCCTCGGTGTCGTGCCCGCCTTCGGCGTCGGGCTCGCCCAGGCCGACGGCGAGCACAAGGCGTGCCTCGGTCCTTTGGGTCCTTGGGCGACACCGATCACGATGGCGTCCACGGGCAGCGACTCCGTGAGGGAGTTCGTCACCGTCACTTCGGTCATTTCACCGCGTCCTGTTCTGCTTCAGCTTGCTGTGCCGCTTCTGCGTGCTGTGCTTCGACTTCTGCGTGCTGCACTTTGACCACGGCGCTCTGACGTCGCGTCATGCCGACTCCGACGAGTACGACGACCATGCCCGCGGCCACGCGGAAGCTGAAGGCCTCGTCGAGCACGACGGCGCCGAGCCCCACGGAGACCACCGGCAGCAGATAGCCGACCGTCGCGGCGTTGGTCGCGCCCTCGTCGGCGATGATCCGGTAGGTGAGGTGGAAGGTGATGCCGGTGGCGAAGATCCCCAGGACGACGACGGCCATCAGGGCCTTGGGCTGGACATGGACCGTTCCGAGGCCGCCGACCGGCACCATCAGCGTCGTCAGGCCTGTCGCGGCGAGGAGTTGGGCCGTGGAGAGGGAAATGGTGGGGATGCCATTGCCGACCAGATGGTGTCCCATATACGCGAATCCGATGGCGTAGCTGGCCGCCGCGCCGACGATGGCGAGGGCGCCCCAGCTCGCGAGCCCCGACTGCTGCCACGGGGCGAAGATCAGCAGCACTCCCGCGAAGCCGAGCAGGAGCCCGGCCAGGCGGACGGGGCGCAGTCCGCGTTCCGTGCCGATGGCGAGGCCGATGAGCACCGACCACACGGGGACGCCGCTCACACTTGTTCTCCTTGTCCGGGCCGTGGTCCGTGCACCGTTCGGGCCGTTGCCCCTTGAACGATGCCGTCGACGATCTGAAAGGACAAGCAAAGAGAATTGCACCTTCGTTAAGCTGAGCTACATCCGCGATCGACGCCCGTTCGCCGCGCCGGAACCGGCCGCCTGATCACGTACGCTCGGCGGATGGCGAAGTACTTCGACGTGCACCCCGAGAATCCGCAGCAGCGCACCATCGGCAAGGTGGTGGACGACATCCGGTCCGGCGCGCTCGTCGCGTACCCGACGGATTCCTGTTTCGCGCTGGGCTGCCAGCTGGGCAACCGCGACGGCCTCGACCGGATCCGCACGATCCGGAACCTCGACGATCGTCACCACTTCACACTCGTCTGCCAGAACTTCGCGCAGCTCGGGCAGTTCGTGCACGTCGACAACGACGTGTTCCGGGCGATCAAGGCGGCCACGCCGGGCAGTTACACCTTCATCCTGCCCGCGACGAAGGAGGTACCGCGCCAGCTCCTGCACCCCAAGAAGAAGACGGTCGGCGTCCGGATTCCCGACCACGTCGTGACGCAGGCCCTGCTCGCCGAGCTCGGCGAGCCGCTGCTCTCCAGCACGCTGCTCCTGCCCGACGAGGACGAGCCGTTGACGCAGGGCTGGGAGATCAAGGAGCGGCTCGACCACGCGGTGGACGACGTCGTCGACTCCGGCGACTGCGGCACGAAGCCGACCACGGTCATCGACTTCTCCAGCGGCGAGGCAGAGATCGTGCGCCGCGGCGCGGGCGACACCTCGCGGTTCGAGTAACCGCCCCTGCGCGAGTGGCCGCTCCTAGTGGTGGCTCGGCTCGCCGTGCGTCGCCCGGTCCGCGGCCGTCGGCCGTGACCGGACAGTCGGGCGTGACCCGACAGTCAGGCGTGACCGGACAGCCGGGCGCCGGGAACTCCGTCCGGGTACGAGGATGCTCACCGCGTTCGCCGCGACGATCGCCGCGATGGCGAGCCACTCGACCCAGTCCAGGGCCTGCCCCAGGACGACCAGGCCGACCAGGGCGGCGAGGACGGGGTTGACGCTCATGAAGATCCCGAAGAAGCGGGCGTCGACGCGGCGCAGGGCCAGCAGATCGGCCAGGAACGGCACCGCCGAGGACAGCAGCCCGGCGGCGCTCGCGCAGGCGAGCGCCGTGAGGGTCGGCGGGCGGTGGGCGAGGACCACGATGCCGACCGGCAGGTACAGCAGGGCGGAGATGCCCGCGGCGGTCGCCGATCCCTCGACGCCGGGCAGCCGGGCCCCGACGGTGCGGTTGAGCAGGATGTACGAGGCCCAGCACGCCGCCGCGAGCAGGCCGAGCGCGATGCCGGTGTAGTCGGTGGTGGGTTGCGGGCGGGCCAGCGTGACCACCGCCGCCCCCGCGACGAGGGCACACCCCAGATCCACCGCCCGCCGCGATGCGGCCAGGGCGACCGCCAGTGGGCCGAGGAACTCCAGGGTCACCGCGAGGCCGAGACCCACACGGTCGATCGCGGTGTAGAGCGACAGGTTCATGGTGGCGAAGACCGCCGCAAGACACAGCAGCGGCCACCACTGCCGCCAGGTGAAGGCGCGCAGCCGCGGCCTGCCCACCGCCATCAGGAGGGCGCCCGCGACCCATTGCCGCACGGCCACCACCCCGGCAGGGCCGATCGCGTCGAAGGCCAGAGCGCCCGTGGCGGCACCGACCTGGTTGGAGAGACCGCTGCCGAGCATCATGGCCGTCCCCGAGAACCGGTGGGCCGAACCTTCCGCCCGATCCCCCGCAACCACCCCGAGCCCGTCGGCACCTTGAGACCTTCGCATGCACCGCAGAATGCGCCTCCCGCACGCATACGCAAAATGCATGTGAGTGCTCATCTATACGCTGGGGTCATGGATCTGGAGCTTCGGCATCTGCGCTGCCTGGTGGCCATCATCGACACCGGCAGCTTCACCGACGCCGCCGCCGAGCTCGGCGTCTCCCAGGCGGCCGTCTCGCGCACCCTCGCGGGCCTCGAGGAAACCCTCGGGGTGCGGCTGCTGCACCGCACCAGCAGAAGTGTCACGCCCACGACCGCCGGCGTGCAGGTCCTTGCCCGGGCCCGCCACGTCCTCGCGGAGGCCGATGACCTCGTCCGCGAGGCGACCACCGGGCACACCCGGCTCCGTATCGGCCACGCCTGGTCGGCGATGGGCCGTCACACCGCGGAGTTCCAGCGCCGCTGGGCCGCCGAACACCCGGACATCGAGCTGTACTTGATCCGCACGAACTCGGCGACCGGCGGCCTCGCCGAGGGCCTGTGCGACCTCGCTGTCGTACGGACCGCCTTTGACGAGGCCCGGTTCGCCGACGCCGTGGTCGGACAGGAGCGCCGCTATTGCGCCATGGCTGCCGACGACCCGTGGGCGAGGCGCCGCTCCATCCCGCTGGCCGACATACGGGAGCGGACCCTGCTCATCGACCGGCGCACAGGCACCACCACGGCCGAGCTGTGGCCCGAGGGGACGCGTCCGACGGTGGAGTACACACGGGACATCGACGACTGGCTCGCCATCATCGCGTCGGGCCGCGGCGTCGGCCTCACCCCCGAGAGCACCGGCAACCAGTACCGCCGCGACGGCGTCGTCTTCCGCCCGCTGCGCGACGCCGCACCCATCACCGTCCGGCTGATCTGGCGACGCCACGACCCGCACCCCGCGACGCACGCCGCCGTCGCACTCCTCACGGATCTCTACCGGGCAAGGGGCGGGCCGTCCGCTCGGGCGTGAGGCGGGTCATTCACGCCAACACCCCTACCGCCCCCGCGAGTTGTGGTGCGCGCCACATGACAAATCGCCATTTACTTAGGTGAGGCTAAGCTAAGTTGATGAGTGATCGCCTCTCTCAGAGGTGCCTCTGTCAAGGAGATTGACGCAGCATGACCTCAATCACCCGCCGTATCCGCCGTACCGCCGCGGTAGCCGTGGCCCTCGCCGCGGGCAGCGCGCTCGCGGTGCCCGCCACGGCGACCGCGCACTCCGGTCACGCGTCCGCCCCGACCGGCTCGACCGGCTCGACCGGCTCGACCGTCGATTCCGCGCCGCTCGTCAAAAGCCTCTACCAGTCCGCGTACTCCGAGCGGAACAACGTGCTGTGGGCCACGTCGGCGGTGGGCCGCCCGCCGGTCACCACGTCCAGCCTCGTGAAGGTCGACCCGAGAACGCTGCAGATCAAGGCCACGTACACGCCGCCCGTCACCAACACGGAGACCGGCGCAGTCGAGGCCGTCTATGGAGTCGCCGTCGACGACGAGCACAACACCGTCTGGACGACGAACACCCGCGACAACTCCGTCGCCGTCTACAGCCAGCGCACCGGCAAGCACCTCGCCTCGCTGCCCGGCGTGAACCACGCCCGCGAGATCGTCGTGGACGAGAAGCACGACCTGGCGTGGGCGAGCGGCTTCGGGGACGGCACCGTCGTCGCCTTCGACACCCGTACGTTCAAGGAGAAGAAGCGCGTCACGGTCGAGGGCGCGGGTCCGGCCGGCCTCGCGGTGAGCGAGAAGACCGGCGCCGCGTACGCCGCCGACCTCCAGAACGACCGGATCATCGAGATCACCCCGAAGAGCGAGAGCCCCCGCTTCATCCCGGTCGGCGACGGCCCGATCTCCATCGCGCTGTCCAAGGACGGCCGCACCGCCTACACCGCCGACCAGGCCGCCGGCGCCCTCTCGGTCGTCGACCTGCGCTCGGGCGCCGTCACGAAAACCGTTCCGACGGGCGCGGGCGCCCTGTCCGTCGCCACCGACCGGCGCTCGGGCCATGTCCTGGTCGCCAACCGGACGCCCGGAAACATCACCGTCGTCGACCCCCGCGAGGGCAAAGTCGTCGAGACCCTGGCCACCGGCGCCAACCCCAACCACATCCAGGTGACCGACGGCACCGCGTACGCCGTCGACAAGTCCGGCACCGGCCCCGAGGGCCAGGACAAGGTGCACCGCATCGGCCTCGGCCGCTGATCGCACGGACCGACCCCGCGTCCCGCCCGCAGCCACCGCATGCCGGGCGGGACGCGCCCCGTGCACCCTCCGACCTGCACGGTTGGAAGTCCCAACGCCCCGTCACCATGGTCGTGTTGCTGTGGCAGACTGCCGCCACCCGAGTCCAAGGACGCCGCACGACAGAACCGCGCGTTCATGCATCGCGCGAGCGCCTGGCTCGCCACGCACGGAGCCCGGCCTCGCGGCGGCCCTCGAATGGTTCAAGGACACCGCACGTCCGGAACCGGAAGGCAGCGGGATCTACACCGCGGTGGCCCACATTCCCTGACGGGGCGTCACACGTAGGTGACCGGTGCGTACGCGGCGAGTGCCACCTCGGTGTCGTCGGAGTGGGCGGCGTCGCCGAGCAGGGTGACGCCCGGGACCCGGTCCCACCGGTGGCCGACGGGCAGGGCGTGGATCCGGCGTGGTGAACGCGGAGCCGTCGGCGAGGGTGTTTGTCCGGGCGACCCGGTTGGCGATCAGCCGAGCCGGGCATCACCGTGGGGCAGGACCGGCCACGCAAGACATGCCGTGGCCCCGGTGGACGTAGTTCCGTGAGTGCGCCGGTTGTCCCAGGGAGGGGAAGTGAGTCGCCATGCGTGCGCACACGCGCGCCCATCGGCACACCGCATGCGCCGAATTCGCCCTGCCGCAGGAGGCCGCTTCGGCGGGGCGGGCACGGAAGCTGACCTCCGTGTTCCTGACCCGCCCCCATCGACATGTGACGAAGGTGAACGCCGAGCGGGTGGACGACGCCACGCTGATCGTGTCCGAACTCGTCACCAACGCCACCCGGCACGGTCGCAGCCCCTGCCGCCTGCGCCTGGTCGTGTCCGACGACCAGGTCACCGTCGAGGTCCATGACGCGAGCCCGGTCAGCCCGCACGTGCTCAAGACGGGCACGGACCTCAGGGCGGACGCCGAGCGCGAGAGCGGGCGCGGCCTGGCGATGGTGCGGCATCTCGCCGCGCGCCTCGAAGTCGTCGGCACCGGCCGGGGCGGCAAGACGGTGCGGGCGGTCCTGGTCTGGTGAGGCCGCGCGGTCGCCCCTGGCTTGCGCTTGGCTGAGGCCACACACTTGCCCCTGACGTCAACGTCAGGTCTTACCGTCTCCTCGTGAGCAAATCCATGGGGAGGCAAGCAACATGACTGCCGTACACGGCACGCACGACGCCCGCTTCGACGCGGTGCGCGCCGCACTGGAAGAGAACGTGAACTCCGGTGAGGAGCTCGGAGCGTCACTCGTCATCGACATCGACGGCGACATCGCCGCGGATCTCTGGGGCGGCCACCGCGACCCGGAACGCACCACGGCCTGGGACCGGGACACCGTCACCAATGTGTGGTCGTCGACGAAGACCGTCACCAGCCTGGCGGCGCTCATGCTCGTCGACCGCGGGGTGCTCGACATCGACGCGCCGGTCGCCCGCTACTGGCCCGAGTTCGCGGCCAACGGCAAGGAGGGCGTCGAGATCCGCCACCTCCTGGCGCACACCTCCGGGGTCTCCGGTCTCGAACAGCCCGCCGTGGTCGAGGACCTGTACGACTCGGAGAAGGCCGTGGCCCGGCTGGCCGCCCAGGCGCCGTGGTGGACTCCGGGGTCGGCGGCGGGCTACCACGCCACGAACTACGGCCACCTGATCGGTGAAGTCGTACGCCGCGTGAGTGGGAAGACGCTGCGTCAGTTCGTCGCCGAGGAGATCGCGGGGCCGCTGGGCGCCGACTTCCAGATCGGCGCCGCCGAGCGGGACTGGCACCGCATCGCGCCGGTGACCCCGCCGCCACCACCGCCCCGGTCGGACGTCCCCGCGGCGGACAGCGTCGCCATGAAGACGTTCACCGGGCCGCTCATCGACGCGAACTACTCGCGTACGCCCGGCTGGCGCCACGCGGACATCGGCGCGGTGAACGGGCACGGCAACGCACGCTCCGTCGCCCGCGTCCAATCGGTGATCGCCCGGGGCGGCGAGGTCGACGGCGTCCGGCTGCTCGGCCCGAAGACCATCGACCTCATCTTCGAGGAGCAGGCGAACGGGCTCGACCTGGTCCTCGGGATCCCCCTGCGGTGGGGCATCGGTTACGCCCTGCCGCAACGCGAGATCGTCCCGTCGATACCCAACGGGAAGATCTGCTTCTGGGGCGGCTGGGGCGGCTCGATGGTCGTCATGGACCTCGAACGACGCATGACCATCTCGTACATGATGAACAAAATGGGGCCGGGCATCATCGGCTCCGACCGCAGCAACGCCTACATCAAGGCCGTCTACGACGCGTTGGCCTAGACGGGGGCCAAAGGCGCGCCACGGGGGCGGGGTCCGCGTGTTGCAACGTGCTCGCAACCTTGCGTGGGTTTGACTGGACCACCGCCTCAACGGCGGCCCGGCGAGCAAGGAATGGCAGCGGCCCATGACCGAATCCCCGCGCGTGGAGCTGACACCCGCGGCCGCCGAACTGGTGCGGCGGCTGCGGGAGGCCCACGGACCGCTGATGTTCCACCAGTCCGGCGGCTGCTGCGACGGCAGCGCCCCCATGTGCTACCCGGCGGGCGAGTTCCGCACCGGTGACTCCGATGTACGCCTCGCCTCGCTGGACGTGGCGGGCGTGGCCGAGCCGGTCACCTTCTGGATGTCGAAGAGCCAGCACGAGGTGTGGAGCCACACGCGGCTGATCGTCGATGTCGTACCGGGCCGGGGCAGCGGCTTCTCCCTCGAAGCCCCCGAAGGCGTACGTTTCCTGATCCGTTCCCAGCTGATCGGGAGCTAGCCATCAGCCAGGCAACCGACGGGCACCGCCATCTGGTGAACTCCTCAACCGACCATCACACTGTGGCAGTTGACCGGGCCACGGAAACAGCAGGGGGCGCAGTGGCGACACGACGCGGGCACACCTCGGTACGGTTCAGAACGGCGAGAGCGGCGCTCTCGGTACTGACGGCATTCGGCACGCTGGCCGGTGCGGCTCTGATGGGAGCGGCACCGGCCGACGCCGTTCAGGGCACCGACAAGGCGGGCGGCTCGGAGATCGCTCCGGGCGTGTCCTACCGGCAGTTCGACATTCCGGCATCGCACGGCATGGCACGCGCGCATGTGCTCGACGTCGACCTCAGCAACCCGCGCACCGGCGTCGACCTGCTCTATCCCGGTGCGGTGGGCGCCCGTTCCGCCGTCTCCACGCTCGCCGACGGGGCGGGGGCGGTCGGCGGCGTCAACGGCGACTTCTTCAACATCAGCGAGACCCAGCATCCGGGGGTCGAGGCCACGGGCGCACCCGTCGGCCCGGCGGTCGCCCGGGGCCACGCCCTCAAGGGTGCGGTGCCCAATGGCCAGCGCTTCGGTCCGGCGATGCCGCCGGGCGTGACGACCGAGGCGGTGCTCGGCGTGGGCTTCGACCGGCGGGCCCGCCTCGACGATCTCCGTCTGGACGGTGAAGTGCGTACCGCCGAGACCCGGTTGCCGCTGGGCGGGCTCAACCAGTACGCCCTGCCCGTGGGCTCCGTCGGCGCGTTCACCAGCGACTGGGGCAGCACATCGCGGGTGCGCTCCACCTGCGGCACCGACACGAACCGGGGCGCGCCCTGCAGCACGGACACCCACGAGGTGGCCGTGCGCGACGGGCGTGTCGTGGAGTCGGCCGACACGCCCGGCGGCGGACCCGTGGCCCGCGGCACCACGGTCCTCGTGGGCCGCGAGGCCGGCGCGCAGCAGTTGCGCAAGCTGTCGGTCGGCGACCCGGTGAGCGTCCGGCACCGCCTGGTGGCGGCAGAGTCCCGCGTCCCGTTCCGCTTCGCGCTCGGCGGCTACCCGGTACTGCGCGGCGGCGCGCCGCTGCCCGGCCTCGACGCCGTGACCTCTGCCGTGCGGACCGCCGCCGGAATCTCCGACGACGGCAAGCGCCTGCTGCTGCTCTCGCTCGACGGCTCCCCCGAGTTCCGTACGGGACTGACGATCGCCGAAGTGGCCGACACCCTGCGCGAGTTGGGCGCGGTGGACGGATTCAGCCTGGACGGCGGCGGCTCGTCAACGCTGGTCTCGTCGAGCACCCTGGTCGCCAGGATCCCGGGCGCCGATTCCGTCACCGTACGGAACAACCCCAGCGGCGGCGTGGAGCGCCCGGTGCCGAACGGTATCGGTGTGTTCTCCCGTAAGTGAGCCCGGGCTCCGCCGGTCACTCGGTGTCCCGCACGCGAGGGACGCCGAAACGATCAGGGCTGCAGAGCGCTGACGATGTCGGCCGTGGCCGTGAGCCCGTTGTGGATGGTCGGCGCCATGCTTGAACTCGCCAGGTAGAAGCCGAGCAGCGCGCAGACAACAGCGTGTGAGAACTTCAGTGCGCCGTTACGCAGAAAGACCGCTGCAAGGATCACGAGCAGCAGCACCACAGAGACCGAGATGGCCATCGAACACCCTCCTCCGCCGCGTCAGCACCGCGGCTTCGGCCGTCAGTGTTGCGCAGCGGAGGGACCATCCGGTCGACCGGCATGTCCTCCGAACGGGTGTTACTGCCCGTGCGCGTCGAGGAACGTCTCAAGTCCCGCAAGGTCGTCCGTGTTCAGGTGATCGACGCCGGCGGCGAGGAGCTCGCCCCACACCGCTTCGCGCGCCGGGCCCGCCAGGTCGGGGGTGGCCCAGAAGCGCACGCGCTGACCGCGTTTGTGGGCGGTGGAGACGATGCCGTGCAGCTTGTCGCGCTCGGCAGCGGGGAAGGCGCCGACGCCCTGCCAGCTGAAGTTGAGCGTCCAGTTGTCGCTGATCAGCGGGATGAAGGAGGCGGGGGCCGCGCTGCCGAGATCGGCGAGGCGGCCGTCGTAGAAGGCGCGGCGCACCCGCTGGGCCTCCATCGGCGCGCGGGCCGCGCGGTCGCCCGAGATCACCGCCGTCACGGCGGAGCGGCGCACCTTGCCGTGGGAGTACGTGGTGAACAGGTGCCGGTAGCGCTGGAGATGGCGGTCGAGTTCCAGGTACGTCGCCGCGCCCTCGGTCTTGATGTCGATCAGGAGCTGGAAGGGGGTGCGGTGGTAACCCCGGTACACGGAGCCGCCGTTGGCGCGGACGCGGGCGGCCAGGGGGTCCAGGTAAAGCGATTCGAGGGTGCGGGTGGGATCGAGGTCCACCGGGTCGTGGGCGACGAGGAGTTGGCCGTCGACGAGGTAGATGTCGGCCTCGACGCTGCCGAAGCGGTGGTCGAGCGCGTCGAACAGGGGCCGGGGGTGCTCGTAGTCGTTGTGCGCGTGGGCGCGGATGAGGGGGCGGGGGCCGTGTCCGCGCTCGCTCGCCTGGGCGTACGCGGGAACGGCGACGGTGCCGGCGAGGGCGGCGCCGAAGGTGGTGAGGGCTCTACGACGGCTGAAGAGGGCCATGGAGACTCCCGGAGGACGAGGGACGACGGGCGGGGCCTCAGTGAGTATGAGGCCATGCCCGCGTCAAGAAACCTCCTCCGGCGCGGAGTTGGCGCTATCGACGCCCTTCGTTCACTCCGAGAAGCGCACGGTGCCGGTCACGGGGAACCTGACGGCATCCTGCCGTCCGTCACCAGCTCGCTCCAGTGCACCGTCCGGTCGCACCACCGCTCCAGGAGCACCCTGTCGTGTCCGACAGCGAGCAGACCGGCGCCGCTCTCGCGCCGGTACTCCTCCACCGCGTGCACCAGCGCCGCCGTCGTCGAGGCGTCCAGCATCGCGGTCATCTCGTCGCAGATCAGCCAGCGGGGGCGGAGCACCAGTGCGCGGGCCAGGCAGGCGCGCTGCAGCTGGCCGTCGCTCACCTCGTGCGGCCTGCGGCCGATGAGGTCGTCACCGAGGCCGACAGCCGCCGCCAACTCCCTTACCCGCTCGGCGGCTTCGCTCCCCCGACCGGCCGCGCGCAGCGGCTCCGCGATCAAGTTGGTGAGGGTCAGCCGGGGGTCGGCGGAGAGCCGCGGCTGCTGGAAGACGACGCCGAAGGCGGTGCGCTGCTCGCGGGGCGCGCGGTGCCGCCAGCCGCGTGCGGGCTCACCGTCGATGACGACGCGGCCCGCGTCCGGCTTGTGCAGCAGCGCGGCGACGCGGGCCAGCGTCGACTTGCCGCAGCCGCTGGGGCCGAGCAGCCCGACGGAGGCGCCCGTGTCGACGGTGAGGTCCACGCCGCGTACGACGGGGTCCCGGCGGTCGTATCCGGCGGTTACGGAACGCAGTTCAAGCACGGGGTGCCTCCAGCAGGGCCGCCGGATGGGGGTGGTGGCAGGCCACTCCGCCCACCGGTTCGGGAACGACCCCGCAGGCCTCGTCCGCCCCTGAGCAGCGCGCCGCGAACGCGCATCCGCCCGGCAGCGCGGACAGCTCGGGCGGCATGCCGGGGATCGGCGCGAACTCCCGCTCCGGCAGGGCGTCGAGCAGGCCGCGCGCGTACGGGTGGCGGGGTCCCGGGGTGCCGAAGAAGTCGTCGGCGTCGGCGAGTTCGACGATGCGGCTCGCGTACATCACGGCGACGCGGTCGGCGATCCGCTCGGCGGCGGCCAGATCGTGGGTGATCAGGAGCAGCGCGCGGTGCTCGCCGACGTGCCGCCGCAGTTCGTCCACGGTGCGGTCGACGAGGTCGCGGTCGAGTCCCGTGGTCGGCTCGTCGGCGAGCAGCAGGGGCGCGTCTCCGATGAGGGCGAGCGCGGTGGCGGCGCGCTGGGCCAGGCCGCCGGAGAGCTCGTGCGGGTAGCGGTCCAGGTGCCCGGCGGGGAACGCGGCGCGCTCGGCGGCGGCTTCGGCGGCCGCCCGCAGCCTCGGCCGCGGCACGCCCGCGAGCTCCCGGAGGGTCTCCTCCAGCTGGGCGCGCACCGTCCGAACCGGCGTCAGATGTGCCGCCGGACTCTGCGGTACGAGGCCGACGCGCCGCCCGCGCACCGTGCGGGCCAGGGTCCGCTCGTCGGCGGCAAGGAGGTCGACGTCGTCAAGCAGCGCAGCCCCGGCCGTCTCCGCGTTCTGCGGGAGCAGCCCTAGCAGCGCCGATGCCAGCACGGACTTGCCACAGCCGCTCTCGCCCACGAGGGCCAGGCACTCCCCCGCCGCGAGGTCGAAGCGGGCGTCGGTGACGGCGGAGACGTAGCTGCCGCCGCGCATCCGGAAACGTACAGAAAGACCCTGCACGGACAGCACGGGAGTCACAGCATCAGCTCCGATCGGCGCCGGGGGTTGATCCGTTCCCGCCAGGCGCCCGCGAGGCCCGCGATCGCCAGGGTGGGCACGATGATGAACAGGCCGGGGAAGAGCGTCGGCCACCAGTCCCCGGCGAGCAGCGAGCCGCGTGCGCTCTGGACGAGTGTGCCGAGGCTGGCCTGGTGGGTGGGGAGTCCGAGCCCGAGGAAGGACAGCGCCGACTCGTGCCACACGGCGTGCGGCACCATCAGGACGGCGGCGAGTCCGGCCTGCGGGAGCACGCCGGGCAGCAGATGGCGCACGGTGACGCGCAGCCGTGACGCACCCCCGGAGATCGCCGCGTCGACGTAGGGGCGGGACCTGAGCGAGAGCACCTCGGCGCGCACGATGCGGGCCGTGGACAGCCAGTGCGTGAGCGCCACGGAGACGACCACCGGCCAGACGCCGGGCCGGAACATCGCCACGATGAAGATGCCGAGCAGCAGGTGCGGCACGGACGAGAAGACGTCCACGAGGCGCATCACGACCCGGTCCACCCAGCCGCCCGACGCGGCAGCGAGCGCGCCCACGGCCGTACCGATGACGGTCGCGACGACGGCCGCCACCACACCCACCAGGAGCGAGACCCGCAGCCCGTACACGCAGCGCACGAGCAGATCGCGGCCGACGTCGTCGGTGCCGAAGGGGTGTTCCCAGGACGGCGGTTGCAGCTTGGCCGCCAGGTTCACGGCCTGTTCGTCGAGGTTCACGAGCGGCGGTACGAGAAGGACGGCGAGGACGACCGCCGCGACGATCACCGCGGAGGAACGCACCCGCCACGCGCGCGTGGAGCGAGTCTTGGAAGCGCCCCCTGTAGTGGCACGCCAGGTCACGTCAGCCATCGAAGCCCACCCTCGGGTCGGCGAGTCCGTACAGCAGATCGGCGAGGAGGTTGCCCAGGAGCACTGCCGCAGTGGCGAGCACGGTCAGCGCGGCGAGCAGTGGGAAGTCCACGGAGGTGGCGGCCTGCACGGTGGCGGCGGCGATGCCGGGCCAGCTGAAGACGGTCTCCACCAGCAGGGCGCCCGTGATGAGTTCGGGCACCCGCGAACCGATCAGCGTGAGCACGGGCAGCATTCCCGAGCGCAGGGCGTGACCGAGGAGGACGGTGCGTTCGGCGAGGCCACGCGCGCGTGCACCGCGGACGGGGTCGTCGCCCAGCGCGTCGCCGACACCTTGACGTACGTACAGGACGAACCAAGGAAGCTGCGAGATCGCCAGGACGGCGGCGGGCAGCACGAGATGGCTCGCGACCTGTCCGGCCGTCACCGTCGAACTCGCGGTGTCCGTGAGCCCGCCCGATGGCAGCACGCCCAGCTTGAGGGCGAACAGCCAGACGGCGAGCAGTCCGATCCAGAACGGCGGCGCCGCTTCGAGCGTGTACGCGAGCGAGGTCACCGCGCGGTCGAGCCAGCCGCCGGGACGGCGCGCGGCGAGGACACCGAGCGTGGTGCCGACGAGGATCGCGAGCAGGAACGCGGTGGCGGCGAGCAGCACGGACCAGCCGATGCGTTCGCCGATGGCGTCGGAGACGGGCTGGCGCAGGGTGCTCGAATCCCCCAGGTCGCCGGTCAGGGCCGAGGTGAGCCAGTTCCACCAGCGTTGCACCAGGGGCTGGTCGACGCCGAGGTTGGCGCGCAGCTGGTCGAGGTTCTCCTGGGACGCCGTGAGCCCGGACGTCCCTGCGTACGCCTTGACCGGGTCGAAGGGGGACGCGGCGGCGATCGCGAAGACGCCGAAGGTGACGGCGAGCAGGACCGGGACGGCGAACAGGGCCCGCCGTCCCGTCATGCGCGCCATCGGCCCCCACGGGAGCTTCTGGAGCGCGGACTTCACTGCTTCGGCTGCCAGTCCTCGACGTTCCACCACGGTCCTGACGCGAGGCCGTGGTCGTGCGGCTCGGTCTGGGTGGTCAGGTCGCCGAAGCGCTTGTCGACTACGTAGAGGTGGTCGATGTGGGTGAGGAAGGTGTAGCCGGGGTTCTTCACCAGTTCGCGCTGGATCGTGTCGTACGCGGCCTGCCGCTTGGCGCGTTCGCCGCTCTCGCGGGCCTCGTCGAGCGCCTTGTCGACCTTGGGGTTGTCGTAGTGCGCCATGTTGTTGAAGCCGTCACCGGCGAGCGAGGACTTCAGGAGCGTGTACTGGTCGAAGTCCGGGTCGGCCGGGGAGCCGCCGCCCGCGAGGACCGCGTCCTTGGGCATACGGGGCTCGATGACCTCCCACGTGCCGGCCTGCACCTCGACCTTGATGCCGAGCTTCTTGGCGTCGGATGCGTAGGCGAGCGCGTGGTCCTGGCGGAGCTTGTCGCCGGAGAGGTACCAGAGCGGGAACGTCGCCTGGACACCGTCCTTCTCGCGGATGCCGTCCTTGCCGGGCTTCCACCCGGCGTCGTCGAGGATCTTCTTGGCCTTGGTGGCGTCGAACTCGCGCTCGGTGCCCTTGGTGAACCACGGGCTGTCGGTGGGGACGGGCCCGTAGGCCTCCTTGCCTGCGCCGTCGAGGATCGAGTCGACCATCGCCTTGCGGTCGACGCCGACGTCGAGGGCGCGCCGGATGGCGGTGTCGCCCGCGACCTTGTTGCCGGTGGGCAGGGTCACCACGCGGTAGTCGAAGGTCTTGGCGGCGTACGTCTTCTTGTTGCCGTCGTTCTCGTACTTCTCGGCGAGGTTGGGCGGCAGGATCGCGCCGTCGAGCTCACCGACGTCGAGCCGGGTGGCCCGGATGTCGTCGTCCTTGATGATCGCCATCGTGAAGTTCTTGACCTTCGGGGCGCCGCCCCAGTAGCCGGGGTTGGCCTTGAAGGTGAGCTTCTCGCCCTTGGACCACTTCACCAGCTTGTACGGGCCCGTGCCGACCGGCCGGGTGGTGAACTCGCCCGTGTTCACATCCTGCTTGCCCGCTATGTGCTCGGGCGCGATCGGCAGAACGGTGCGCTCGGCGAACGGCGCGTAGGGGTACTTGAGGTGGAAGACGACCGTGTCGTCACCCTTCGCCTCGACGCTCTTGACGGCGTCCAGCTCGGTCTTGGCGGCGTTGTTGGTCTTCTTGTCGAGGATCGTCTCGTAGGTGAAGACGACGTCCTTGGACGTGAAGGGCTTCCCGTCGCTGAACTCGACGCCCTCGCGCAGCTTGTACGTGTAGGTCTTGCCGTCGTCGGCGACCTTGGGCAGCTCGGCGGCGAGCGCGGGCTTGAGCTTCATGTCGGCGTCGTGTGTGAGCAGACCGTCGAAGATCTTGGAGTTGCCGTCCTTGCCGTAGCCCAGGAGCGGGCTGAGGGTCTCCGGCTCGTACGCGATGCCGACGACCGCGGAGTCCTTGGCGGCGCCCGCGCTGTTGCCGTCGCCCGGCGCCGAACAGGCCGAGGCGGCGACCGCCAGAGAGGCGGCCGCCGCCACCGCGCCCGTGCCCCGTATCGATCGGGCCCTCATGCTCCACACCCCTACTGAAGATCAACAGTTATTGCGAACAGCTCGCAATTATGCCTCACGTAATGGAGACGTAAAACGCGCAGCCCGCACGCGGTACGTGCGGGCTGCATCGAATACTGCTGTGGGGTATGTACGTCGGGATTTACTCCGGGATTTACGTCGGTCAGGGCGCCTGGAGGTCGAGCAGCTCCGCCAGTTCCCCCCGATGCCGGCCCGCCGTGCCGAAGGCGATCGAGTCGGCCTTGGCCCGCTTCAGATAGAGGTGCAGGGGGTGCTCCCACGTCATGCCGATGCCGCCGTGCAGCTGGAGCGCCTCCTCGGCGGCGTGGACCGCGACGGGAGCGGCATAGGCCTGCGCGATGGCGGAGGCGAGGTTGGGCTCGTCGCTGCCGGTGGCCAGGGCGTCGGCGGCGTGCCGGGCGGCGGCGCGCGTGTTGACGACCTCCAGCCAGACCTGGGCGAGCCGGTGCTTCAGCGCCTGGAACGAGCCGACGGGCCGGTTGAACTGGTGCCGTTCCTTCGTATAGCGCACGGTCTCGGTCAAGCACCATTCGGCGAGGCCCAGTTGCTCGGAGGCGAGCAGCCCGGCCCCGGCGCGCAGGCCCACGCGCACCGCGAGGTCGGTGTCCGAGGTGAGGGCACGCGCACGTGCCGCCTCGAAGGTGACCGTGGCGAGCGGACGGGTGGGGTCGAGGGACGTCTGCGCGGTGACCGTCACGCCGTCCTGTGCGACGTCGACCGCGAAGAGACCGGCGGCCGTGGGCACGAGCAGCACGTCGGCCGCGGCCGCGTCGGCGATGCCCGTGACGCGACCATGCAGGGCACCACCCTCTTCGCGTACGTCCGCGAACCTCTGGCCGGCGGCCGCGGACAGCGGCACGGCGAGCACACCGACGCTGCGCCCCGACGCGAGTGCCGTGAGCAGTTCGGCCGCCGCTTCCCCGTCGCAGACGAGGAGCGCCTCGGTCGCGACGACGGCGCTGGTGAGGTAGGGCACGGGCGCCACCACGCGGCCCAACTCCTCCAGGACGACGGCCGCTTCGCGGTGCGTGGCACCCTGGCCGCCCAGTTCCTCGGGCACGAGCAGTCCCGCAAGGCCCATGCCGTCGGTGAGCGCCTTCCACAGTTCGCGGTCGTGCGGCTCGTCGGTCTCGCAGCGGGCGAGGACGGAGGCCGCGTCGCAGTGGTCCGCGAGCAGGCCGCGCACGGCCGAGCGCAGCGCCTCTTCCTCTTCGGAGTAGAGCAGATCAGTCATCGCGCGAGGTCCTTCCAGGCGACGTCCTTGTCGGTACGCGGTTCGGACGGCAGGCCGAGGACGCGCTCGGCGACGATGTTGAGCAGCACCTCGCTGGTCCCGCCCTCGATGCTGTTGCCCTTGGCGCGCAGATAGCGGTAGCCCGCGTCACGCCCCGCGAAGTCGACCTTCTCGGGTCGCCGCATCGTCCAGTCCTCGTACAACAGGCCTTCCTCGCCCAGGAGTTCCACCTCCAGGCCGCTGATCTCCTGGTTGAGGCGGGCGAATCCGAGCTTCAACCCGGAGCCCTCGGGCCCTGGCTGCCCCGCGACGAGCTGCTGCCGCAGCCGCTCGCCGGTGAGCCGGGCGACCTCCGCCTCCACCCACAGCTTGAGCAGACGCTGGTGCAGGTCGTGCGTGCGCAGCTCGGGGCGCTCGCGCCAGGTCGCGGCGACGGGGCCGATCAGGCCGCCCTCGCGCGGGATGCGCGCGCCGCCGATGGACACGCGCTCGTTCATCAGGGTGGTCTGCGCGACCTTCCAGCCGTCGCCGACCTCCCCGAGACGGTGCGCGTCCGGGATGCGTACGCCGGTGAGGAAGACCTCGTTGAACTCGGCCTCGCCGGTGATCTGGCGCAGTGGCCGCACCTCGACGCCCGGGTCGGTCATGTCGCAGACGAAGTAGGTGACGCCGCGGTGCTTGGGCACATCCGGGTCGGTGCGAGCGATGAGGATGGCCCAGCGGGCGGCGTGCGCGCCGGACGTCCACACCTTCTGCCCGTCGACCACCCAGGTGTCGCCCTCCCGGACGGCGCGGGTGCCGAGCGCGGCGAGGTCGGATCCGGCGCCCGGCTCGCTGAAGAGCTGGCACCACGCCTCCTCGCCGATCCACAGCGGCCGCAGGAAGCGCCGCTTCTGCTCGTCGGTACCGAAGGCGAGGATGGTGGGCGCCGCCATGCCGAGGCCGATGCCGATGCGGCGCGGATCGTTGTCGGGCGCGCCCGCGGCCTCCAACTCGGCGTCGACGACGGCCTGCAGGGCGCGTGCCGCGCCGAGGCCGCCGAGCCCCTCCGGGTAGTGCACCCAGGCGAGTCCGGCGTCGAAGCGGGCCTTGAGGAAGCCGGCGCGGTCCGTCGACGCGGGCGGGTTGGCGGCGAGGAACTCCTGGGTGCGGCGGCGCAGTTCGGCGGCGTCGGTCATGCGGCGGCCCCCTCGGGGACCACGGCCACGCGGCCCGTGGTGATCCCGTCGGCGACGCGCTGGACGGCGCCCGCGGCATCGCCGAGCGGCACCCGCTCGCTGATGAGGGGCTTGATGGCACCCTTGGCCGCGAGCTGGGTGAGCTCCTCGTGGCAACGGAGGATCGCCTGCGGGTCCTTGGCGTTGTAGAGGCCCCAATGCAGGCCGAGCACCGAATAGTTCTTCACCAGGGCGTGATTGAGCGCGGGCGTCGGGATGACACCGCTCGCGAAGCCGACGACGATGATCCGCCCCTCGAAGGCGACGCACTTCGCCGACTGGGTGTACGCGTCACCGCCGACCGGGTCGTAGACGACGTCGGCGCCACGGCCGCCGGTGGCCTCCTTGACGGCGCCGATGACGTTCTCGCTACGCCGGTCGATCACGACGTCGCAGCCGAGCTCCCGCGCGACCTCGGCCTTCGCGGCGCCGCCGACGACGCCGACGACCTTGGCGCCCGCCGCCTTGCCGAGCTGGACGGCCGCGCTGCCGACGCCGCCGGCGGCCGCGTGCACCAGGAGCGTCTCGCCCTCCTGCAGATGCGCGCGGCGGTGCAGGCCGAACCAGCCGGTCTGGTAGCCGATGTGCAGGGCGGCGGCCTCCGCGTCGTCGAGCGCGTCGGGCGCGGGCAGCACGGCCGCCGCGTCGGCGATCGCGTACTCGGCGAAACCGCCGTACGGCAGTGCGGGGTTGGCAATGACGCGGCGACCGTCCTCGGTCTCGCCGCAGATCTCCACGCCGGGCGTGAACGGCAGCGGGGGCGTGATCTGGTACTGCCCCCGGCAGAGCAGGGCGTCGGGGAAGTTGATGTTGGCGGCGCGGACCTTCAGGAGCAGCTGTCCTTCACCCGGCACCGGGCGGTCCACGTCTTCGAGGCGCATCACCGCGCTCGGCTCGCCGTTCTGGTGCACTTGCCATGCCTGCATGCGGGGCCTCCACGGGGCTTTCGTAGACCGGGCTCGATCGCATACTAAGCGGTCGCTTGCAGGCAGGGGAACAGTCTCGGCCCTCCGCTTCGGGCCGCCGTCACTCCGCCTTGGACGGCCTCTTCGCGGGGCGCGCCCTGACGTGCATCCGCTCCCCCTGCGGCCCGAACAGACTGAGGAACTCCACGGGCCCTTCCCCCGCGGACCCGAACCAATGCGGGACCCGCGTGTCGAACTCCGCGGCCTCACCCGCGCCGAGCACCACGTCATGGTCACCGAGGACCAGACGCAGCCGCCCGGACAGGACATACAGCCACTCGTACCCCTCGTGCGTACGCGGGTCGGGCTCTCCCGAACGGGCCGGTTCGATCACCTTGTACGCCTGCAGGCCGCCGGGCTGCCGGGTCAGCGGGAGCATCGTGCGGCCACCCCGGACGATCGGCTTGGACCGCACGCGCGGATCGCCCACCGGCGGGGCGCCGACCAGTTCGTCCAGGGGGACCTGGTGGGCGCGGGCGATGGGCAGCAGCAGTTCGAGGCTGGGCTTGCGGTGGCCCGACTCCAGGCGGGACAGGGTGCTCACCGAGATGCCGGTCGCGGCGGACAGGCCCGCGAGGGTGGCGTCGCGCTCCTTGCGGATGCGGCGCAGCCTGGGGCCGACTTCGGTGAGGACCTGATCCATCGCTTCCGGCTCTTCCGTCTCCGTCATGACTCCACCATGCCACTTCTTGCAGTATCAGCAAATGTGCTTGTCGATTACGCATGCTTCGAGGGATGGTCCCGGTGGAGGTGGTCACCGTGACCCGGAACAACATGCGAAACGCGGCGTACGACGTGGTCGTCGTCGGAGGCGGAACGGCGGGGCTGAGCGCGGCACTCGTGCTCGGCCGCTCGCGGCGGCGGGTCCTGGTCGTCGACGCGGGCGAGCCGCGCAACGCGCCGGCCGCGCACATGCAGGGCTATCTGTCGCGCGACGGGATGCCGCCCGCCGAGTTCCTCGCCGAGGGCCGGCGGGATCTTGAGCGGTACGGCGTCGAGCTGGTGCGTGACCAGGTGACGGCCGTGACGCCCGACGGCGATGGCGAATTCGAGCTCTCGTGCGCGGACGGCGGGCCGGTGCACGCCCGCCGGGTCGTCATGGCCACGGGGCTCGTGGACGAGCTTCCCGATGTGCCGGGCGTCGCCGAGCGCTGGGGCCGTGACGTGCTGCACTGCCCGTACTGCCACGGCTGGGAGGTGCGGGACGAGCCCTTCGGCGTACTGGCGCAGGAGCCCTTCAACAGCCACCAGGTGCTGCTCGTCACCCAGTGGTCCAAGGACGTGACGCTCTTCCTGCACACCGTGACGGACCTGCCGGACGCGGAGTGGGAGCGCCTCGCGGCCGCCGGCGTCTCGGTGGTGGAGGGCGAGGTCGCGGGCCTGGAGGCCGAGGACGACCGGCTGACGGGCGTGCGGATGGCGGACGGACGGGTGTTCCCCCGCTCGGTCGTGTTCGTCGCCACGAAGGCGGTGGCCCGCGGCGGCCTGCTCGACGCACTCGGCGCCGAGGTCAGGGACACCCCGCACGGGCCGTACCCGGTGGTGGACGAGACGGGCCGCACCAGCGTCCCGGGCATCTGGGCGGTCGGCAACGCGGCGAGCCCCATGGAGCAGGTGATCAACGCGGCGAGTGCGGGATACCGGGCCGGAGCGATGATCAACGCCGAACTCGTCATGGGCGACATCGACGCGACGGTGGCCCGGCGACGGTCAGGGATCTTCTCACCGGAGGCGGAGGCTCAGGTGGCCGCCGCGGTGGGAGGCCACCGCGTGCACGGCCTGACCCCCTAGGGCCTGTCCGATGGGTCAGGCCGGTCTTCGCGCCGGGTGCCGATTCAGCAGGGCCGAGCGGGCCCTGGTGCGTGCAGCTGCAAGGCG